>NZ_JADPJQ010000035.1:64446-202050 GCF_023073515.1 Bradyrhizobium sp. 17 | reverse complement strand
CCCGGCCATCCACGAATCCTTACCACTTCTTGCAAGACGTGGATGGCCGGGACAAGCCCGGCCATGACGGCAAAAGTAGGAATTCCGGCCGATTTCGCGTCAGATTCCCGCGATTTTGGCCACCAGATCGGCCAGCCGCTCCGCTGCGTCGAGCCGGCCGGCGCCGCGGGCGGCCTGCGCCATGGCGGCAAGACGCGCGGGCTCGGCGGCGAAGGCGGAGATCTCGGCGGCGAGGCGATCGGAGGAAAACTCGGTCTGCGGAATGCGGATCGCACCGTCGACCTTGGCCAGCACGCCGGCATTGGCGAACTGGTCCTGGTCGATCGCGCCCGGCAGCGGCACCAGGATCGAGGGCCGCCCGATCGCGGCAAGTTCCGCCACGGTGCCGGCGCCTGAGCGCGACACCACCAGATGGTTGGAGGCCAGCCGTGCCGGAAGATCGGTGAAAAACGGCGCGAGCTCGGCCTTGATCTTCAGTCTGTCGTAGACCGCACGCACGCGCGCCATATCCTCGTCGCGCACCTGCTGGGTGAGGACGAGCCGGCTCCACAGCGCAGGCTCGAGGCGCTCGATCGCGCCCGGCACGATGTCGGCCATGATGCGCGCGCCCTGGCTGCCGCCGACGACGAGCAGGCGCAGCGGACCGTTCACTTCAGGCGCAGCATATGGCACGCCAGCTGCGGCGAGGATCGCCGGACGCATCGGCGTGCCGACCGTCGTGGTCTTGCCTGATAGCGCCGGATCGCGATCGAGCACGCCGGGCAACGACGTCGCGATGGCTTGGACGCGGCTCGACAGGAACCGGTTGGCGCGGCCGAGCACCGCATTGGCGTCATGGATGATGCCGGGCACGCCGGCGAATTTTGCGGCGACCAGCGGCGGCAGCGTCGGATAGCCGCCGAAGCCGACGACGGCGACCGGCTTCAGTCGCTTGATCAGGCTGTAGGCGGACAGCGTGCCGGCCGCGAGCGTCAGGCCGGCATAGGCGAGCTGCAGCGGATTGCGTCCGCGCGCAGTCTCGCTCGAGACGACGTCGATCATGTCCTTGGTGAACAGTCCGCTGTAGCGCAGCGCGCGCTCGTCCGTGACGAGGCGGACGCGGAAGCCGCGCCGGATCAGCTCGACGCCGAGCGCCTCGGCCGGAAACAGATGGCCGCCGGTGCCGCCCGCGGCGAGAAGAATCAGGGGGGAGGTGTCCATGGTGGCGAGTTTTACAAGGACTCTTTCGTCATTGCGAGCGCAGCGAAGCAATCCAGACTGCCACCGCGGAGAGATTCTGGATTGCTTCGCTTCGCTCGCAATGACGAAAAACTATGCGTAGCTGCGCATCGCCTCGGCGTGGCCGCTCGCCTCGACTTCGGTGCGCGGGCGCAGCCGCGTCAGCGCGAGCATCATGCCGACACCATAGGCCAGCGACACGATCGAGGAGCCACCATAGGAGATGAAGGGCAGCGTCATGCCCTTGGCGGGGATGAGCTGGAGATTGACCGACATGTTGATGGCGGCCTGCACGCCGAACAGGATCGCCAAGCCCGAGGCCGCGAAGCGCGAGAACATGTCCTCGTTGGCATAGGCGCGCGACAGCGTCCGGATGACGACGAAAGCAAACAGTGCCAGCATCGCGAGGCACAGGATGATGCCGAACTCTTCGGCGGCAACCGCGAACACGAAATCGGTGTGGCTGTCGGGCAGGCTGCGCTTGGCGATGCCCTCGCCCGGTCCGAGGCCGAACCAGCCGCCATTGTAGAAGGCCTCCATGGCGGTATCGACCTGGAAGGTGTCGCCCGAGGCCGGATTCATGAAGCGCTTGATGCGGCCGGCGACGTGGGGAACAAAAAGATAGGCGCTGAACAGTCCGGCGGCGCCGAGGCCGGCGAGCCCGAACACCCAGATCATCCGCATGCCCGCGATGAAGAACAGCGAGCCCCACACCATCAGGATCAGCATGGTCTGGCCGAAGTCGGGCTCCATCACCAGCAGCGAGACCAGCATCAAGAGCAGCACCAGCGCCATCGAGGTCGCCGGCATTTCTGGCCGCCTAGTGGATTCCGCGAACAGCCAGGCGGCCATGACGACGAACGACGGTTTTGCGATCTCGGAGGCCTGGATATTGAGGCCGAGTAGCGTGATCCAGCGCCGCGAGCCCTTTACTTCGGGGCCGATCGCGAGCGTCAGCACGATCAGGACGATGCTGACCGCAAAGATGATCAGCGCCGAGCGACGGATCGCCCGCGGCGACAGGAAGGACACCCCGAGCAGCACGATGCAGGACGGCACCAGGAATAGCACGTGCCGGCTGAAGAAGTGGAAGGGATCGAGCCCGATGCGGGTCGCAACCGGCGGGCTCGCCGCCAGCGACAGGATCACGCCGGTCAGCATCAGCGCCAGGATGGCACCCATCAGCGGCTTGTCGACGGTCCACCACCACTCGGAAAAGGGGGTGCGTTCTTCACGGGAGAGCATGGCGGCCGCTTTCGGACAGAGGTCGGTCCATTGGTCGCCGAGGTTGGTTACCGGGGGGTTAAGGAAACGGGGATGATTGGAGATGAAGGCGAGCGCTTACCTCAAATGCCCGTCATGCCCCGCGAAAGCGGGGCATCCAGTATTCCAGAGACGTCGAGGGTTCATAACCACAGCCGCGGCGTACTGGATCACCCGGTCAAGCCGGGCGACGACAGCGGAGCAACAACCAGCAGCGTCCCTACACCACCGGCTTCATGCCCGGCAGCGCCTGCACCAGCTCGCGGAACCTGGTGCCGCGAATTTCGAAGTTGCGATACTGGTCGAAGGAGGCGCAGGCGGGCGACAGCAGGACGACCGCGTCAGCGATGCCTGACGCCTCCGCATCGCATGCGGCTTGCTCGACGGCGACGTCGAGGGTCTGGCTGATCTCGTGCGGCACCTTCGTGCCGAGCGTGCCCGAAAATTCCTGCGCGGCCTCGCCGATCAGATAGGCTTTTCGGATGCGCGGGAAGTAGCCGGTGAGGCCGGTGATTCCGCCGGCCTTCGGCTTGCCGCCCGCGATCCAGAAGATGTCCGAAAAGGACGACAGCGCATGCGCGGTGGCGTCGGCATTGGTGCCCTTGGAATCGTTGACGAACAGCACGTTGCCGCGGCGGCCGACCTGCTCCATGCGATGCGCAAGGCCGGGGAAGCTGCGCAGGCCGTTCTGCAAGACGTCGAGGCCGATGCCCATCGCGAGCGCGGCGGCTGCCGCGCACGCCGCGTTCTGCGCATTGTGCAAGCCGCGCAGAGAACCGATGCCGCCGAGCGCCGCGATTTCACTGCGCGCGCCGCCCGAATTGCGCACGATATGGCCGTGCTCGACATGGATGCCGCTGGCCAGCGGATTCTTGACGGAGATCCGCACCACGTTCTTGCCGGCGCGATCGAGCCGGTCGGCGATATCGCGGCAAAAGCCGTCGTCGACGCCGACGATCGCGGTGCCGCCGGCCTGCACACCGGCAACGAGTCGCTCCTTCACCGCGGCGTAATGCGCGATGGTGCCGTGGCGATCGATGTGGTCTTCGCTGACATTGAGCAGAATGCCGACGGAGGGATCGAGTGAAGGCGTGAGGTCGATCTGATAGGACGACATCTCGATGACGTGGACGCGGCCCATGCCCGGCGGCTCCAGCGACAGGATTGCGGTGCCGATATTTCCGCCCATCTGGGTGTCATAGCCGGCGACCTTGGTGAGATGCGCGATCAAAGCCGTCGTCGTCGATTTGCCATTGGTGCCGGTGATGGCGACGAACGGCGCATCCGGCGCGTGCCGGCGCCTTTCGCGGCAGAACAGCTCGATGTCGCCGATCACCTCGATAGCGGCCTCGCGCGCCTTCAGCACGCTCCAATGCGGGACTGGGTGGGTCATCGGCACACCGGGCGCGAGCACCAGCGCGGCGAAATTCGCCCATGAGACGTTGCGCAAATCAGCCGTGATGAAGCCCGCTTGCGCGGCCTTGGCGACATTCTCGGCGCTGTCGTCGGCGGCGATCACCTCGGCGCCGCCCGCTTTCAACGCGTGACAGGAGGCGAGTCCCGAGCCGCCGAGGCCGAACACCGCGACCGTCTTGCCGGCAAAGGACGTGACGGGGATCATCGATCGTTCACCGCAGCTTCAGCGTGGATAGGCCAGCGAGCGCCAGCATCACCGAGATGATCCAGAACCGGATCACGATCTGGGGCTCGGTCCAGCCGAGTTGCTCGAAATGGTGATGGATCGGCGCCATCCGGAAGATGCGTTTTCCCGTCATCTTGAACGACACCACCTGCACGATGACGGAGACTGCCTCCAGCACGAACAGGCCGCCGATCACCGCGAGCACGATCTCGTGCTTCACCGCCACTGCGATCGCGCCCAGCATGCCGCCGAGCGCGAGCGAGCCGGTGTCGCCCATGAAGATCGAGGCCGGCGGCGCGTTGAACCAGAGGAAGCCCAGGCCCGCACCCAGCAGCGCGCCGCAGAGCACGGCGAGCTCGCCGGTGCCGGCGACATATTTGATCTGGAGATAATCGGCGAACACCGCGTTGCCGGCGAGATAGGCGATCATGGCAAAGCTCGCAGTCGCGATCATCACCGGCACGATGGCAAGGCCGTCGAGACCGTCGGTCAGGTTCACCGCGTTGCCGGCGCCAACGATGACGAAGGCGCCGAACACGACGAAGAACCAGCCGAAATGCAGCACGGTGTCCTTCAGGAAAGGAATCGTCAGCGCGGTCGACGCGGGATCGCGGTTCAGCCGCACCAGCGCGTAGCAGGCCACCAGCGCGATCGCCGCCTCGATCAGCAGGCGAAGCTTGCTGCCGAACCCGGTCGTGGTCTGCTTCGTCACCTTGAGATAATCGTCATAGAAGCCGACGAAGCCGAAGCCAAGCGTCACCGCCAGCACGATCCAGACGTAAGGGTTGAGCGGATTGGCCCACAGCACCGTGCCGACCGTGAGACCGGACAAGATCATCAGCCCGCCCATGGTGGGCGTGCCTTTCTTGGCGAGATGCGATTGCGGACCATCGGCCCGGATCGGCTGGCCCTTGCCTTGCCGGATGCGCAGATGGTCGATGATCCAGGGTCCGAACAGGAATACGAACAGCGCGCCGGTGACGACGGCGCCGCCGGTGCGGAAGGTGATGTAGCGGAAGACGTTCAGGAAGGTGCGAACGGCACCGAAGCCCGGAAATGTGTTGGAGAGCTCGATCAGCCAGTAAAACATTCAGACGGTCCTATGGCGCCTTTGCACGCGCCTTGATCTTGGCCTTGTCAACCTGCCTCACGCGCATTCGCTGGTCTTCATCATCGGGTCGGGCGACCTCTAAAGAAAACGAACGGCTTCGCGCCGGAAAGGGGGGATTCGGGAACAGCGCCTTCCAAGCAGTTTACGCCCTTGCCTGCAAGGCGGCCACTAGGCCCGGCACAAACTTGTTGACCCAGAACATCTTCTTGCTGCCCTTGACAACCACGACATCGCCTGCCCTCAGCAGATTTGCGACCTCCCCCGGCTTCAGCGTGACGGGGTCGTCGTGCCAACCGAGACCCTTGCCGGCTGGAAGCACCTCGAACAGGTGACGCATCAGGGGTCCGACGCAATAGACGCCGTCGATGCCGTCGAGATGCCTGGCGAGGTCGATGTGATAGGTTGGTGCGCCGTCGCCCAGCTCCAGCATGTCGCCGAGCACGGCAATGCGGCGGCCACCGGTCGTGTTGCGCGCCTGCAAGCTTTGCAGCGCGGCAGCCACGCTGGCCGGATTACCGTTGAAGCTGTCGTCGATCACGGTGACGCCACCGGCCGCCTGCTCGACGCCACGGCCGCTCATGATACCGACCCGGTCGAGCTTGATCGCAAGCGTCGCCGCATCGAGGTTGGTCGCACGGATCGATGCGAGCGCGGCCAGCGCATTCTGAACGCGATGCGGCGCGCCCGGCGTCAGGCTGAACGCGATCTCCTTCTTGCCGAGCGCGGCCACGACCTGCCAGCTGTCGCCGTGCGGCGCGTGCGCGACTTCATGCACCTCGGCTTTCTCGCCGAAGCGTATGACCTTGCCCTTCCAGTCCGGCGCCTTGATCCCGGCGGGCAGCACCAGCACGCCTTCCGCGGGCAGGCCGAGTGCAATCGACACCTTCTCGCGACGGATGGCTTCGAGCGAGCCGAGCTTCTCCAGATGCACCGGCTGGACGTTGACGACGAGCGCCACCGTCGGCCGCGTCAGTTCGCTAAGCCGCGCGATTTCGCCCGCCTGGTTCATGCCCATCTCGACGACCCAGAGACTGGCATCGGGGCGCGCATTGCACAGCGTCAGCGGCACGCCCCAGAAATTATTGAAGCTCGACGGGCTGGCATAGGCATTGGGATAGGCCGCGAGGAATTCCTTGGTGCTGGTTTTGCCCGCGCTGCCGGTGAGCCCGATCACCGGCCCGTTGAAGCGCGCGCGTGCCGCGCGCGCAAGGCCCCAGAGGCCGTCGATCAGCGTGTCCTTGACGACGATCTGGGGAATGCGGATGCCCGCGATCTCGTGCGGCACGATCATCGCGACCGCGCCCGAGGCTTCCGCCTTGTCCGCGAACTCCCAGCCGTCACGCGCGCTGGCGAAGGCCGAAATGAAGCCGCCGCTTGGCGTGCCGCTCAGCGCGACGAACAGGCTGCCCGGCTTCGCCAGCCGGCTGTCCTGGGTGACGAAGTCGATCGGCGTGTCCGGGAACGATCCGGCGGCGCCCAGCGCGCGCGCCACTTCGGCCACCGTCCATATGGGCGCGCTCATGCAATCCTCGACGCTAATGCGGCGGCGACCGCCTCGTGATCACTGAAGGGCAAAACCTCTCCGCCGACGATCTGCCCGGTCTCGTGGCCCTTGCCGGCGATGAGCAGCGCATCGCCATCTTCCAATTCGGCGATCGCGGTGCGGATCGCCGCGGCCCGGTCGCCGATTTCGCGGGCGCCCTTGGCGGCGGCGAGAATTTCGGCGCGGATCGATTCCGGCTTCTCGCTGCGCGGATTGTCGTCGGTGATGATGACACCGTCGGCGTTGCCGGCGGCGATCTCGCCCATGATCGGACGCTTGCCGGCATCGCGGTCGCCGCCGGCGCCGAACACGACGACCAGCCTGCGCCTGGCGTAGGGACGCAGCGCCTGCAGCGCCTTCGCCAGCGCATCGGGCTTGTGCGCATAGTCGACGAAGATCGGCGCACCGTTGCGCTCGCCGACGCGCTCCAACCGACCTTTGGCGCCTTCGAGATGTTCGAGGCTCGCGAACACGTCCGCGGCGTCGCCGCCGGTGCCGATGGCGAGGCCAGCTGACACCAGCGCATTCTCGATCTGGAACTCGCCGACCAGCGGCAGCCGGATCGTATACCGCTTGCCGCGATGTTCGAGCGCGAGCACTTGCGAAAATCCTTCGACCTCCGCACCGGCGAGACGAATGCCCTCGCCCGCCCCGTCGCCGTTGCGACCGACTGCCATCACGCGCAAGCCGCGCGAATTCGCAGCACTGATCGCCTCCGCCGAGCAATCATGATCGGCGGAGATCACGGCCGCGCCCCCCGGCGGGACAAGTTCGCGGAACAGCCTGAGCTTGGCCGCGAGGTAATGCGCGACGGTCGGATGGTAATCCATATGGTCGCGCGAGAGATTGGTGAAGCCGCCGGCGGACACGCGCACGCCGTCGAGGCGATATTGGTCGAGCCCGTGAGAAGAGGCCTCGAAGGCGAGATGCGTGACGCCCTCGCGTGCGATCTCGTCGAGCTGCCGGTGCAGTGCGATCGGATCGGGCGTCGTCAGCGAGCCGTAGACGGTACGCTTCGGGGAAACGAGCCCGATGGTTCCGATGCTGGCGGAGGCGTGCCCGAGCCGCTCCCAGATCTGCCGGGTGAATGCGGCGACCGAGGTCTTGCCGCTGGTGCCGGTCACCGCCGCAATTGTCGCGGGCTGCGCGGGAAAAAATTTTGCCGCGGCCAGCGCCAGCGCGCGGCGCGGATTCGCGACTGTGATGAACGGCACCTTGCAGCCATCAGGGGCATGGTCGCCGACGACCGCCACCGCGCCGGCGGCAATCGCGGCATCGATGAAGCGCGCACCGTCGGTCTTGCTGCCCGCAAGTGCGAAGAAGAGATCGCCGGGCTTGACCGCGCGGCTGTCGAGGGCGCCGCCGGTCACGTCGAGCGCCGCGACCGCGGGCTCGATTGCGGCATCATTGCCCTGAACGTCCTGATCGAGGAGGTCGCGCAGCTTCATGGTCTTCCAGTCGACATGCCGGACCGGATTGCCGAATCTGCAGGGAAATCCCGACTCAGCAGCGGCAACGGCCCACCCGGTTGATTACTGGGTTGTCCTGGATGCTGCAAGAATAAGGCGCTCGGACGGCGGCAGGTCGAACCGCGGTTCGACGCCCAATAGCGGCGCGATCCGCTCGATCACCTTGCCGCCGGTCGGCACCGCGTTCCAGCCCGAGGTGATGAAACCTTTCGTTTCGGGAATCGCCTGGGGCTCGTCCAGCATGATCAGGATCTGATATTTCGGATCGTCGCAGGGCATGATCGCGGTGAAGGAGTTGAGCACGCGCTTCTTGGCATAGCGGCCGTTGATGACCTTCTCCGACGTGCCGGTCTTGCCGCCAACATAGTAACCCTTGACGTCGGCGGTCTTGGCGGTGCCGATTTCGGCATTGAGCCGCATCAGGAACCGCATCTTGTCGCTGGTCTCCGTCCTGATGACGCGCTTGGCCATCGCCGCCGCTTCGGACTCGCTGCGCTTCATGAAGGTCGGCGGAATCAAATAGCCGCCGTTCACCAGCGCGTTGATGCCCATCACCGCCTGCAGCGGCGCCACCGACATGCCCTGGCCGAAAGCGATGGTGACCGTGTTCAGCTCGCCCCAGCGGCGCGGAATCAGCGGAGCCGCGCTTTCCGGCAGTTCGGTGCGCAGCCGCGTCAACTGGCCCATCTTGCCGAGGAATGCCTTGTGGGCCTCGACGCCCTGGCCGAGCGCGATCCGCGCCGCGCCGATGTTGGACGAGAAGGTGAACACTTCCTTGGTGTTGATGAAGCGTCCGAGCGGATGGCTGTCGTGGATGGTGAACTTGCCGTAGTGCAGGTTTCCGCGTGCATCCCACGATGTGTTCAGATTGATCTTGCCGGAATCGAGCGCCATCGCCAGCGTGAACGCCTTGAAGGTCGAGCCCATCTCGTAAACGCCGGTGGTCAGGCGATTGATGCGGTCGGGATCGTGCGCTTCCTTCGGATTGTTGGGATCGAAGTCCGGAAGGGAGACCATCGCCACGATCTCGCCGGTCTTGACGTTGGAGACGATGCCGGAGGCAGCCTTGGTGTGGTATTTCTCCTTGGCCTTCAGCAGCTCGTCACGCAGTGCGTGCTCGACCCGCAGATCCACCGATAGCTCGATCGGCTTTTGCAGCCGGTCGGTGGCAAAGCCCGCGCGGTGGAGATCGGCGAGCCCCTGATTGTCGAGCCACTTCTCCATGCCGGCGATGCCCTGGTTGTCGATGTTGACGAGACCAATGAGGTGGGCGACCTCGTTGCCGGTCGGATAGACGCGCTTGTTCTCGCGCAGGAAACCGATGCCGGGAATGCCGAGCTTGTGGATGTCCTGCTGCTGCTTCGCCGTAATCTCGCGCTTGAGCCAGACGAAGCCCTTGCGCGTCTTCAGGCGCTCGCGCACCTCGGCCTCGTCGAGGTCGGGCACCGTGGCGGTCAGAAGTTCGATTGCCTCGTCCTTGTCGATGATGCGGCGCGGCTCGCCGAACAGGCTCGAGGCCTTGACGTCGGTCGCGAGAATCGCGCCGTTGCGGTCGACGATGTCGGGCCGCGCGGTCGCGACCACCTCCTGCGCCGCGGCGCGGCGTGCGCCATGGGCGTCGGCGCCGATCGCGAACATCACGAGCCGGCCGCCGATCAGGGCGTAGACCGCGCCGAAGGCGAGCATCGCCAGGCCGACGCGCGCCCGCGCCTTGGCCGCGCGATCGACGTTGCGCCCGTACAGCAGGCTGCGGATCAGCCGCTGCCGCCAGGGCTCAGCGGGCTTTTCTGCAGGTTTGGCCGGGGTCACAGCACTCATGGCTTGTCCTCGGGCTGAGGCACGGAGCCCGTCACATTATCGGGATCGCTGGCGGCTTCGATGGTGTTGAGCATGGCGCCGATCGGATCCGGCTCGCCCGGCCTGAACATCCGCAGCGGACGCTCGGGCAAATTCTTCAGTGAATCATATTGCGTGCCGTTGACCGGCTTGAGCTGCAGATGCCGGTCGGACAGGCCTTGCAGGCGCAGGGGCGCATCGAGCTTGGCCCATTCGGAGCGCAGCGCCGCGATCGCATCGCGCTGCTCGCGGATCTCCGCATGCAGCCGCAGCACCTTTTCGGTGCGCGCCGTGGAGTCCATCTTGATCCTATAGACATAGGCTGCCGCGAAGATCAGCGCGCCGATGACGAGGAGGTGGATGAAGCGCATGCGCTAGCCACCCCTCATGACGTCGGAGAGTTTTGGCCATGACGATTGCTCGCGATCATCATGCGCAGGCGCCGAGGTGCGCTCGCCGGCGCGCAGTTTTGCCGACCGCGCGCGCGGGTTATGCGCGACCTCGTCTTCGCCCGCGATCACCGGCCGCCGCGTCAGCAGCTGGAAGCTCGGCACCGCCTGCGACACTTCCGGCAAATGGCGTGAGCCGCCACCCGTCTTGCTGCGCAGGCTAAGGAAATTCTTGACGATGCGGTCTTCCAGCGAATGGAACGAGACGACAACGAGGCGACCACCGGGCTTGAGCACGCGCTCGGCAGCGATGAGCGCGCTCTGGAGTTCCTCGAGCTCTTCGTTGACGAAGATGCGCAGGGCCTGGAACGTCCGCGTCGCCGGGTGAATATCGCCGGGCTTGGACCGAACCACCCTGCCGACGAGCTCGGCGAGCGCGCGCGTGGTCGTGAACGGCGTCTCCTGACGGTCCGCGACGATAGCGCGGGCGATCCGGCGCGACTGCCGCTCTTCGCCGAGAAGATAAATGATGTCGGCGAGATCGCCTTCCGAGGCGCGCGCCACGACATCGGCCGCAGTCGGGCCTGCCTGCCCCATCCGCATGTCGAGCGGACCATCGAGGCGGAACGAGAAGCCGCGGCCGGCCTGGTCGAGCTGCATCGAGGATACCCCGACGTCCATCACGACGCCGTCGACGCCATCGATGCCTTGAGCCGCGCAGACCTCGGCGAGGTTGGAGAAACGATCTTCAACGAGGGTCAGCCTGCCCGCCGAGCATGCGACGAGCTCGGCGCCGCCCTCGATCGCAGTACGGTCGCGATCAATGGCAATCACCTGAGTTCCCGGCACGTCGAGGATCGCGCGGCTGTAGCCGCCGGCACCAAAGGTCGCGTCGATATAAAGGCCGCCTTCGCGCGGGGCGAGGTGGTCGATGGCCTCGCGGCCAAGAACGGGGATGTGCGGAGCCGAGCTCATGCGCCAGGCCTGCCGATCGCCCCGCCGGACTCCCAAGTGAGATCGGGGACGAACAAGCTCATAACGCCTCGAATGATTCCGCGTCGCGGCGGTTCCACGACCCAACCCCCGTCCGATATGGTTACCGTGCCCGGTCGTCCCGGGCCACCAACCCAGTATTCCCCTTGGAATTTGTCGGGCAGCCATGGGATTTCGAGCCAAAATACGCTTTGGCCGCCTCCGGACGCGGGTCGGCTCTTCATCTCTCAGTAACGGCCCTTAGCGTTAAGAAAGCGTTGATCGGCTCGCGACAAGTCGAAAAGCTGACGCGGCGGTGATGCTTCATCCACACACATGCGCCAAAATGCATCCGTTAACCTCGTCGCGCGGTTGCGCACGGTGGAGGGTAAAGGAATAGTAAAGAAAAGGGCTTGGCCCACTCTCTGTCTGTCTCGAGCTATTTATGTCGTCCGGTTCGTCCACGCCGTCTGGATCTGATTCGAAGCGTCAACGCGTTCTGCCGGTTCCCAAAGCGGCCGCGAACATGCGGACGTTCGAGCCGGATTCCTCGATCGTCTCCGACATCATCCCCTCACCGAACCATGGCGACCGCAACAAGGGCCGCCAACCCGATATGATTGTGCTGCACTACACCGGCATGCCCGACGTCGAAGGTGCGCTGGCGCGGCTCTGCTCCGCGGGCACAGAGGTATCGGCACATTATGTCGTGCTGGAAGACGGCCGCATCGTGCAATGCGTGCCGGAGGCCAGGCGCGCCTGGCATGCCGGCGTCTCGTCCTGGTCCGGCGAGGACGACATCAATTCCTGCTCGATCGGGATCGAGATCGTCAATCGCGGCCACGATTGGGGCTATCCGGAGTTTCCGCTGCGCCAGATCGCCGCCGTGATCGCGCTGTGCCGCGGCATCATGCTCCGCCGCAAGGTGCCCGCGCACCGGGTGCTCGGCCATTCCGACGTGGCGCCGGCGCGCAAGAAAGATCCCGGCGAAAAATTTCCGTGGCATTCGCTGGCCAATTCCGGCGTCGGACACTGGGTCACGCCCGCGCCGGTGGTGCGCGGCGAAAGCCTGATGCTCGGCACCATCAGCGATGAGGTGCTGAGCCTGCAGCAAGCGCTCGCCAGATACGGCTACGGCGTTCCCCTCACCGGCAAATACGACGCCGCGACCATGGAAGTCGTCACCGCGTTCCAGCGCCATTTCCGCCCGGCGCGACTGGATGGGGTCGCGGATCACTCGACGCTCTCGACCTTGCAGGCGCTGTTGGGGAGTCTCCCTCAGGAGACAACGACCATCGTGACGAAGTAGCTGACGTCTTCGAGAACGTGACCTCTTGCTCCGTCATGCCCGGGCTTGTCCCGGGCATCCACGTCTTTGTCGCGCCGGAAGAACGTGGATGGCCGGGACAAGCCCCGCCATGACGGAAACTCAGTTCATCTCCCTCATCCTTCGCGCATAAAGCCGTCGCAGCGGCTCTAACTGCGTCGCCTCCGTCGCAGCGCGATAGGCCTCGCGCGCCTCCTCCTTCCGGCCAAGCCGCCGCAACAAATCCGCCCGCACCGCTGGCAGCAGCTCATAGCCATGAAGCGCGCCGCGTGCGGCGGTCGCATCCACGAGATCGAGCGCGCGCGCGGGCCCATCGACCATCGACACCGCCGCCGCGTGGTTGAGTTCGATCACCGGCGACGGATTGATCCGCAGCAGCACTTCATAGAGCCCGGCAATCTGCGGCCAGTCTGTCTGCTCGTAGCTCGGCGCACGCGCATGCAGCGCAGCGATCGCGGCTTGTACTGCATACGGCTGCGGCCGGCCGGGCACGCGCAGTGCGTCGTCCACCAGGCGCAGACCCTCCTCGATCTGTGCATGGTCCCACTGCGAACGATCCTGCTCTTCCAGCAGCACGATGTCGCCGGCGGCGGTCTGGCGCCCTGCGCGGCGCGCATCGTGCAGCAGCATCAGCGCCAGCAGGCCCTTGATCCCGGCTCGATCGGGTAGCAGCCGGTCGAGCAAGCGGCCAAGCCGGATCGCCTCGGCGGCAAGATCGGGTCGCATCAAATCCGCACCGGACGTCGCCACGTAGCCTTCGGTGAAGACGAGATAGATCACGGCAAGCACACCATCGAGCCGCGGCACCAGCGTGTCGCGCTCGGGGACCTCATAGGGAATGCCGGCGAGCCTGATCTTCTGCTTGGCGCGGACGAGACGCTGCGCCATCGCCTCCTCGCTGACGAGGAAGGCGCGCGCGACCTGCGCCGTGGAGAGCCCGCAGACGGTGCGCAGTGTCAGCGCGACCTGGACTTCGGGCGCGAACGCAGGATGGCAGCAGGTGAAGATCAGCCGCAGCATGTCGTCGTCGAGCATTGCCGGCGGCTCGGCGGGCGCCTGCGCGTTCAGCTCGAGCTCGTGCACGAGCGCCTGCTCCTTGCCGCGGAAAACGGCCTGGCGCCTGATACGGTCGATCGCCTTGTGCCTGGCGACATTGACCAGCCAGGCACGCGGATTGTCGGGGACCTCGCACGCCGGCCAGCGCGCCAGTGCCACCGCAAAGGCGTCCTGGAGCGCGTCCTCGGCGAGATCGAAATCGCCGACGAGGCGGATCAGCGTGGCCAGCGCCCGCCCCGCCTCGTCGCGGAAGATCTTGTCGATCTCGGACAGCGTCATGCGCCGATGCGCGACGGCGCCGTCACTTGTCGTAGACCCAGATCGGCCGCACCTCGATCGAGCCGATACGCGCCGACGGAATCCGCGACGCGATCTCGATCGCAGCATCGAGATCCTTGGCCTCCACCAGGTAATAGCCGCCGAGCTGCTCGCGTGTTTCGGCAAACGGGCCGTCGGTCGTCAGCGTCTTGCCGTCGCGCACGCGGACGGTCGTTGCAGTCGTGGTCGGCTGCAAACGGTCGCCGGCCTTGAAATTGCCGCTCTGGATGATGCCTTGCGTGAAGGTCTGATATTCCGCCGTCATCTGCTGGCCGGCCGCCGGACGCATATTCGCGTACTCGGCTTCGTTCTGGTAGATCATCAGCAAATACTGCATCGCTTAACTCCTGCTGCACGGCTGGATCGCCGACATCCAGTCGAACGGGACACGCGCCCAACGACATCTTCAGGATAAATTATTTCGGGCGAACCGTGCATGGCGATATCGGCTTGCGGAACCGACACAAATGCTTCATGCGTAAGCCGTCAGTCGGCCGGACGGCCGCTCCGGCAAGTGCCGAAAGGCCGCCGGGGAGGAAAGTCCGGGCTCCCTTGACATACGGTGCCGGATAACGTCCGGCGGGGGCGACCCCAGGGAAAGTGCCACAGAGAACGAACCGCCCGCCGTCGCCCCTTCGGGGCTTTGGCGCGGCAAGCCCTCGGGCCTGCCGTGCCGTAGCAGCGCAAGCTGCGTAGGCAGGTAAGGGTGAAAAGGTGCGGTAAGAGCGCACCGCGGCTGCGGCAACGGAGCCGGCATGGTAAACCCCACCGGGAGCAAAACCGAATAGGGACGGCATAGCGGAGTGTTCGCGAAAGCGATAACGCCGCGGGGCGATGTCAGGCCCGCCGTCCGGGTAGGTTGCTCGAGGCCATGTGCAAACATGGTCCCAGAGGAATGGCCGTCACGTATCGTTCGCGCAAGCGGACGGTGCCCTACAGAACCCGGCTTAGAGGCCGGCTGATATCTTCAACGAGGGGTTCGATGCTGACTGCATCGGGCCCCTCACCATTTGGGGGCTTGCTATCCGACGATCTCTTGCAACACACCCATCAGCGCCTCCGGCGCTGTCACATTCGGCGCATGGCTCGCATCGAGTTCGAAAGTGCGCCAGCCATCCTCGGTCTTGGTGCGCTTCGCGAACTGCCCGAACACGTCGCCCGGCGGAATGCGCGTGCAATAGATGTAGCTGCGCGGCATCGCCGGCTCGCCATGTTCGAGTTTCAGCTTCGTCTCGAAACATTTGATCGGCATGTTGATCCGGCGGGCGTTGAGCCAGTCGAGATCGGCCGGCGGCGTGTCCGGCGGCGGCGGGTTCGGCGGGATGCGGTAGCCGTCGCCTGAGCTTGCAGCCTTGCGCATCGGCTCGCGCCCGCCCTCGTGGAGATCGAACAGCGATTGGCCGTCACGCGGCACGAAGGCGTCGAGATAGATCAATTGCGTCACCCGCTCGCGCGCGCGATCGGCGACACCGGTGGCGACCATGCCGCCATAGCTGTGGCCGAGGAGCACGATGTCCTCGAGATCCTCGAACCTGATGACGTTGAGAATGTCCTGGATGTGCGTGTCGAGATCGATCGCGGGACTGGCCAGATGCGCGCGCTCGCCGAGCCCGGTATAGGTCGGCGCAATGAGGCGATGGCCGGCCTTTGCCGTCAACGGATGCATCTTCTTCCAGGCCCACCCGCCGGACCACGCGCCGTGACAAAGCAGGAAGGTTTTTGAGCGTGCGGCCATCGGCGTTTCCATCGTTCTTGTTTGTACGATGGAGTGTAGCGGCCGGTCCCGCGATGTAAACGCTACGGCCCCTTAAGCCGCGCGCGCGTTCACCTTCACGAGGACGGCTGCAGGCCGACCAGCTTCGCGCCGCAGCTTGCCCGCCTCAAAACCATGCATGCCGATCTGCCATTGCAGCCCGACGATGGCACCCTTGGTCGGCTGCAACAGCGCGAGCGAAGCGAACAACGTCACCGGCAGCCACACCACCAGTTGCAGCCAGACGGCCGGCGCATAGGCGGTTTCGACCGCGAGGATTGCCGGCACCACGAGATGGCCGACGACGACCATCACGAGATAGGCCGGGAAATCGTCGGCGCGCTGGTGGAACAGCTCCTCGCCGCAATGGTCGCAGGTATCTGCCACCTTCAGGAAACGGCCGAACGCATGGCCTTCGCCGCAGTTCGGGCACTTGCCGCGAAATCCGCGCCACATCGCCTTTGCCAGAGAGACTGAACCGGTTGCCATGACCCCACCTCTTCCTTTTCTAGGATCCATACAATAATATCTTGTATCCATACATTCAAAGGATATGGGCCTTCATTGCATGGATTGGACCCCTACAATTTCGGAGCTGAGCGGGCCGCGCTATCAGCGCATCGTCGAAGCCATGGAGGCCGACATCGCCGCCGGCCGGCTGGTGCGCGGCCAGCAATTGCCGACGCAGCGGGCGCTGGCAAAGGCGCTCGGCATCGACCTCACCACGGTGACACGCGCCTACACCGAGGCGCGGCGCCGCGGCATCATGGAGGCCCGGGTCGGCCAGGGCTCGTTCGTGTCGGAGACCAGCGCGCGCCGCGTGGTCGATCTGCCGCATCCCGTCGCGATCGACCTCTCGATGAACGTGCCGCCGCAACCTCTCGAAGCGCAGCTCGACGAGCGCATCATCGCCGGGATGGAAGCCATCCGCGCGCAATCGGGCCTGACCGCGCATCTCAACTACCAGCCGCCCGGCGGCAGCGCACACGAGCGCGAGGTCGCGGCGCGATGGATGCGCCCCCGCGTGCCGCATGCGCATGCCGACAGGCTCGTGATCTTTCCCGGCGCACAGACGATCCTGTTCAACCTGCTCGCCCACGTCGCCCGGCCCGGCGACATCGTGCTGACGGAAGCCCTCACCTTCCCCGGCATCAGGGCCGCCGCCGCGCGCCTCGGCGTCAGACTCGTCGGCGTCGCGATGGATGACGGCGGCATCCTGCCAGAGGCGCTGGCAAAGGCTTGCCGCACGCATAGACCGAAAGCGGTCTATCTCATTCCGACGCTGCACAATCCGACCACCGCGACGCTTCTCCCCGAGCGCCGCAGCGCCATCGCCAAGATCATCAACGATGCCGATACGATTCTGATCGAGGACGATGCCTACGGGCTGCTCGATCGCTCGGCATCGCCGATCGCCAATCTCATTCCGGATCAGACATATCTCGCGACCACGCTGTCAAAATGTATGGCGCCCGCACTACGGGTCGCCTATCTGGTGACGCCCGACGGCAGCTCGCAGCGGGAGATGCGTAGCTCTTTGCAGGCGACGGTGCAGATGCCGGCGCCGCTGATGGTCGCGCTGGTGACGCATTGGATCGAGACCGGGATCGCCGACCGCATCATCACCGCCATCAGAAGCGAGGCGATCGGCCGCCAGCAGCTCGCGCAACGGGCGCTCAAGGGATTTGAGTTCCAGGCCAAGCCCGCCGCGCATCATCTGTGGCTGCGGCTGCCGGAGGACCGTCCCGATGTCGCGGCGCATCTGCTGCGGAATGGACTGGCAGTCGTCGCCGGCGAGGCCTTCACCGTCGACGGGACCGCACCACACGCGGCACGCGTCTCGCTAGGCGCGGCGCGCAACCGGGCGGAATTGACGGAGGCGCTGCGCATCCTCATGAGCGCGCTGCACAGGCCCGCCGACACCCGGCAGATCGTCTAGCAAATACCTATCGATGCTGCCGGCGATGGTGGGAGCGCACGACCGGCGCAACAGCCGATGGATAAGCTTGCGATGCGTAGGCATCGCTCGGCTGGCCGAGAGCCCCGCGCGCGGCGGGCGTGAGCTGGCCGCCATTCAGAACGTCGCGGTCGGGATGGGCAGCCTGATAGGCCGCAGGCTCGGAAAACTGGGCCTGCGCCATGGTCGGCATCAAGGCCGCCGCCGACACTAGTGCGGCCGCGACGGCAATCTTCGTGCGGGTCATCGTCCTTCTCCATATCTCATTCGGGAGACTGGCCGATCGAACCGCATGATGGCGTCGAGCGGGCCCCCAGTTTGAAGTACGAGCGTCATGTAGGCCTGTCTTTCGCGAACGCCCGCTGCTGGGGATCACGCTTGCGTGCGGTTTTGAAATTGACCTGCATGGCCGCAGCTGTGCTATGCGAGCGATGGCGATCAACAGTTCGGGATCGTCAAGATAACAGGGACAATCTGTTGGAAATACTCACCTACGGGCTGCTGCTGCTCGGCGCACTGGCCGGGGGCTTCGTCTCGGGCCTTGCCGGTTTCGGCACGGCGCTGATGGCGCTCGGCATCTGGCTCTACGTGCTGCCGCCCTCTCTCGCGGTGCCCCTGGTGCTGATCTGCTCGGTGATCGCGCAGAGCTCGACGCTGCCGTCGATGTGGAAGAGTTTTGATCTCTCGCTGGTCTGGCCGTTCCTGATTGGAGGACTGATCGGCGTGCCGCTGGGCACCATGCTGGTCGCCTCCGCCGATCCAAAAGTGTTCAAGCTGAGCGTCGGCGTGCTGATCCTTGTTTTTTCGACGGCTCTCTATCTGAACAAGCGGCCGCTCGCCGTCACGTTCGGCGGCCGCATTGCCGACGGCGCGATCGGTTTTGCCGGCGGCATCTTGGGTGGCCTTGCCGGACTGTCGGGGCCACTTCCGATCCTGTGGGCAAACATCCGAGGCTGGAACAAGCACGAGCGGCGCGGCATCTTCCAGCTCTTCAATTTCACCGTGCTCGGCGCCGCCTTGGTGTTGCAGACCGCCTCGGGCCTCGTCGCGTTCAAGGTGGTCTGGCTCGCAGTGATCGCATTTCCGGGCACGCTGATCGGCGCATGGGCCGGCGCGCGCGTCTATCATGCGCTGAGCGACAAGCATTTCGGCGATGTCGTGCTCGGTCTGTTGTTCCTGTCGGGCCTCGGCCTGGTCTGGAACAGTTTGGGCACGCACTGACTCCGTATTGTCTTCGCGGCGAGCGCCATGCCGCCGGCAATGCCGACGCCAAGCACGTAGATCCAGCCCTCGGCGAAATCGAACAGATGCGAGTTGAGCAGCGAGGACAGCATGTTCTGCACCACGACCAGAAGGCCGACCCAGCAGGCCAGCCCCTCTCCGCGAAACAGCGAGAGGTGCGCGAACCAGAGCGCATAGAGGATCACGACGCCCGACGCGCCCCACTGCACGGCGACATTGAGCGTCTGGTTGTGCGGATCACCGACGATTTCCGCTCGAACCCCGCTCTCGCCGACAGCCGCGCGCGCGAACAGGCCGCGGATCGCCCCGGTGCCGTGACCGAGCAGCGGCGCGTCCGCGGTGAACGCCAGCGATTTGCGCCAAAACTCCAGTCGTGACCCCATGCCGCTGACATCATTGCCGGCGATGCTGACCTCATAGTCTCCGTTGAATTTGGCGACTGTTGCGCGCAGACGCGGCGAGGCGGTCCACAGCAGCACGGCCAACAGCCCCACCGCGCCGACGGCGAAGAGTGCGGTGCGGCGGCGCAAATGCAAAAGCGCGAAGACCACGATCAGGATCGGCAGCGTCACCAGCGCTGTCCGCGAGACCACGACGAACATCATGTTGGCGAGGAATCCGATCGCGAGCGCCACGAACAGCGCCGCGACGAGGTAGCGGCCTCGTCGCAGCAGCGACACGATCGGGTAGACCAGCGCGATCGCACAGAGCGCGAACTCCTGGCTCTGGTCGATATAATTGCGCACCGCGATCCCGCTTTCGACCTTGTAGGGCCCGCGCGACAGATAGAGTTTCAGCGACAATGCGGGATCGACGGCGACGGCGAAGGAATAGAGCATCAGTGCCGTGCAGGATACCAGGAACGCGGAAAACACCCAGCCGCCAAACGGCCAACGCTCGAACTGGTAGATCAGAAGCGGAATTACCAGCAGCTTCGCCGCCGGGCCGATCGCATGGATTCGGTCCGGCCACGGCGCATCCGACCAGAGCGTGCCGATGGCGGCGAGTAGGACCAGCGCAATCGGCAGCAGGCAGATTGCCCGAAGCAGCGAACGCGGAAATTCGCGAAGGTCGAGGAACGCGAACGCGATCAGCCAGGGAATGAGCGCGAAAATGAGCCCGGTCGTGGTCCACGGCAACAGCAACGCGATCAGCGCGACGGAGCGGGCTGGCGTGCGATAGCGTGCCGCCCAGATCGCGGCGAGCCAGGAATTGGGCCGCTGCTCGTTCAACACCTCGGTCATTTGGCCCCTGCAGCCGATCCCCACGGCGCGGCAAGTTTGCCGGAGCCGTGGGGCGGGGACAAGCGATCGCTACGCTGGCGCGCGTACAGGAGACGCCACGCGCTTGGGCGCAGCCGGCTCCGGGGACTTCTCATGCCGGAGCGTGGCAAGGCGCTTCCTGAATTCACGCCGTAGCAGCCACAAGCTCAGGGCCGCCTGCAGCGTGGTTGTCGCGATCGACAGGTACCAGACGTGCTCGATCCGGAAGCCCGGCCGCGTCGACAGCCAGATCGCCGGCAGCGAATAGGTGAGCACGCGCGTTGCCGAACTCCACAGCACCGGCTTGGTATTGCCGAGGCCCTGGAACATGCTCGAGCAGGTGAAGATCACGCCCTGCGCCACCATGTTGAGCGAGATGATCCGCAGGAACAGGAACGCGATCTCCATGGTTTCCCGGTCGTTCGAGAACCCCGAGAGCAGGAGCTGCGGCTTCAACTGCGCGAGGCACATGAAGCCTATCATCACGACACTGGTGATCAGCGCCGCCTTGACGAAGGTTTCGCGCACGCGCTCGCCTTTTCCGGCGCCCATGTTCTGGCCGGCGATTGGCCCAGCGGCGAGCGCAACTGCAAGCGCCGGCATCTGGATCAGGCCCAGGACCCGTTGTCCGATCCCGAAACCGGCCTGCGCCGCCGCACCGAAATCGCGCAGCACGAAATAGACCACCGCCATGAGGATGAACATCATCGCGAACTCGCCGCCGGCAGGCAGGCCGACATTGAGGATGCGCCTCAGATGCTGCGCCTGCGGACGCCACTGCGCCGGATTGAAGGCGACATAGCGTTCGACCTTACGAAAATGCGCAAGCAGCGTCACGACGCCGATCAACACCGCGATCGAGCTCGCCAGCCCCGCACCGGCAACGCCGAGCGCATGGCCCGTGCCCAAGCCCGCGATCAGAACCGGCGCCAGCGCGATGTTGATGGCCACCGCAAGCGCCTGCACCAGCATCGTGGGACGCACGATGCCGGTAGCGCGCAGCGCGGATCCCATCACCTGGCTCGCGAATTGCAACGCGAGCGCCGGCATGAACCACAGCAGATACGTGGCCCCCGCCTCGATCGTGGCTTCGTCCGCGGCGATCGCATGCATGTAGGCGCGCGACAGCGCCGCGCCTGCGACCAGGGTCAACAGTCCGAACAGCACCGACAGCACGATCGCCTGATTGAAGATCAAATTGGCATCCGGCCGATCCTTGCGTCCCACGGCATGCGCGATCAACGACACCGCGCCGACGCCGAGCACCTGCATCAGCGCGTTGATGAGAAAGCCGGCATTGCCGGCCGCCGCCACGCCCGCGACCGCGGCATCGCCCAAGCCCGAGACGAAGTACAGATCGACCAGCTGGCAAAGCATGATCGTGACCATACCGACCATGATCGGCGGTGCCATGCCCAGAATGTGCTTCGCGACGGAGCCGTTGGTCAGGTCTTTCATTTCACCCATCCTTGACCGATTCCTTGGCGACGCGGCCGACATTGGTCCGCCGGCCGCGCGCCACTCATTCCGCTGCTGCGATCTGTCCGAGCTCCACCACCTGGCGCTCGAACAGGCCGCGATAGATGCCGCCGGGCCTGGCCGCGAGCTTGGCATGCGTGCCTTGCTCGACGATCTCGCCGCGGTCGAACACCAGGATGCGATCGAGGCTCTTCACCGTCGAGAGCCGGTGCGCGATCACGATCGAGGTGCGGCCTCGCATCAGCCGCTCCATCGCCTGCTGGATCAGCGCCTCGGATTCCGAATCGAGGCTCGAGGTCGCTTCGTCCAGGATCAGCACCGGCGCGTCCGCCAGGAAGGCGCGCGCCAGCGCCACGCGCTGCCGCTCGCCGCCGGAGAGCTTGACGCCGCGTTCACCGACCAGCGTGCCGTAGCCCTTGGGCAGGCGCAGGATGAAGTCATGCGCGTTGGCCAGCCGTGCCGCCTGCTCGATCGCCTCCAGGCTGGCGCCGGGCCGGCCATAGGCGATGTTCTCGGCGAGCGAGCGGTGGAACAGGATCGGGTCCTGCTGCACGACCGCGATCTGGCTGCGCAGCGAATGCTGCGTGGCCTTGGCGATGTCTTGCCCATCGATCAGAACGCGGCCGCCGGTGACGTCGTAGAGCCGCTGCACCAGCTTGACGAAGGTGGTCTTGCCGGAGCCGGAGCGGCCGACGAGACCGACGCGTTCGCCGGCGCGGATCGTGACCGACAGTCCATCATAGAGCGGCGCATGATGGCCGCCATAATGGAACGTGACGTCGTCGAACACGAGCTCGCCGCGCTCGATCGCAATCGGCCGCGCGTCCGTCGCATCCGTAATCCCGATCGGCTCGTCGTGGATCGCCACCAGCTCCTCCATGTCATTGACCGAGCGCTGCAGGTTGTTGATGTGCATTCCGACGTCGCGCAAATAGGCATGGATGACGTAGTAGCTCGTCAGCACATAGGTGACGTCGCCGGGCGAGGCTCGCCCCGACATCCACAGCAGCACGGCGCCGCCGATCACGGAGGCACGCAGGGCCAGCAGCACCGAGAGCTGCGCCAGATTGGTGTAGTTGTAGCGCAGCCAGGTCCGCCGCACGCGCACGCGCCAGCGGTTGACGACACGGGCAAGCCGCGCATCCTCGCGCGCTTCCGCGCCGAACGATTTCACCACCGCGTTGCAGGTCAACGCATCCGCCAGCGTGCCGCCGACCTTGGTGTCCCAGGCATTGGAGATGCGCGCGGCCGGCGCGATGTAGCGCGTCGAGAACAGCACCGTCATCGTGACATAGGCCAGCGCGCCCAGCGCGATCACCGCGCCAAGCGAGGCCCAGTGCAGGCCGAGCAGGATCATCGACCCGATCAGCACCAGCAGCGACGGCGCCAGCGCCATCAAGATGGTGTCGTTCAACAGGTCGAGCGCCCACATGCCGCGGGTGACCTTGCGCACCGTGGATCCCGCAAAGGAGTTGGCGTGCCAGTCGGTCGAGAACCGTTGCACGCGCATGAAGGCTTCCTGCGCGACCTCGGACATGATCTTCAGCGAGAACGGCACGATGGCCTGGAGGCCGGTCAGCCGCAGCACCATGGAGGCTGCGCCCAGCGCCACGATACCGCCCAATGCCATCAGCGCCGCGTGCCGCGCGGCGGAATCGGATGGGCCGCGCGTCAGGGCGTCGACCAGATGTCCGGAGAAGACCGGCATGAACAGGTCGGCGATGGTCGCACCCAACAAGCCGCCGGCGACGATGAGGGTACGCCCCGGCTGCTTCAGCCAGTGCCGGAACACGAAGGGCAGCACCACGCGTATCGCCGCGGGCCTTTTTGACAGAGCGGTCATGGCATCATCCGGCCGCTTATGGCGCGGGCCGGCTCCATTGATGGACGCAGGCCGGCCGCGAGGGCCGAGACGGCGTCACTTAAAGTTGGTTTTGACTTGGGAAGCGGGGCGATCGGGACCAGGAGCCCAATCGAAGCTGGCGGAAGAGGCCTCTAGGAGGCCGAGCACATACCGAGCCAGAACATCATCGAGCGCGGGCGTGCGATCTGCGAATGCGACGAAATCATGCAAATCCTCCCGGTTCGATGGAATGAGGTGCGCTTTATAGATGTGTCAGTGGTGATTTGCAACGGGGCTCGCGCGAGATCACGCACGAGTGTTGCAAATTAGTGCGCGTCGCCGCTGGCGCCGAACGGCGAGGCCGGCCTCTTCAACAGTGTGACGAGCAGGGTGAGGCCGAGATAGAACAGCGTCAGGATGAAGAAAGCATCGCCGAAGCCCATCACCACGGCCTGGCGATGCACGAGCTGGCTGAGCTGCTTCATCGCCATCAGCGTGGAATCGCCAAGCCCCTGAAACTTCTGCATGAACATGGTCAGGGTTTCGGTCGCGGTCGCGTTGCCCCAGGTCACACGCTCCTGCAGGCGCGTAATGTGCAGATCGGTGCGGTCATTGAGCACGGTGTTGATGACGGCGAGACCTACGGCACCGCCGAGATTGCGCATCAGGTTGAAGAGGCCCGAGGCGTTCTTCACCCGGTCGGGCGCCAGCGTGCCGAGCGCGATGTTGTTGGTCGGCACCATCGCGAACATCATGCCGATGCCGCGCAGGATCTGCGGAATCAGCAACTCATAGAAATCGTAGTCGCGCGTGATCCAGGTCATCTGGTAGGAGCCGAGCGCGAACACGACGAGCCCGAACGCGATCATGTAGCGCATGTCGTACTTCGCCATGAGACGCCCGACCACCGGCGCGATCAGGAACATGGTGATGCCCGAGACGAACATGGTCTCGCCGATCATCAGTGCGCTGTAGCCACGCACTTCGGCGAGGTAGCGCGGATAGATGTAGGTCAGGCCGTAGAGGCCGATGCCGATGCAGAACTGAAGGACGCAGCCGATCGCGAAATTGCGGTTGGAAAAGGTGCGTAGATTGACGATCGGCTCGGCCGCCGTGAAGACGCGCCAGAAGAAGGCGATCGCCGAGATGCCGCAGATCCAGGCGCAGATCGCGACCGAGGGGTCCTGCATCCATTCATATTGCGGGCCTTCCTCCAGCACGTATTCCAGCGTGCCGAGGAAGCCGGCCATGAACAGCAGCCCCCACCAGTCGAAACGGTCGAGCAACTCGAAATGCGGCTCGTCGAAATCGACCAGCGCCAGCACGCCGATGGTGATGCCGATGCCAGGCACGATGTTGATGAAGAACAGCCAGTTCCAGGACATCAGGTCGGTGATGTAGCCGCCGACAGTTGGCCCGATGGTCGGAGCCAGCGTTGCGACGAGCCCGATGATGGGACCGACGATGTGGAATTTGGTGCGTGGGAAAACGGTGTAGGCCGAGGCGAACACCGTCGGGATCATGCCGGCGCCGAGAAAACCTTGCAGCGCGCGCCAGAGGATCATCTCCTCGATGGTGGTGGCGAAGCCGCAGAGCAGGCTCGATGCGGTAAAGCCTGCCGCCGAGATTGCGAACAACAGCCGCGTGCCGAAGGCGCGCGACAAGAATCCCGACAGCGGGATCGCGATCACTTCGGCGATCAGATAGGCGGTCTGGACCCAGGAGACCTCGCTAGAGCTTGCCGACAGGCCGGCCTGGATTTCACTCAGGGACGCCGAGACGATCTGGATGTCCAGGATCGACATGAACATCCCGAACACCATGATGATGAAAGCGAACAGCCGCTTCGGCGCGATGCGCTCCGAAGCGGGGTCCGCCATCATGGCAGGTGAAGCGGTCGTGGCGTTCGCCATGGTCTGACCTCGCGGCGCAGGCGCGCTACTGCGGATGGATCATGGTGGCGTCGTCGAGATCGACCTCGCTGTCGGCGTCGGCCGCGCCCTTGTTGGTGTCGACCGTTGCAGTGACCGACATGCCGGCGCGGAGCAGGTTTTGCTTCGCGACCGACTTCGGCACGCGGATGCGGACCGGCACGCGCTGCACGATCTTGGTGAAGTTGCCGGTGGCATTGTCAGGCGGCAGCAGCGTGAACACCGAGCCCGCGCCCGCTGCGATGCTGTCGACGACACCGGAGAACTTGCGCATGCCGTAGGCATCGACCTTGATCGTCACAGGCTGGCCGGGGCGGATGCGCTTGAGCTGGGTCTCCTTGAAATTGGCGTCGATATAGACGTTATCGAGCGGCACGACGTTGCCGAGCCGCTGGCCAACCGCGACGAAATCGCCGGCACTGACGAGGCGGTTCGAGAACGTGCCGTCGACCGGCGCGCGCACCGCGGTGAAGGCGAGATCGCGCTCGGCCTTGGCCAGCGTGGTCTTGAGCTCGGCGAGTTGCGCCTGCGCTTCGGCCTGCTGCGCCTTGGCGACGTCGACATTGCTGAGCGCGACGTCGTAGGCGGCCTGCGCAGCCTTGACCGCGGCGGCGCCCTGGTCGCGTCCGGCTTCGGAGCTCTCGAAGGTGGCGCGCGAGGCAAAACCCTTGTTGCTCAGCGCCTGCTGGCGCTCATAATCGAGGTCGGCGCGCTTGAGGCCGGCTTCGGCGGAGACGAGTTGCGCCCTGGCCTGCGCGACCTGGCTGTCGAGCGCCGCGACCTGGCGGCCGATGCGATCGATGGTGGCCTGCTGGGTCGCGATCCTGGTCGCGGCGGCGTCGACGGCGATCTTGTAGTCGCCGTCGTCGACGCGGAAGACGATGTCGCCGGCGCGCACCGTCGTGTTGTCGCCGGCGAGGATCGAGGAGACGTGGCCAGCAACGCGCGCGCCCAGCATGGTGTTGTTGGCGCGGACATAGGCGTCGTCGGTCGCGACGTAGAAGCGGCCGACCAGCGTGTAATAGCCGGCATAGCTCGCGGCCGCGAGCGCCAGCACGAGCCCTACTCCCATCATCACGAATTTGCGCTTGCCGGACTTCGGCGCGCCGGCGGCGGGCGCGTCTGGGGCTGCGGCCGGCTTGTCGGTCACGGGCTTCTCCGGCGCCTCGCTGGGACGGCGCTTGGTTTCCTCGGCCACATGAGAGCGCAACTGCTCGGCGAGAGCCACAGACGTCTCGGTGGCAGCGTCACCACCCGCGGGCGCCGGCGTCTCCACGGCGTCCGGGCGAAGGACGCGCGCAGCCTGGTCTCTCACTACGGCCATGGAGGCCTCCCCAAAAAAGCGCGATGAGGGACAACCCGCCCTACGGCCGGTTCCCTCTCACCCATCCCAAATATCATTGACCGAACGGTTCGGTCAATATAGATAATACCCGAACGGACCCTACCGGCCCGAATCCTTTATTTCGGTTTCATCACCCTGGACCGATGCAAAAACTTTCCGAGACCCTGAACCAATGATTGTACCCGGCCGCGAACATCTCCACGTCGTCCAGGAGGAGGACAGCTCCAAACGCCGCCAGATCCTGGACGGGGCCCGCAAGGTGTTCATGGATCTCGGGTTTGACGGTGCCAGCATGGGCGAGATCGCCCGCGCTGCGCAGGTCTCCAAGGGCACGCTTTACGTCTACTTCGCCGACAAATGCGCGCTGTTCGAAGCCATCCTCGAGCAGGAGGCGCTCCAGCACGGGCAGGTCGCGTTCAATTTCGATCCGGCACGCGATGTTGAAACCACGCTGAAGGATTTCGGCCGGGCCTACAACCGTCTGCTGTGCCGGCCCGGCGGCGGATCGGCGATCCGCACCGTGATGGCGATCGCCGAGCGCATGCCCGATCTCGGCCGCCGCTACTATGCGCGGGTGCTGGACAAGTCGATCAACCGCCTCTCCGACTATCTCAAAGCCCACGCCGCCGCCGGCGATCTCGATATCGACGATTGCGATCTGGCGGCGTCGCAGTTCATGGAACTGTGCAAGGCCTCGCTGTTCCTGCCCTTCGTCTTCCAGGCCGCGCCCGCACCGTCGGAAGAGCGCATGAGCGAAGTCGTCGACAGCGCGACGCGGATGTTCCTGGCAGCGTATCGGGCGAAGTAGCGGCAAGGCGGGCCTGCGTTGCAGGCCGCTCCGGCGGCATTATATTCGGGCTCATGTCCCGTGATCTCCGCCCGCCCGTCGATATCCTCCATTACGAGATTGTCCAGGAACAGGCCTCCGCGCTCGGACGGATGGGCCGCACGCTCGAACAGGCGCTGGCGCGCCTGCGCGAGTTCGACGCCGCCCATGCCCTCCCCGAGGTGCCGGCCGCGATGCAGCCGGCCCGACGCAAGCTGGTGATGGAAGCCGGCCACGCGCTCTGGATGTTGGTGGTGCAGCGTGAGGCATCCGGCTTGCGCGACAGCCGCCACATCATGCGGACCTACAATGTCCCGGCCGAGGTGCAGTGCTGCATGGGGCTGGTGCCGGCAGCGTCGAAGCCGGCCTGAAATGATTTCTACGGGGCGCTAGACAAGGCCGGCCGTTACCACGGCAACGATTGCGATGGCTGCGAGCGCCTAGAAAGAGGCCATGGTCGAATGGCCGCTTGGGCACAGATTCTGATGATGGCAATACGTTTCGATCGCCGAGGTAGCAACAGCTACGCCAAACCTTCATCGGGAATATTGAGAACTGCGCCGCATGCTTTGCAATGCACGGCATCGCTCTCATGCCGCTGCAGTCCGCAAGTTGGGCAAGGAAATCTGACCTTGTTCGGACTCAACAATGCGCGCGCAAGATTGAAGAACAGGGTTACGCCGAAAATCATGATCACGACGGTTATCAAACGACCTATTGTGCCTGGCAGGGTGATATCGCCAAAGCCAGTCGTCGTCAGCGCGGTCACAGTGAAATACAGGGCGTCAGCATAATTCCGAATCTGATCGTTGCGAAACTTCTGGGTCTCGTAAACTATCCCCGTCATGACAAATATGAAAACCGCAAGATTGGTGACGGCAAAGATGACCTCCTCGTTGCGACGGAAGAACGACGAATCCATGCGCAACCTGGCGAGCATCTGGTAGTCACGGAGCATTCCCAGCGTCCGCAAAATCCGCAGAAAGCCGCCAGCCTCGCCAGCGAGGGGCGCCAGGAATGAAACGATGGCGACCATGTCAGCCCATGTCGAGAGGCGGCCGAACTTTCGAAGCGGATGCCGGTGGGCGAGTAGCCGTGCTGAAAAATCGGCCAATATCATTGCGCCGAATAGCAGGTCGAAGGTTTCGATGATCTCACTGGGGTGCAGGAACGACGTTCCGATGATGAACAGTATGGTCACAACATCAAACGCGAGCAAAGCATAGCGGAAACCAACGGCGCTGGGCGTTGTACCCTCGTAGAGGCGACGGACGCGGCTTCTCAGGGAGGTGTGGTTCACAGCTGCCATGCTCGCAGTTTGCACAGATGATTGCAGCTGGGACAACCCTCGCACCCTGGGAGATCTAAGTCAGTGCGACGAGTTCGAGCTAGTTGACGCTTCCGTGACAGTCCGCAGCACCAGCGTCAGGTGGCTGTTACCGGGATGGATTGTCGTCGGCACAACCTCGATGCTATCGGCTCCAAGTTCGCCTGCTTTCTTCCACTGAAACGCAGCGCCGGATCTGCTGTAGACATTCACCCTTTTTGTTTCTCTTCCGCGCTTCTTCCATCCGAGCTTTTGGAGCGTTCTTCGAAGCGGTCAGCGCCCTTCGCTAAATCGTGTCCCGTCTTGCTCTCGTTTTTCGCTTCGTCCTTAGCAGCCGCCTCGCGCAGGCCTTCAGCGGCGCGTTCCCCAGCTTTTGATGATTTTCGTTCGTCATCCATGTGAAGCACCTTTCCTGATAAACAACACGCTTCTCCAGGACTAATCCGTGCCTGTCCCAGATTGGCCATAACAAACTTCAACCGGATCGCTTGGAGATTGTTCCAGTTCGGTTGAAGCTAGTGCGTTTGCTGGCCCAAAGCTGATGTCAGACGAGCCGCGCAGTCCCTGTGCGCTAAAGGACTATCGAAGATTACAAACAGCATGTGCGCTCCGGTCACAAGCGCCCATCATGCTCAAGGCGGAGACTTCCGTTGCGTCGGTAAGCTGACCTTATTGGTTCACGCCTAGTCCGCCACCTGCTTCCTCAACGCAGCGAGATCGTTGACGACCATCTTGGTCGGGCCGGTCCAGATGATGCCGTCGTTCTGGAGGCGGCTGCGGATCAGGCTGATCGATTGGCGCGTCGCGCCGATCATGCGCGCGAGATTGGCCTGCGTGATGCGACCGAGCGAGATCGGGCCGCTCTCGTCCTGGGCTGCGTTCTCGCACAGCTTGACCAGCAGCAGCACCAACCGTTCCGCCGCCTTCTGCCCGGCCAGCGTCTGCGCCAGCATCGAATAGGTCTCGCCCTTGAAGCCGAGGCACTCGATCAGCGCGACTGCGAACGGCGGCGACTGCGCGATCAACCGGCGGACCGCATCCTGGTCGAGATGCAGTGCTTCGACGCGCCCGAGCGCGCGGGCCGACCAGCTGTGGCGGTGATCGCCGAGGATATAGGGCGCGCCGACGAAGTCGTCGGCCTCCCAGGTCGACAGCATCAGTTCGCGCCCCTGCGTGCCGGCATGGGTGCTTTCGACGATCCCGTTCAGGATGATGTGGATGCCGTTTGCGGGCTCGCCCTCCCGCAGCAGATATTCGCGGTTCTGGTAGGTCGCGAGCCTGCCGGTTCGCATCACCAGCTCCAGATCGGGCTTGTCCAACGCCTTCAGCACATAACGTCCGGTCCCGGGCCGTGGCAGGTCGGCGCGCGGCTCAACTGGATCGGCCACCTCATGCGCATCGCTGCGCCCCACGATCGGTCTCCCTTCGAGTGACGGCTCGAAGGCTAGGAGGTCTCCGCTCGGATTGCAACGCGGCGCAGATGTTCTGGCTCGGCCGAAGCCCCCATGAAAGCGCAAGCCAGATCGGTGAGCAGGCGCTCCCGGCCGGCCGGCGCCAGGAACGTGATGCCATAGGGCACGCCGGCTGCGGTGACGGCGTTCGGAACGGCGATGGCGGCCAGCCCAAGCGGGTTGGCGTAGTTGGTGTAATAGCCGTTGTTGAAGTTGGCCGTCAGCGGATCGCGCGCGACGTCGTCGATGCTCAGCACGGTGCCGACCGTCGGCACGACCAGCGCATCATGAACTTGCCAGAAATCGCGCAGCGACCGCTGGACCTCCTTGACCTTGTAGAGCGCACGATAGGCGTCGGCCGCCGTGAACTTGCGGCTGCCGATGACGAGGTCGCGCACGATCTTCACGCCCGCCTCCGGGTTGGCGTCGAGGAATGCGCCGACCGACACGTCCCGCTCGGCGAGGAAAGGTCCGAAAAACATCAAATCGTTGACCGAGATGAACGGCGCGAAATCGACCAATGCGACCGACAGATCGAGCTGCCGCAGCTTGCGGAGTCCATCGCCGAACAGCGCCTCCGTTTCCGCATTGCCGAAGAACCTGAGCTGATCCGGACGCGGCGTTGCGATGTTGAGCGGCCGCGCCGGAGATGCCTGCTCCGTCCATCCGGCGGAATCCACCGGTGAAAAACAGTCCTCGACATCGCGCCGCGCCAACACGCGATAGATCTCGTGGCCATCGCGGGGATCGCACGTGTAGAGCGAGATGGTATCGAAACTACGGCACGCGTAGACCATGCCGCGCTGACTGAAGGCGCCGGGCGCCGGCTTGAAGCCGGTCACGCCACAATAGGACGCCGGCACCCTGCCCGATCCGCCGGTATCGGTGCCGAACGCAAAGGACGAGGTGCCCGTCGCGACCGATACCGCTGCGCCCGAGCTGGAGCCGCCGGGGATGTAGTCGGGGTTGTGCGGGTTGCGGGCGATGCCATAGGGCGAGCGCACGCCGACGAGGCCGGTCGCGAACTGATCCATATTGGTTTTGCCGAGATAGATCGCGCCGGCGGCGATGGCGTCGGCGACAACCGGGCTCGTGTCTTTCGCGGTGTAGGCGAATTCCGGGCAGGCCGAGGTGGTTTGCTCGTCGGCCACATCGATACAATCCTTGACCGAGAACACAAGGCCGTAGAGCGGCAGCTCGCCGATCTCGCCAATGCGGGCATCGAGCGCGCGGGCCTTCGCCATGACGCCTTGCGGATTTGCCGTCGAGATCCAGACGCCGCTCTGGTCGGCGTCATCGAGGCGCGACAACACGTGCGCGGCGACATCGGACGGCTTGAGCTCGCCGCTGCGATAGGCGGCGCGGAGGTGGCGAGGTGCGAGATTCATGTCGGTCACGTGCTTGCAGGAATTGACAATGTGCCGGCGAGGCAAGCCCGCCGGCACCGACCCTAGCGGCCGATCACCTTCTCCAGATAGGCGGGCTGGATGAAGGCTTCGAAGTCGGCGCGCGGCAGCAGCTTCGGCAGGCGCTCCTGCTTCACCAGGAAATCGGCGGTCGAGATCAGCGTGTCGACGAACTTGCCCTTTTTCGCGGATGTGCCGAGATACTCCTCCGTGAGCTGCGTGCTGCAGGGGATCATCCCGGTGCCCTTCATCATTCGCTGCGCGTCCTCGAGAGGCAGCGAAAGCTCTTCCGCGATCATTTCGGCAGTCTTCTCCGGGTTCTTCAGCCAGAAATCGATGCCTTCGCATTCGGCCTTGATGAATTTGTCGACGTAGGACGGATACTTCTCCGCGAACGCGTTCATGACGACGCCGATGTCCCAGGTCGGGTAGCCGCGCTTGGCCATCTCGCCCGAGGTGACGAGGATCTTGCCGCCGTTCTTCACGGCCTTGCCGAGATTCGGCTCCCAGAACCAGGCCGCGTCGATGTCGCCGCGAAGCCAGGCCGCCGCGATGTCCGCCGGCGCGAGGTCCAGAATCTTCATCGAGGCGGGATCGACACCCTCCTCCTTGAGCGCCTGGAGCAGGAGGTAGTGCGTCGTGGAGCCGAACGGCGCCGCCACCGTCTTGCCCTTGAGGTCCTTGAGCGAGGTGATGTTCTTGTCGGCGCGAACCACCATCGACTCGACGTAGTCAAGCATGTTGATCACCAGGATGCCCTTGATCGGCAGGGCGCGGGTCGCGCCGATCGCGGTCGGCGGGTTGCCAAGACCGCCGAAATCGACGTCGCTGCCGGCGATCGCGCGCAGCATGTCACCGCCGCCACCGATCTTGACGTATTTGATGTCGACGCCCGGCATCTCCTTGGCGAGCAGGCCAAGATGCTTGGTGACCAGCTGCGCATTGACCAGGTTCAGATAGCCGACGGTCACCTTCGCCGGCTTGTCCTCGGCGCGGACTGCGGCCGTGAGCGCCAACGTGGTAACCGCGAGCGTCGCAATCAGTCTCTTCATCATGGAGGTCTCCCCTACGATCAGAATTGGATTCAGGCCCACGGCATCAACAGTTTCGCGATGCCGCGCATAAAGAGGTCGAGCACGACGCCGGTGAGACCGAGGACGATCAGCCCCATGATCACGACGTCGGAGAGCAGGAATTTTGCCGCGTCCCAGATCATCCAGCCGATGCCGGCGGAGGCCGCGACGATTTCGGCGGCGACGAGAACGGTGTAGGTGAATCCAAGCGAGATGCGCATGCCGGCCAGAATCAGCGGTCCCGCCGCCGGCAAATAGACGTGAAACAGCAAATGGCGCCGGGTCGCGCCGAGCGACTGGGCGGCGCGCACATAGACCGGGTCCACGCTGGTGACGGCCTGGATCGTCGAGATGACGATGCCCGGCAAGCCGGCAAGAAACAGCAGCGACAGCTTCGAGCTCTCACCGATGCCGAGCCACATCACCAGCAGCGTATAAAGTCCGAGCGGCGGCAGTGGCCGGTAGAACTCGATCAGCGGATTGAGCAGCGCGCGCGCGTTGCGCGACACGCCCATGAGGACGCCGAGCGGGATGCCGATCAGGCAGGCCAGCGTGAAGGCCGTGAGGATGCGATAGAGGCTTGCGCCGAGATGCTGAAGCAGGGTCGCGCCCTGATATCCCTTCGTCATCGTCTTGACGAACGCGGCCCAGACCGCCTGCGGCTTCGGCAGGAACAGCTCGTTGGCCCAGCCCATCTCCGTGACGATGGCCCAGCCGGCCAGCAGCACGGCCACGGTCAGCGTCGAGAGCAGCACCGATCGCGAGACCTTCGGAAGCCGCAGCCGGAAGCTGCCGCGTCGGGTGCGATCCGGCGAGATTGGAATCGTCATGTGGGTCGCCTCGACGCTCATGTCCGCACTCCCAGGATCTGCATGATGGTCAGCGCGTAGATCCGCGTCGCCATCACCGACTTGGTGATCGAGATGTTCTCGTTGTCGACGGCCCAACCGTCTTCTCCGGGACCGAACGTCACCGCATTGATTCCGGCTTCGCGGAAGCGGATCGTGTCGTTGAAGGCATTCTTGCGGTTGACCCCGGGCTCGCGGCCCATCAGACGCCGGTAAACCGCGCGCAAGGAGCGGCAGGGCTCCTCCTCGACCGGCACCGGTTCGGTCGCGTTGACGAACAGCGAGCCCGGCACCTGGCGCACCTCGACCTTGACGTCGTTCACGCCCGCAAAAGTGTCCCGTCCGAGACGCTCGATGTCCGCAATCACGCTCGATAGCGTCATGCCCGGCACGATGCCGACCACGGCGAGCGTGATGGTGCAGGCATCCGGGGAGAACTGCATCTCGCCGGGCAGGCCGGACCGAATCCGCACCACGGCGCAGCAGGGCGGCGTATGCCCCATGAACTTGCTGTGGACATGGGTGAACGCCATGTCCTTCAACCTCGGCAACAGCTTTGCCGCTTCCATGATGGCGTTGACGCTGATGTCCGGTCGCCAGATGTGCGACTTGATGCCGTGAACGGTGAGCTCGATCAGGCAGTGGCCGGAATTGGCCACCGATAGGTTCATGCCCCAATCCTTGTTGACGTCGCCCCAGGCGGTCGGCTCGGCGGTGATCTCGTAGTCGGCGGTCAGGCCAACCTTGTTGAGCATGTAGATGGAGCCTTCGGTGCCGTTCCGCTCCTCATCGACGGTGTAGCAGCACATCAGGGTGCCATCGAACTTCACGCCCGCTTCGGTCAGGGCCTGCACTGCCAGCAACGATGCCGCGAGGTTTCCGCGCGTGTCGGACGTGCCGCGCGCATAGAGCAGATCGCCGTGGCGCGTCGCCTTGAACGGATCGAAATCCGTCATGTGCCATTTCTCGGGCTCGACGGCCGGATAGGTGTCGAGATGGTCGTTGAGAATGAGCGAGGGGGCGCCGTCCCGTCCCTTGAGCACGCCCAGCACGTTCGGCCGGTGCGGCTGCGCGCTGTGCTTGGTGACCTCCATGCCGAGCGCTTCGAGCTTGCCCGCGACCAGCATCGAGATCGCCTCTTCCTCGGCGGGCGGCAAATCGGGATCCAGCGGATTGCCGGAACGGGGCTGGCCGGTGCGGATCAGCTCGGATGCCAGTTCAAGCCAGCGCTCCTCCGTGATGCGCGACAGCACGCGCTGTTCGAGATCCGAATAAGGAGGGCTGACAGGCATCTGCATGACGGGATCCGCTGGCTCACGGCGCCGGCAGCGCCGCTTCGTGGCGGCCTCCTCATTGCAGCGACCGTGCCAACTGCGGGAAAAGCCCGTCGCGGCAGGATTGTATCGATGATTTCAATGGCTTAGGCGAGGTTTGCGCGTGCGCAAATTTTTGCGCCCGAGATGCGCTCTGCCAAAGACGCGGCGTCGACTGAACAGGCAGGGCTCAGCGCGAGGCGGGCCGGCCTGGGGTCGTAGCCCGCATGGAGCGCAGCGGGATGCGGGAACGCCGTCCCCGGAATGCGCTTAGCTCCATCCAGGCTACGGGTCGCACGCGCGCCTCAATCGTCGGCGTACTCGTCCTCTTCGTGCTTGCGCAGCGTGCTCTTGCGCGTACCCAGCGAGCCGGTGATGGTGGGATCGCGCCTGCTGGCGTAAGGGTTGCGCTGCTGCGCCCGCCCGGCGACCTCTTCGCCGGAGACGGCGGCGGGCTGGCAGATCAGCCGGCGGTTGGCGCGGCGCATCAGATCGACGTGGATGTGATCGTAATGATAGACGTTCGAGCCCGGCGCCAGCACCGTGGTGAAATGCACGCACGCGCCCGACTGCACGTCGCGCAGGAAGCCCTGCTCTTCCGGCATGCCGCGCCAGCCATCCTTCACGGTGACGCGGCGGCCGTCGGCGAGCACGAAGGCGGCGATGTCGAGCGCGTTGCCGAAGGCGTGCTCTGAAATATGGGCATGCGAATTGCCGTTCATGCCGCGGCAGGAATAGGCGGAGATCTGCTTGATCTCCGCGACGCGGGTGCCGAACCAGCGCATCGCCGAGGGCTGCACGGTATCGGCAAGCCAGCGGTCGAGCTCGGATACGATCGGACAGGCCAGCGTCGCAACCGGCTTGATCGCAACAGGGCCGACGGCGGTGACGGGATTGCCCTGTGCCGGACCAAGACGCGGCAGCGGTTGCTGCGCAGGCGCCTGCGAGTACGGCGCCGGCCGCGCCGGATAGCTCGGTGCATTCATGTAGCGCGACGCGCCCGCGGCATCGGTGCCCTCAGGCGGCAGATCGATCTCGTCTTCCTGCTGCGCCACACCGGGCGCATTCAGAGGCATTGGACCAGGGGAAGCGCCATAGCCGGAGGGCTGGCGCACCGCGGTCTCGGGATAGTTTGAGCGTTGTGGATAGGACGATGCCGGATAGTTCTGGCTCTGCGGGTAATTCGATCGGGGCTGCGTCACCGGCCAGCGCGGCTGGTTGCCGACGCTACCGGGCGGTCGCAATTCCTCGTCGGCAAAGCCGTAGCTGCTCGAGCCTTCGCCGAGGGCGGCGACTTTGAGCGGAAACTCCGCGCCGCACATGCCCGGCCCGGAAATCGGCTCGATACGGACGAGATCCGGCCCTTCTTTCACCGCGCCTGATTTCAGGCATGCGGCTTCGGCCTCGGCCCGCCACGGTTCACGTTCGGCCTGGAAGACGCCGCGTCCGCAACCCGCTAACGAAACAAGGACGATGGAGCCGACGAGATACAAACGAACTCCGCGCGTCATGCACGCACGTTCGGTGAATTTACTTAAAGACTCTTCAACGTGTTGATTTCAGTGTTCTTTAACCATGTCGGCCGGCGCCAGCAGGAGCGCTGCCGGTGACGAGCGACAGCAAGGCTGACTTTTTCGAAAAGAGACTCTCTGTTAACCGTGATCCTCTCGCGCAAGGCGGCGCGACAGCGGGAGCGACCTCATGACGTTCGCCGGGAGACTGAGCGTTATCACCGCGTACCTCGCCATGGCCTTTGTCGGTGCCATCGTGCTAGGCATGATCTAGCGGCTTCAGCCGGAGGTATCGAACGCTTCCCTTACGACCGCGCGCTCCACTGCCGCGACGTCGTGATCAGCTTCTCCGGCCGCTCTTCGGCTCGCGTCCAGTCGTTGCCGGAACACCAGAAATGGCCCAGTGCGCAGGCTTCGACGTGAAGCTTGCCGGAGCTCTTCAGCGTCATCCTCGCATAATAGGTACTGCCGCTGGAGCGGCTGTAGATGTTGCCGGTCCAGACGTCGTGCGTTTTCGGCTTCATGTTGACGAGCACGCTCTCGCCCCTGGTCGATGCTTCAGTCAGCGCGAAGCCGCACAGTGCAGGACCGCAGCGTTCGATGCGGACCGTGCCCTTGGCGCCTGCGCTCTCCCATTCGCCGAGCGGCAAATAGGAGAGTTCGTCGTCGCCGCGCTCAGGGCTCGTCACGGCCTGCTCGAGCTGCGGCCTTGGCGCGACGACGAGTGCCTCCATGCGCGGCGGATCGAGCGCGACGGTCTTCGGCGGATCCGTCTGCGGTAGCTCCACCCGTGGCGGATTGGAGCTTGGCGCCTGCGGCAGGACAATTGGCTGCGAGGTCGTTGAGGCAAGGACAGGAGCCGTCTGCGCCGTCGCAGGCGCGACCGCAATCGCTTGCGCTGGCCTGACCGGAGCCACGGGATAGAGCGGCTGCGGCGGCGGAAGCACCGGCGCAGGGGCTGGCGTCGTGTCGACGTCAGGCCGAAAGCTGCGATGGGAGGAAACCGAGACACAGGAAGCCGATCGGCAATTCCTGGGCGCCTCGACCTGAAATCGATGACCGGCAATCGAGAACGCGTAAGACCCGGCCTCGGCTGCGGGCGCAATCGCCAGCAGCGCGATCAATGTGCCAAGCGAAGTCACAAGCCGCGTCATCGGCGCCTCCCTCTGTGTGGCGACGACGTTACGCAAATGGAATCGCGACCGAATGTGCGCTGCGTCACCCAGCCGCGGCGAGCCGTTGTGACGTCTATCACAGAACGTCCGGCCAGCCCGGCGTAGGGTCGAACCACGCTTCATCCACCCGCGACTTCAGTCCCATCGGGACCACACATCTTCGGAGGTTGTCATGAACAAGCTCACCATCGCCGCCACCGCCCTCTTCCTCGCGTCCACCGCCGCCGCGCATGCCGGCAATGCGATCTCGTTCCAGATCGAAGGCCAGAACATCCGCATCGAGACGCCACGCAACTGCGCCTCGCTCAATTGCGTGACCATCATCGCGCCGGGCCTCTCGGACAAGCCGATCAAGCTGAACAACATCAACCTCAAGGGCCTTGGCTCCAAAGACGATGACGTCGACACCACGCCGGCTCCTGCCACGACCGCGCAGCCCGCGCCGGCTCCGGTGCAGCAGCATCCCGTGCAGCAGCCCCCGGTGCAGGCGACTGCGCCGGCAGCGCCCGCTATCGCAGCACCGAGCACGACGGTTGCCGCTGTTCCGTCCGTCGGTTACGACGCCACGACGCAGACCGCGCCCGTTGCGGCTCCCACTCCTGCGCCCGCGCCGGTCGCGGTTGCTCCGGCCCCGGTGCCCGCCGCGCCTGTCGCGGTTGCCAACACACCGATCGGCGTCTGGGCCACCGAAGAGAACAAGGGCAATGTCCGCGTCGAACAGTGCGGCGTCAATCTCTGCGGCTACGCCGCAAAGACCAACGAGCGCATCCTGATCAACATGAAGCCCGACGGCGCGAAGTGGAGCGGCCGTATCCACGATCCCGACTCCGGCCGCAATTACGACTCGACGATCGCGATGAAGGGCCCGAATGCAATGCGCGTGCAGGGCTGCGCCTTCGGCGGCATGTTCTGCGGCGGCCAGACCTGGAAGCGCGTGAGCTGACGCCGCAGGCGTCGTCTCCAACACATGCACATTCTTCGTCATGCCCGGGCTTGTCCCGCCTGCGCGGCCGAAGCCGCTTCGGCGAGGCGAAGGCCCGGGCATCCACGTTCTTAGTCCCGCGCTTCAAGGCGTGGATGGCCGGGGCAAGCCCGGCCATGACGGTGGAGAGGCTTGGCCGCAAGCTAGCATCGCGTACCGTTTGAACGTTCACCGCCTCCGTGCGATAGACATTCATCCGCCGTTCAGCTGTACGCGGCTGATATCGGTCGATCTCTCACCGGGATTCTTCGTGACTCTTACCGTGGCCTGGCGCCGCTTCATGTTCGCGCTTGTGCTGCTGGCGTCGCCGCCGGCCGGCGCGAGCGTTGCGTTCGGATTCGATGCGATCGAGCTTGCGCAGGCGCAGCCAGAAGCGCAGCCGTCGCCCGCCCCTTCGCCGACGCCATCGGCTTCACCCGCTCCCGCGACCGAGGCGCAGCCCGCTGCCGTCGAGCCGATCGGCAACGTTGCGACGGTGACGGGCATCGCGACCGTGATCCGCGACAAAAATTCCTATCCGCTGCGCGTGCGCGACGACATCCATCTCAACGACGTCGTGCAGACTTCGTCGAACTCATCGCTCGGCATCACCTTCGACGACGCGACCACGTTCAACCTCTCCGCCAGCACGAAGATCACCATCGACACTTACGTCTATGAGGACGGCGGCAAGCACAACGCAGGCATCTTCGACATCGGCAAGGGCACGGTCGCCTTCGTCGCGGCGGCGGTGGCAAAGACCGGCGACATGAAGATCACGACGCCGACGGCCACGCTCGGCATCCGCGGCACCACGGGCGTGGTCGAGGTGCCGGAAGGCGCGGCCGCGAACAAGACCAACAACGTCAACATCAAGCTCTATCCCGACGCCGATGGCCGGGTCGGACACATCGACGTCGACGACCGCACAAGTGGGACCCGGCTCGGCGCGCTGACGCAAGGCGCGAGCGGTTTTGCGATCCGGCCGGGCGCAGCCGCGGCCGGCGTCATGCGCTTTGCCGCGGTGCCGATCACGATTCCCGCACAGCAGATCGCGCGCGACCGCGGCTTCGTCAGCCAGGTGCATCTGGCGCAAACCACGGGCCGGCAGATCGTCACCGAGCAGCGCGACTTCCGCCGCGCCAATCCGACCGCGAGCCCGCGCATTCCGCGGCCGTTCCAGCCGCCGCAACAGCAACAATTGCGGCCGAACACGGCGCCAGGACAACAGCCGCAACAGCCGCAGCGGCAGGGCCAAGCGCCGGGCCAAGGTGGCGCCGTGCAGCCCGGTACGCCGCGCGTAGGTCAGGGTCAGCAGCAACAAGGCCAGAAACAAGGCGCGGGACGTCCGGCAGGCCCACCGCGCGCCGGTCAAGGCACGCAGCCTGACGGCACCCCGCAAACCCGGCCGCGACGCGGTGGACAGAGTCCGACGCAGCCCGGCGGAGTCGCGCCGCCGCAGCCGGGCGGAACGCAACAGCAGCCCGGTCCGCAGCCGCAACTGCCGCGCACCGGCATGCAACCCGGCCAGCCGCCCGCTGCTCAACAGCCGGGCCTGCAACGCCCGGGCGGATTCCAGCAGCGCCTCCCCGCCGCACAACGCCCCGCAGCGCCGCGACGGCCAGCGCCAGTTCCGAAGGAGAAGGAGCGGCGGTGACTTTCTTCCTTCTCCCCTTGTGGGAGAAGGTGGCGCGAAGCGCCGGATGAGGGGTTCTATCGGCGAAAACTCATCGACAGCTTCACGCGTGGAGAGAGACCCCTCACCCGCCTCGCCGCTTCGCGGCGAGCCACCCTCTCCCACAAGGGGCGAGGGTGCACCGTCAACGCGGGGCGAGGTGAAGAAAACTCACGCCTCTCCGCGTAGCCAGGCTTTCATCTTCTGCAACAGGCCGTGCCGCAACTCGCCCACCGAGGCTGCTTCAGCCGGTGTCAGTGTCTGCAAAGCCGCATCGACATCGTCGGTCGCCAGCGGTGGCGGCTCGGGCGCAGGCGAAGATGCAAGCCCCGCCGCCGCGAGCGCGATCGGGCCAACCTGGGTCAGGAACACGCGCTCATACTCGCGCGACAGGCGCGCGAGCGCGTCTTCCAGGGGCAGCCAGTCGACCGCCTTGATGTCGTTCATCAGCTTGCGGACGGGACCGCCCCCGGCCTCCATGCGCCAGAAATGCACGACCTTGGAGCGGCCACCTGACTGATAGACGAGCGTACCCAAAAATTCGTGGATGGCGACGTCGTGGCCGGTCTCTTCCCGCACTTCGCGATGCGCAGCTTGCTTCGGCGTCTCGCCGTCGTCGAGCTTGCCCTTGGGCAAAACCCATTCGTTGCGCTTGCGCTGGCGCACGACGGCAATCAGCGGCGACGCACCTCGCTGCAGCACAATACCACCCGCCGCCATGACCGGCGCCCGTGCCATCACCCAATCCGTCGTCGTAGAAACGTCCCCACCGACGATATAAGCGGCCGCCGCGGCGGATTGAAGGCTAGTTTTTTCTCAGCAACGCTTGACCTGCGCGAATGCGCGTGCCTTCGGCGATGCCGTCGCAGAAGGTGAAATCGCCGGGCGCGAGAATGATGATGGTCGAGCCGTGCTCGAACCAGCCGAGCTCCTCGCCCTTGCTCACGTTGACGTCGCAGGGAAAATTGACCGGCCCCCTGGCCTGCGCATTCAGCACCATGTCGAGGAAGTGCAGGCGGATGCTTGCCACCAGGATCGCGGCGACCGGCACCAGCGTCACGGCCTCGCCAGTTGATAGATGCGTGCGGATCACCGCGCGCTCGTTCTTGCAGAACAGGCGCTCGACGCGCTTCAGCGCGATCGGGTTGACGTTCCAGACATCGCCATGGATCAGCGTGACGCGCTCGATATGTGCGTCATAAGGCGCGTGGAAGCGGTGATACATGCTTGAGGTCAGCCGCAGCGTGACGAAGGACCCGTTGCGGTGCTGGTCGACCAGCACGGAATCGCCGAGCAAATCGAGCAGCGAGTACGGCGCGCCCTTGACCTGGAACAGCTCGGTATCGGCGATCCGGCCATGGGCGCCGACGATGCCGTCGGACGGACTCGCGACAATGGACGGGTCCGGATCAAAGGGCCGCAGGCCCGGCTTGAGCTCCCGGGTGAAGCAGTCGTGCAGGCTCCGGAAATGGGTTTTGCGTGCCTCCGACAGATCGAGGTCGGAGAACAGCTTCCACAGCGCGATGGAGCCGTCCCGCACCAGCGGGTTCTCGATCTTGGAGAACCAGCCCATGAACCGGGTCAACGCGGCGCGCGGGATGCGGTTGGTCAACAGGAAGTTGAGGTCTTCCTGCTGGGTGAAAGAGGCGATGAGGGCTTTGACTGTCATGAATCTGTCAGCTCGCAGTATTAGCGCTTGTTGTCATGGAAACGACACTCCCGATTCTTTCTTTGTCCGTGGCCGCCGCAGCGTCTGCTGCCGCCGCCTTCCCGAAGATCAAGGCGCGGATCGAATTGTCCCGCGCCAAGCACCGCTCGCTCGCCGGACACTCCAAGATGTCGCGCCGGGTGGCAAAGCTGCTTCCGTTCTACGAATTCGAAGGCGATGCCTACTTTGCCTGCGACGGCGCGCCGGCGAACATCGCAGGCCTGCGCAGGGACGGCTTCTTCCGCCTCGCAAGCCTTTACGCCGAGCGCTACCCCAAGGGCCGCGCGATGACGAAGGAAGCGGCGGAAAAGATCTCCGACCTGCACTTCACCGAGACCTACCGCGTGCCTTTCCAGTTCTCGCGTCTCGTTCGCGAGCATTTGGGCACCTCGACCTTCGTGGAGTCCTCGCGCGGCGTCACCGTCACGGATGTCGACGGCAACACCTCCTACGACCTCACGGGGTCCTACGGTGTCAACATCTTCGGCAACGACTTCTACAAGGAGTGCATCGAAGGCTCCGAGAAGCGGGCGCACGCGCTCGGACCGGTACTCGGACCCTACCATCCCGTCATCCTCGAGAACGTGGCGCGGCTGTGCCAGATCTCGGGCCTCGACGAAGTGTCCTTCCATATGTCCGGCACCGAGGCCGTGATGCAGGCAGTGCGGCTCGCGCGCTACCACACCAGGCGCACGCATCTGGTCCGTTTCGCCGGCGCCTATCACGGCTGGTGGGGCGACGTGCAGCCCGGCGTCGGCAATCCGATTCCCGCGCACGAGACTTACACCCTCGCCGAGATGTCGGAGAAGACGCTGCACGTGCTGCGCACGCGCAAGGACATCGCCTGCGTGCTGGTCAATCCACTGCAGGGCCTGCATCCGAACGGCAACGCGCCCGGCGATTCCTCGCTGGTCGATTCCTCCCGGGGCGGTAATTTCGACCGCGCGGCCTACACCGAATGGCTCAAGCAGCTGCGCGAGGTCTGCACTGAGCGCGACATCGTGCTGATCTTCGACGAGGTCTTCGTCGGCTTCCGTCTCGCTGCCGGCGGCGCCCAGGAATACTTTGGCGTCAAGGCCGACATGGTGACCTACGGCAAGAGCCTCGCCGGCGGCCTGCCGGTCGGCGTGGTCTGCGGCAAACGCGAGCTGATGCGCCGCTTCCGCGACGACCGCCCCGCCGACGTCTGCTTCGCCCGCGGCACCTTCAACTCGCACCCCTACGTCATGACGGCGATGGACGAGTTTCTGAGCCGGCTCGCCAGCCCGAATTTCCGCGCCGTCTATGACGGACTGGACGAGACCTGGAACGGCCGCGCGCAAAAGCTCAACCAAATGATGAGCGATGCCGACCTGCCGGTGCGGTTCGCAAACTTCTCGTCGATCTGGACGGTGAAATACACCACGCCGTCCCGCTACAACTGGATGCTGCAATATTACCTGCGCGCTGAAGGCCTGTCCTTGAGCTGGGTCGGCACCGGCAGGCTGATCTTCAGCCTGAACTACACCGACGCCGATTTCACCGAGGTCGCCGAGCGTTTCGTCCGCGCGGCCGAGAAGATGAAGGCCGACGGCTTCTGGTGGCACGATGGCGTCCTCACCAACAAGACCATCAAGCGGCAGATCCTGAAAGAGATGCTGGCCAAGCGCTTCGGGCGCTGAGGCTGGTTCCTCCAACGGCGTCATGGCCGGGCACAGCCGTCCGAAGGACGGCGTCGCTTCCGCTCGCCTATGCCCGGCCAGCCACGCGTCTCCGCGCGAGACCTCCAAGACGTGGATGCCCGGGCCTTCGCCTCGCCGAAGCGGCTTCGGCCGCGCAGGCGGGACGAGCCCGGGCATGACGCAACCATCAGACATCGGAGGCCTTGGTGAGAACGGCGCGCTCAGGCGTGCTGCTCTTCGAGCGTGGGCTCACCGATGAGGCCCAGCGTGTGCTCGGGCTTGAGATGCAGGCCGGGATCCATCAGCTCGCCACGCATCAGCGCCAGCGGCGCGTTGCGGTAGAGCATCAAATCGTGGAAGGGGTCGGTCAGGATCTTCGTCATCCAGACGAGACCGGTCTCGACGTCGCGGATGAAGAACAGGTGCACCGTGCGGAACATGAGACCGCCGCCGCCGACGACGAGCCAGATCTTGGCCACTTGCCGCATGAAGTCGGTCGCGCCCGCCCAAGGCGTGAACAGTCCGAACAGAGTCGGATCGACCAACAGCACCACCGGCGACAGCGCCCAGATCGACATCAGCACCACCTTGCGCCGAAGGTTGTAGCCGACCTTGATCTCTTCCTTGTGCTCGTGCGTCGCCTGGTTGATCTGGTCGTAGCCATGCGGCTCGAAGAAGAAGTGGCCGGCCTGGCGCGAGGTCATCGAGACCAGCCAGCCCACCAGCGCGGAGACCATGGGGTCGACGAACAGCCAGACATAGGCGAACAGGAAGCTCAGCGCGCTGACAAAGTGCAGGCTCTGATTGATGCGGCTGTGGTGATAGTAGCGATGGTCGTCCCAGCGCTGGATCCGCAGCTGCTCGAGATAGTTCTTGATCATGCTCTCCCCCAAATGCTTTCGGGTTCAGGATTTACAGGGATTCGATGTAGGCCGTGTGACATCATCATTTTGTCATGTGACGATGCGCAGCGGCGCGATGACGCACGGGTTACGTGAGCTTGGATCAAGCCGCCTTGGCGACGTCGATCTTGCGGAATCGCACCAGCGAGAAATGACCGAGCGGCGGGATCAGGCGGCGCTCGGCGAGCTCGATGCCGTCGGCACCGGCCAGCCATTTGGCATAACGCGACCAGGCGAACTCGGCGGTGCGGAAACCGAGCGGACGTACCACCGGCTGCAGCTTCTGCTCGATGAAGCGGCGCATGCCGGTATCGGCGCTGACGCGGGTGAGGATGATCAGCTCCCCGCCCGGGCGCAGCACGCGGGCGAATTCGTCAAGCGCAACTTCCGGATTCGGCACGGCGGTGACGACGTATTGCGCCATCACGACGTCGAAGGAGTTGTCGGGGAATTCGAGCTTCTCGGCATCCATCACCGCGAGGCCTTCGACGTTCTCTAGGCCGCCCTCGACGACGCGCTGGCGCGCCTTGTCGAGCATCGCCTCCGAGATGTCGGTGCCGAAGATGCGCAGATGCGGCGCGTAGAGCGGCAGCGAGATGCCGGTGCCGACGCCGACCTCGAGCACCCGGCCGCCGATCTTGTTGGTGGCCGCGATCGCGGCCTGCCGGCCTTTTGCGAACACGCCTCCGAACACGAGGTCGTAGACCGGTGCCCAACGATCATAGGCCTGCTCGACCGTGCCACGGGTGAGGTCGAGCTGCTGGGTGCCGTCAAGGTTCATGATCTTAGCCATCGATGAGGTTCTCGCTGTGGTCGAACGGGATCAGCCGCGCACCGGCCGCCGCGCCATGCGAGGCGAGGCGCGCAAGACGCGGCTGGGCTGAAGTGAAGTGAGGTTGCCGACGAATTGGCGCGCGCTGTTTTCCCAGGAGCGCTCCAGCGCGAAGTTGCGGCAGGTCTCGCGCGACATGGTCAGTGCGCGCAGGCACGCTTCGCGCAAATCGTGGTCGATCGCGCCGATCGGATGATCTGCGATGACGTCCTTCGGTCCCGTCACCGGAAACGCCGCAACCGGCGTGCCGCAGGCGAGCGCTTCGAGCTGCACCACGCCGAACGTGTCGGTCAGGCTCGGAAACACGAACACGTCAGCGGCGGCGAGGTGCGCGGTGAGGTCAGCGCCCTTCTTCTCGCCGAGGAAGACCACGTCGGGAAATTTCTTTTCAAGGCCGGCCTTCTGCGGACCGTCGCCGATGACGACCTTGGTGCCGGGCAGGTCGAGCGAGAGGAAAGCCTCGAGGTTCTTCTCCACCGCCACGCGGCCCATCGTCATGAAGATCGGCCCGGGCAGATCGAGCTTGGCTGGAGAGTCCGGATGAAACAGCTCGGTGTTCACGCCGCGGGTCCAGAAGCCGAGCCGCTTGAAACCGCGCTCGGACAGCTCCTGCCGCAGCGAGGGCGTCGCGACCATCGTCATGGCGGCGGCATCGTGGAAGTGGCGCAGCACGGCGTAGCCGACGCTCGCGGGGATGCCGGTTCGCACCGAGACGTATTCGGGAAAGCGCGTGGTGTAGGAGGTGGTGAAGGCGAGCCGGTTGCGACGGCAATAAGCCCGCGCCGCCCAGCCGATCGGCCCTTCGGTCGCGATGTGCAGCGCCTCCGGCGCCGCCCTCTCGATCCGCCGCCCAATCTCCCTGCCGCTCGGCAGCGCAATGCGCAGCCCCGGATAGGTCGGCAACGGCCATGACCGAAAGCCGTCCGGCGTCAGGAAGTCGATCTCGACATCCAATGCCTTGGCCGCGCCAGCCAGCGAGGTCAGCGTCCGCACCACACCGTTGACCTGCGGATGCCAGGCGTCAGTCGCGATTAATACCCGCATGGGGAAATCCCGAGATTTTTATGATTCTCGGCTTAGGACCATCAACCACGGATATTTCAGGCGTGTGACGTCATGGAAGTGTCGGCCCGCTGTTTTGTTCGTTAACGGGTCCGCGCAGCCACGAAACCGTCATGAAACAATCCTTTCCGCCATGAAACCGTTTTCGGTTTTCCGCGCAAACGTCCCGAAACTTCTTGCCGTTAGTGATCTAGGCAACAGAGCACCGCAACGGTGCCGGGTGACCAAGAAACACCGCGCAAACAGGGGCGACCGATGATCAATCTGGAGACGTTGAAGACTTATTCGCGCGCCGTTGCGTTTGGCGCAGTGGCTGTCACCGCGATCGCGTTCGCCGGCCCGGCCAAGGCCGCGCCTGTGCAGCTCTTCCCCTTCTTCCAGCCGCTGCCGCCGATCGCAGCGCCGCAGCCGTACCAGCCTTATCAAGCGACGCCCTATCGGGCCGCGCCGTCCGAGGAGCAGGACGCGGTCGAAACGCCGGCCCGCTTCCGCCGCCAGACCGTCTCCTATGCGACGCGTGAGGCGCCGGGCACCATCATCATCGATACGCCCAACACCTATCTCTATCTCGTGCTCGGCAATGGCCAGGCGATGCGCTACGGCATCGGCGTCGGCCGCGACGGTTTCACCTGGTCCGGCACCCAGTCGGTGACCAAGAAGGCGGAGTGGCCGGATTGGACCCCGCCGCCGGAGATGATCGCCCGCCAACCCTATCTGCCGCGCCACATGGCCGGCGGTCCCGGCAATCCGCTCGGCGCCCGCGCCATGTATCTCGGCGGCACCATCTACCGCATCCACGGCACCAACGCACCCGACACCATCGGCAAGCACGTCTCCTCCGGCTGCATCCGCCTGACCAATGACGATGTCGCGGACCTGTACTCCCGCGTCAACGTCGGCACCAAGGTGATCGTGCTGCCGATGACGGAGCGCCGCGCAGAACTCGGAGCCGCAACGCGGTAAGCGACAGGACATTGTGACGCAAGCGGCCCCGGAACCCACCGGGGCCGTTTTCGTTGGCCCTCTGCATACCGATGCGCGCGCGTGCTGCGGCGCGATCCCCGATGGAGGCGCGAATGCAATCACGTCCGCAAACGCCGCAAGGCAAATGCCTGCGCGCGATCGCTGCCGCCGTGGCACTGCTGCTGACCGTGCCCACCTCGCGCGCACAGCAGCCGGGGAGCGACGATGCAGCCCAGCAAGCCTTCAACAATTCCTGCCGCACCTGCCACTCGGTGAAAGAGGGCGACAATCGTCTGGGCCCCAACCTCAACAAAATCGTCGGACGCAAGGCCGGCGCGCTGCCGAACTACAACTATTCTTCGTCGATCAAGGAAGCCGGCTTCGTCTGGGACCAGGACAAACTCACCCGCTTCATGCTCAAGCCGGACGAGGTCGTCTCCGGCAACAAGATGCAGCCCTATGGCGGCGTCTCGGCGGAGGAAGCGGGCAAGATCGTTGCCTATTTGCAGGCGGCTTCGCAGTAGGGCCACCGGCCCCGCCGATCTGCGATCAGCCTCAGCCACGCCGCCGAATGAAACGCGCTCATCAGCAGATACATCGGCACCATCCCGCCGAGCATCGCCCCATGTCCGGAGCCACACAGCATGTCCGCCGGGCCATCAAGCATGGCCGTCAGTACGGCCATGATCGCGAAGGTCGGCGTCGCCGCCAGCCCCAACCATCTGGCGAGGTGGCGCGCAGCCACCACACCGTTGCGGCTCGCGCCGGCCATTGCGCTGACGGGACTAGTCACGTCCTTCAGCCGCCTCCTCGCGAAAAGCCTTCTCGCCCGCGGTCGAGATCTCGACCCATCTCTTGTCGGGCGCCGCACCTTCGGTGTAGCTGTCGTGCCAGTTCCACCATTTGTAGGTCGGCGTCTGCGGATAGCCTTTCGGCGAATCCTCCCAGACCTCCTGCCGTCCCAGCGGCGTGATGTCGAGGTAATTCCAGGTGCCGCCCATCTGCTCGTCGCCCCGGCTCTTGACGAAATAGGTGCGGAAGATCCGGTCGCCGTCGCGGAAGAACACGTTGGTCCCGTGCCACTCGTCGACGCCGAAATCCGCATCGAAACTGTCGGTGACGGTGACCCATGGCATGGTCCAGCCCATCCGCTGCTTCAGCCTGCTGATATCGGCCTGCGGTGCGCGCGAGGCGAACACCAGCGTGGTGTCGCGGGCATTGAGGTGCGCGACATGCGCGACCTGGTCGGCCACCATGGAGCAGCCGCGGCAGGCATGATCCGGCCAGCCGAACACGCCCGGCTCGAAGAACGCACGGTAGACGATCAGCTGCCGCCGGCCCTGGAACAGGTCGTGCAGACTGACCTTGCCGCCCGGCCCCTCGAACGCATAGGTTTTGGTCACTTCCATCCACGGCATGCGCCGGCGCTCGGCCGCCAGGGCATCGCGGGCACGGGTATGCGCCTTTTCCTTCACGAGCAGTTGCTGACGGGCGGCCTCCCAGTCCTGCGGCGACACCACCGGCGGTGTTTGCATGGCGGCTTGTCCGTTATTTCCTGCGTTGTCAGCTGATGTCATCATGGCTCTCCAACTTTTCCCGGGCGGCCGTTCCGTATCTCGCTATGCAAGATGCGGAACCGCTCGCCCCTCGCCGCACATTGTCGGCCGTCAACGATCTCTCGCACCGGACGGTTGCGTGGTGGGAGTAACAAGTGTGGCGGGATTTGAATGGAGTCGCTGATCACGGCCGCGGCGCGCGCGCTCCAAGCCGGCGATCCGCTCGGCGCGCTGAACCGCGTTGCGCTGCGCAACGATGCACCTTCGCTGGCGCTGCGCGGCATCGCGATGGCGCAACTCGGCGATCTCGCCAAGGCGAAGACGCTGCTGCGCAGCGCCGCACGTGCCTTCGGCCCGAGAGAGGCGGTCGCGCGGGCAAGATGCGTCGTCGCGGAGGCCGAGATCGCACTCGTCTCGCGCGACCTGAATTGGCCGGCCAACACGCTCGTGGCCGCGCGGGCGACGCTCGCAAGCCACGGTGACCTCGCCAACGCGGCCCATGCGGGTCACATCGAGGCGCGCCGACTTCTCCTTCTCGGGCGCCTTGACGAGGCCGAACGCACGCTGGCCGACATCAAGTCCACGCCGCTGCCCCCGGCTGCGCAGGTCGGCCGCGAACTCGTGATTGCCGGCATCGCGATCCGGCGGCTCAGAACGAAAGACGCGCGCGCGGCGCTCGGGCGCGCGGCGAGCGCAGCACGACAGGCCGGCATTCCCGCGCTTGCGGCCGAGGTCGAAGGCACGAGCCGCGTGCTCGACACGCCCGCAGCGCGCTTGATCACGCGCGGGCACGAACGGCCGCTACTGCTCGAGGAGGTCGAGGACCTCGTGACATCGGAGGCGCTCGTGGTGGACACGTTCCATCACGCGGTTCGCAGGCGAGGCATCCTCGTGCCGCTCGGAACGCGGCCGGTGCTGTTCGCACTCGCGCGCATCCTGGCGCAGGCCTGGCCGGCCGATGTCTCGCGGGAAGGGTTGATCACGGGAGCGTTTCAGGCAAGGCACGTCGATGAATCGCATCGCGCCCGGCTGCGCGTCGAAATCGGGCGGCTCCGCACCAAGCTCAAGCCTCTGGCCGACGTCAGCGCGACCAGGCAAGGTTTTGCGCTGACGCCGCGCAACACGCGGCAGGTTCTCGTCCTCGCACGGCCCGTCGAGGAGAAGCACGCCAATGTGCTCGCCTTCCTCTCTGATGGCGAGCCCTGGTCGAGTTCGGCGCTCGCGCTGGCGCTGGGAACGAGCGCGCGCACCGTGCAACGGGCCCTCGAAGAGCTGGCGCGATCGAACAAGGTGCAGTCCTTCGGACACGGACGGGCGCGGCGCTGGATGACGCCGCCCGTGCCGGGTTTCCCGACAGGCTTGTTACTCCCCGGACCGCTCATGAAGACGTAAAGTGGGATTCACACCGCAGGGACCGAGCAGATGAAACGTTCAGCCGCCGAGATCGTCAGGGAATACGGGCCCTATGCAGGCGTCGAAGCCGTGCACGGCGTCACCTATGACGGCAGCCTTATGTGGTTCGCATCCGGCGACAGATTGAACGCGGTCGACCCGGCCGATGGCAAGATCACCCGCTCCATCGATGTCGCCGCGCATGCGGGAACGGCGTTCGACGGCCGCCACCTGTTCCAGATCGCCGAGGACCGCATCCAGAAGATCGACGCTGTGACCGGCAAGGTGCTCGCCACCATCCCGGCACCCGGCGGCGGCGGCGATTCCGGACTGGCCTGGGCCGAGGGCTCGCTCTGGGTCGGACAGTATCGGGAGCGCAAGATCCATCAGGTCGATCCCCAGACGGGAAAAATTCTCCGCACCATCGAAAGCAAGCGCTTCGTCACCGGCGTGACCTGGGTCGACGGCGAGCTCTGGCACGGCACCTGGGAAGGCGAGGACAGCGACATCAGGCGGATCGACCCCGAGACGGGCAAGGTGCTGGAGCAGCTCGACCTGCCCGCCGGGACGATGGTGTCAGGATTGGAGTCCGATGGCGGCGACCGTTTCTTCTGCGGTGGCGGAGATCGCGGCAATGTGAGGGCGGTGCGCCGTCCGAAGCGCGGCTAGGTACGCGAGGACGAATGCGCGGCAACGGTGCGTTCGCGGCCGTTAATATGTTTGCCCCAATTCCACCCCATCGGTGGGCTCTAGCGCCCTCCTTGCCTGCCCTGTAGACTTCTGCCCCGGGGCGGCCTGGGGGATTGATGCGACTGACGCTGAACTTGAAAACTGTCCTGATCGCCGTCGCGGTGCTCGCGGCGTCGTTTTTCATCAGCCTGAAGGCGATGGACTGGCTGTCGCCGCGGGCGACGAATTCCGCGCCGCCGGTCGCGCAATTGCCGCCGCTGCCGCCGGTCTCGAAGAGCTCGATCGTGGTGGCGCCGGTCGCCATCGCGCTGTCGGCGATCCGCGAGCAGGCCGAGAAGGCCGCTCCGCGCAATTTCGCCGGCAAGGCCGAGAACCCGATCTCGCAAATCCTGGAGAACGCCGACATCGGCTGGTCGGCGGTACGCGGACCGATGGCGACTGCCGGCGACAAGGACGTGCTGACGATCTCGACGCCGCTCACGGGCAAGCTGAACGTGACGGGCTCGCTGTCGTCGAAAGCCACCGGCGCGCTCGGCGAGGCGCTCGGCAGCGTGCTCGGCGGCAATGCCGCGAAACAGATCGGCGCGGTCAACATCAAGAATTTGAACGCCAGCGCCGAGATCAAGGGCAACGTCGTCGTTACCTCGCGGCCGAAGCTCGCCGCCAACTGGCATCTCGAGCCCAATCTCGGCGCCCAGGTCAATCTTGGCGATACCAACCTCAACATTTCGGGCGCCAAGGTCAACGTGCCTGCCCAGGTGAAGCCGCTGATCGACAAGACCGTCGGCGAACAGATCAACGCCGTCTCCGAACGCATGCGCAACGATCCGACCTTGCGGGACAACGCGAAGCTGCAATGGGCCAAGGCCTGCCGCTCGATCCCGCTGCAAGGCTCGGGGTCTTCCGCCGCGCTGCCGCCGCTTTGGCTCGAGATGAAGCCGACCCGCGCCATCGCGGCACAGCCGCGCGTCGACGCACAGAACGTGACGCTGCTGCTTGGCCTCGAGCTCGAGACGCGCGTGATCTCGACGCCGACCAAGCCCGACTGCCCGTTCCCCGACAAGATCTCGATCGTGCCGCCGACCGGCACCGGTGTGAACATTGGCGTGCCGATCGACGTGCCCTTCACCGAGATCAACAAGCTCATCGCGGCGCAGATGGTCGGCCACACCTATCCCGAGGACGGCTCCGGCCCGGTCGATGTCACCGTCAAGAGCGTCAACGTGATCCCGTCGGGCGAGCGCCTCCTGATCTCGCTGCTGGTGCGCGCCAAGGAGAAGAAGAGCTGGCTTGGTCTCGGCGCCGAAGCGACCGTGCACATCTGGGGCCGGCCGATGCTCGACCAGGCGCAGCAGACGCTGCGGCTCGCCGACATCCAGCTCGCCGTGGAATCCGAGGCGGCCTTCGGCCTGCTGGGTGCCGCGGCGCGCGCGGTGGTGCCGCAGATGCAGCAGGCGCTGGTGCAGAAAGCGACGGTCGATCTGAAGCCGATTGCCGCCAACGCACGCGAGAAGATCGCCGCCGCGATCGCCGACTATCAGAAGAACGAGGATGGCATCAAGGTCGAAGCGAAGATCGACAGCCTGAGCCTCGCCGACATCGCCTTCGACTCCAAGACGCTGCGCGTGATCGCGGAAGCCGGGGGCTCGCTGAATGTATCCGTGACGAAGCTGTCGGGGATGTAGCGCGCCCCTTTTCCCGACGGGTCCGTGCGCGCAGTCGCTTGCGCCGCTGGCAATCTGGTCGGACGATGCTAAGCTGTTCCTCGCACCCCGGGGACGGGGTGCTGACAGCACTGTGGCTGACAACGCGAGGACGACATGGAAGCCGGCATGGTTACGCCTGCGCCGGCGCTGGTGCGCTTTTCCGGCATTCAGAAGACCTATGATGGCGAGCACCTCGTGGTGAAAAACCTCGATCTCGACATCAGGAAGGGCGAGTTCGTCACCCTGCTTGGTCCGTCGGGCTCGGGCAAGACGACCACCCTGATGATGCTGGCGGGTTTCGAGGTTCCGACCCATGGCGAGATCTTCCTCGCGGACCGACCGATCAAGAACGTGCCGGCACACAAGCGCGACATCGGCATGGTGTTCCAGAATTATGCCCTGTTTCCGCACCTGACGATTGCGGAGAATATCGCCTTCCCGCTCTCCGTTCGCAACACGAACAAGGCCGAAGCGCAGGATCGTGTCAAAGCGGCATTGCGCATGATCAAGATGGAAACTCTGGCGCAGCGGCGGCCCGGGCAGCTGTCCGGCGGTCAACAGCAGCGCGTGGCGCTGGCCCGCGCGCTGGTTTTCAATCCGCAACTCGTGCTGATGGACGAGCCGCTGGGCGCCCTAGACAAGCGCCTGCGGGAGCAGATGCAACTGGAGATCAAGCAGCTGCACGAGACCATGGGCATCACCGTCGTCTATGTCACCCACGATCAAAGTGAAGCGCTCACCATGTCGGACCGCATCGCCGTGTTCAACGATGGCATCGTGCAGCAGATCGACAGGCCCGACGCGCTGTATGAGCATCCGGTGAACAGCTTCGTCGCCCATTTCATCGGCGAGAACAACGTGCTGTCCGGCACCGTCGAGACGGTCGAGAAACAATATTGCCGCGTTGTGCTGGCGGGCGGCGGCGCCGTGACCGCACGAGCGGTCAACGTATCAGGCGCGGGCGCATCGACCTCGCTGTCGGTGCGGCCGGAGCGGATCGCCATCATCCCGGATGGCATCTCCAGCGACGAACCGAACCGACTGCCGGCCAAGGTGCAGAACACCATCTACCTCGGCGACCACGCGCTGGCCGTGCTCGACGTCGCCGACAACAAGGAGTTCATGGTCAAGCTTCAGCCGGGGACACATGACAGCCTGAGAGCTGGCAGCCTTACAGCTGGCAGCCTGAGACCTGGCGATGACGTGTTCATCACCTTCCGCCCGGAGGACTGCCTGGCCCTCGATCCCGTCTGATCCGACCATGCAGCATCGCTCCAAGGTGGGCGGACCTGGACCAACCAAGCTCAACGCAAGTCACGTGAAGAAGAAGGAACAAAGACCATGCTGAAGCGCAAGATTATTCTGGGTTTGGCCGCGGCATTCACCGCCAGCGCGACGCTGGCCACGGTCGCGCAGGCGCGTGACCTCACCGTTGTGTCGTGGGGCGGCGCCTATCAGGATGCCCAGAAGAAGGTCTATTTCGAGCCGTTCAAGAAAGCGACCGGTGTTCCCTTGAATGACGAGTCCTGGGACGGCGGCGTCGGCGTGTTGCGCGCCAAGGTGCAGGGTGGTGCCGCCACCTGGGACGTCGTCCAGGTCGAGAGCGACGAGCTGGCGGTTGGCTGCGAGGAAGGCCTGTTCGAAAAGCTCGACTATTCGAAGATCGGCGGCGAGGCCGCCTATATCCCACCGTCGGTCAATCCTTGCGGCGTCGGCGCCATCCTCTACGATTTCGTTCTCGGCTACGACAAGGACAAGCTCAAGGAGGCCCCGAAGGGCTGGGCCGACTTCTTCGACACCAAGAAGATCCCGGGCAAGCGTGCCCTGCGTCAGGGGCCGAAGACCACGCTGGAGATCGCCCTCATGGCCGACGGCGTCGCGCCAAAGGACGTCTACAAGGTGCTGGCGACCGACGAGGGCGTCGAGCGCGCGTTCAAGAAGCTGGACACCATCAAGGGCGACATCGTCTGGTGGAAGGCCGGCGCTCAGCCGCCGCAATTGCTCGCCTCCGGCGAGGTGGCAATGACCTCGGTCTACAATGGCCGCATCGACACCGCGAACAAGAACGAGAAGAAGAATTTTGGCATGGTCTGGGACGGAGCGCTCTTCACCCTCGACACTTGGGTGATCCTGAAAGGCAGCCCGAACAAGGACGCGGCCTACAAGTTCCTGGACTTCGTCGGCAAGGCTGAGAACCAGTCGAAACTGTCGGAGAACATTGCTTATGGCACCTCGAACAAGGACGCAGCCGCCCTGCTCGCGCCTGCTGTTCTGAAGGACCTGCCGACAGCGCCTGACAACATCAAGAATGCGGTGGAGATCAATGTTGCCTTTTGGCTCGAGAACATCGACCGCCTGACCGAGCGCTTCAACAAATGGGCCGCGAAATAGCGTCCCCACAAAGCTCGACCCAAGGTTAGACCAATGACGGATGCGCTCTTGACCGGCGCCCATGGCCCGACCGAGGTGCCGCTCAAGCGCCGATTGCGGCGGGCGGAGCGAGCACGCCAGGTCAAAGCATTGGCGCTGGTTCTGCCGCTTCTCGTCTTCCTGCTCTTCACCTTCGCTGGGCCCATCGCCGGCATGCTGTGGCGTGCCGTCGATGACCGCGAGGTGCGTCTGGTTCTGCCTCAGACCATCGCGGCTCTCGCCAGTTGGGACGGCAGGGATCTGCCGGACGAAAAGGCCTACGCGGCGCTGGCGGGCGACATCATGGCGGCGCGCGATTCCGGCACCATTGCGATTGCGGCCAAGCGGCTCAACTACGCACTGAACGGCTTCCGCACGATCCTGACCAGCACCGCACGCAATCTGAAGACTGCGCCCGAGCCCGGCACGGCGAGGGAGACGCTGGGCAAGATCAACCCGGCCTGGCGCGAACGCGCCACCTGGACCACGATCAAGGACGCCAGTGGCCCCGTGACCGGCTTCTATCTTTTGTCGGCGCTCGATCTGACGCGGAACGTGGACGGCGCGATTGTCGCAGCTCCGCCCGATCAGGCCATCTACCGCGACGTTTTCGTCCGCACCTTCCTCATCAGCCTCAGTGTCACGGTGCTGTGCCTGATCCTTGGCTTCCCGGTCGCCTACCTGCTGGCGGCGCTGCCGCCCGGCCGGTCGAATTTGCTGATGATCTTCGTCCTGCTGCCGTTCTGGACGTCGCTTCTGGTCCGCACCTGCGCCTGGATCGTTCTGTTGCAGGGCAAAGGCGTCGTGAACGACAGCCTGCTCTGGCTTGGCATCATCGACGAGCCATTGCGCCTGATCTACAACCGCTTTGGTGTCTGCGTGGCCATGACCCACGTTCTCCTGCCGTTCATGATCCTGCCGCTGTACAGCAGCATGAAGGCGATCTCGCCTGCTTACATGCGTGCCGCCGCCTCGCTCGGCGCGCCGCCGCTCACCGCCTTCCTGCGGATCTACCTGCCTCAGACGCTGCCCGGCATCGGCGCGGGAAGCCTGCTCGTCTTCATCCTGGCGCTCGGCTATTACATCACGCCAGCACTCGTCGGGGGCGCCGCCGATCAGATGATCAGCTACTTCATCGCGCTCTACACGACCGAGACGGCCAATTGGGGCCTTGCTTCGGCACTGGGTGCGGTGCTGCTGCTCGCCACTATTCTGCTCGCGCTCGTCTACGGAAAGCTGGTGCAGGGACAGCAGGTCACGGGAGGGATGAAGAATTGAGCGACAATTCCTCCATCCGCACGCCGAGCCAGCGCATTGCGTGGACCGCGACCATCGTGATCTCCACGCTGGTGTTCATCTTCCTGATTGCGCCGATCCTTGCGATCATGCCGCTGTCGTTCAGCTCGGGCTCGTACCTCACCTATCCGCTGCCGGGCCTCTCGCTGCGCTGGTACGACGACTTCATCAATTCGCCGCGCTGGATGAATTCGCTGAAGAACAGCATGATCATCGGTGTCGCCTCGACCCTGCTGTCGATGGTGCTCGGCACGCTGGCGGCGTTAGGGCTGGCGCAGTGGAAGAGCCGGTTCAAGCCGCTCGTGCTGGCCTTCGTGCTGTCGCCGGTCGTCGTGCCCGGGGTCATCACCGCGGTCGGTCTCTATTTCTTCTTCGCGCCGATCGGATTGACCGGCAGCTATCTCGGCTTGATCCTGGCCCACACCGCGCTGGCGACGCCCTTCGTCGTCATCACGGTCGGCGCGACGCTGCAGAGCTTCGACACCAATCTGGCCCGCGCTGCCGCCTCGCTCGGTGCCTCGCCGCTTGACGCCTTCCGCCGCGTGATCCTGCCGCTGATCCTGCCCGGCGTGGCATCGGGGGCCCTGTTCGCCTTCGCGACCAGCTTCGATGAGGTGGTGATCGTGCTGTTCATGGCAGGTCCCGAGCAGCGCACCCTGCCGCGCGAGATGTTCAGCGGCATCCGCGAGAACATCAGCCCGACCATCACGGCGGCAGCGGTGATCCTGACGACGGTCTCGGTCATCCTGCTCGCCACCCTGGAAGGCCTGCGCCGGCGCAACGAACGGCTCAAGGGCAGCAGCGCGTGAGCTTCTTCCTTCTCCCGGGGAGAGGGTGAAAACACTGCCGCGCCCTGCTTATTTCTCAACCCTCCTCGCGCATTCTCGGGCTTTGCTCCGGGGACAGATTGTCGTTAGAACGGTCCCCGCAACAAAACCCAAACAACAACGCTGAGGGAGAAACAAAATGCAAAAGCTCATCGCCGCGATCGCGGCCGGTCTCGCGCTCGCCGCCACGTCAGGCGCCGCCCAGGCGCAGATTTCCGACGACGTCGTCAAGATCGGCGTGCTCACGGACATGTCGAGCCTCTATGCGGACGCGACCGGCAAGGGCTCGCTCGCCGCCGTGGAGATGGCGGTCGCCGATTACGGTGCCAAAGTCGCGGGCAAGCCCGTGCAGGTGGTCTCCGCCGATCACCAGAACAAGCCCGACGTCGGCGTCAACATCGCCCGCAACTGGTACGACAACGACAAGGTCGACGCGATCTTCGACGTGCCGACCTCGTCGGTGGCGCTGCCGATCTCGGCGTTGACGCGCGAGAAGAACAAGATCCACATCAATTCCGGCGGCGGCTCATCCGATATCACGGGCGTCGCCTGCTCGCCCAACACGGTGCACTGGACCTACGACACCTATGCGCTGTCGAACGTCGCCGGCAAGGCGATGGTCAAGCGCGGCGAGGACACCTGGTTCTTCGTCACCGCCGACTACGCCTTCGGCATGGCGCTGCAGCGCGACGCCGCCAACGTCGTCAAGGAGAGCGGCGGCAAGGTGCTCGGCGAGGTCCGCCATCCGCTCAACTCGTCGGACTTCTCCTCCTTCCTGCTCCAGGCCCAGGCCTCCAAGGCCAAGGTGGTCGCACTGGCCAATGCCGGCGGCGACACCACCAATGCGCTGAAACAGGCGGCCGAGTTCGGCCTGACGGAGGGCGGCCAGAAGATGATCGCCTTGCTCATGGAGATCACCGACGTTCATTCGCTCGGCATCAAGTCGACGCAAGGCCTGATCATCACCGACGCGTTCTACTGGGACACCAACGAGGAGACGCGCGCCTTCTCCAAGCGCTTCAACGAGAAGGTCGGTCACATGCCGACCATGATCCAGGCGGGGCTCTATTCCGCGACCATGCATTACCTGAAGGCGATCGACGCCATCAAGACCGACGAGGCACCGAAGGTGATGGAGCAGATGCGCAAGACACCGGTCAACGACTTCTTCGCCAAGAACGGCAAGATCCGCATCGACGGCCGCATGGTCCACGACATGTATCTGTTCGAGGTCAAGAAGCCCGAGGACTCCAAGGGCGAGTGGGACCTCTACAAGCTGATCGCCACCGTGCCCGGCGACGAGGCCTTCCGTCCGCTCGACAAGGGCGGCTGCCCGCTGGTGACGCACTGAAGTTCTTCTCCCTCTTCCCGCTTGCGGGGAGAGGTTGGGAAGAGCACGACAGCGCGCCCGGCAAAAACCGGGCGCGCTTCGTTTAGCCGTTCAGAGCCGCGTTACTCCGAGTATTTGAACTCGGGCATGTTCTTCAGCTCGTCCTTGCTCGCATTGAACACGGCGTGGTCCGGATACCATTTCGACGCGGACGTGGCCGTCGTTGTCGTCGCGGGCTTGTTGTCGGTGCCGGTCGCGGCACCCGTCGTGGTAGTCGCCGCGGGCCGGTTGGCTGCGCTGTTCGGGTTGTTCCCGGCAGCGCCGGTGTAGGCAACCGCCTCGTTGACGAATTTCAGCTTCTCAAAGGGCACCGCAACCAGATGCTCGCCCAGGCCGAGGAAGCCGCCGACGCCGATCACAGCGATCTTGATGTTACCGCTCTTGTCCATCAGCAGATCGTTGATCGAGCCGATGTTCTCATTGGCGTCGTTATAGACCTTGATGCCGTCCATCTTGGACGTACGCCACTGTCCCGACGCGGTCGTGGTGGTCGTCGTCGCCGCGGCAGCCGGCGCCTTGTCGGTGGTGGCGGTCGGATTTTGCGCGAACGCAACGGTTGCGAGCAGTGCGGTACCGGCAAGACCGGCCGCGATCGATTTCATCAACATATTGTCCTCTCCTTCAGCAGAAAACTTGTGCGGAGAAAACAGCTCGGATCAGTCCCAGTTCCGCGCGTGCTGCAATTTCGTCGCGTGCTGCGCGAGCATCTGGGCTGCGTTCAATTGTTCCTAAGTCACTCAGGAACATTTCGCAGCGCACGATTTCGTGGATAAATTCATGCGGCGCGCGCGATCGCGATCGCCCACGGCGGCGAGCTGTCGCTGCACGACCCGGAGCCGCATGGGCCGATCGTGCGGATGCAATTGCCGGTACGGCAGCAGCCGCAGCTTGCGGCTTAAGCCATGATCCGGACCCGAAGGGTCGCGCCAGCGCAAAGTGTGCAGCGGTTTTCCGAAAAGATCAGGCCCGAAGACTAAACCTCAGGCCGCAAGCGGCGGGTGCGCGACGGCTCCCTCATCAAAAATCGCAACCGCCTCGAAGCGATAATTGCAAGCACGGCATGTCCAAAGATAGGAGATGCGTCCGTCGCCCGCCTCGATCCAATCAGGTTGGGGGATCGGCGCGCCGCATTGCGCACAGGGATTTTGCCTGGGAATGTCGCCGATGTGTGCCTTCACCACGTTTGCTTTTGTCATGGCACCTCTCCCGATTTGCGCCGCTCTCTTACTCGCTTTCGGGCCCGCACGCGAATAGACAGGCCCGCTGTCGCGAATGACGGCTTCGTCTGCATGACAAGCCCTACGCCGGCCTTGCGTCCGAATGACGGCTCTGCGCTGCAAAAACGTAATCGGAGGCGTTTCGCCACATCATCGCCGCGTTCGCGGGGCCTAACGCGAGCGGGCGCAGGTGAGCGGTGCCGAGGAACATTTGATGAAAATTTTACATGTCGCCGCGCTGCTCGCGGCCGGACTGACGTTGCCACAGGCCGCATTCGCGGGCCAAGCGGAGTACGCCGAGATGGTCGCGGCCCATGCCCGCGCCAACGGCGTGCCGGAGGCGCTGGTGCATCGCGTCATCATGCGCGAAAGCCGCTATCAGCCCGGCCTGGTCGGCCATGGCGGCACCATCGGGCTGATGCAGATCAAGCTCGCGACCGCGCGCGGGGTCGGCTACACCGGCGACGCCGCCGGCCTGCGCGATCCCAATACCAACCTCACCTATGCCGTGAAATATCTCGCCGGCGCCTATCACGCCGCCAATGGCGATCACGCCCGCGCCGTGCGTTATTTCGCCGGCGGCTATTACTACGCCGCAAAGCGGCAGCGGCAGGAGGCCGTGCAGGTCGCCAATACGAGCGAGGCCAATATGGGCGCCCCTTGGCTCGAGCCGAACGGCAATCCGCAGCCGATATTCGGCGCCGCGCCGCACAGGAAGCTCGCCCAGCGCGTCCGCAACGCCCGGGCGCAGGCGCCCAGGTAAGCGCGGTTCCCGCCCAAGCGCGTTGACCACCCTGCCCTGCTGGCATACATTAGAGCCGTTCCGAGGGGTGCTCCGAGGAGGAGCTGAGATACCGCTAAATGGGCAAATCCGCCCAGGACCGCGGTGACCCTTTGAACCTGATCCGGGTCATGCCGGCGAAGGGACAGGGATGTTGCAGACGACCAAGCGACCGGATTCCCCGGTATCCATCATCGGCGCAGGCATCGCAGGCGCCTGGCAGGCCTTGCTGTTCGCGCAGGCCGGCCACGCCGTCACCTTGCACGAGCGCGGTGACGCCGACATGACCGATGCCACCAGCCATTGGGCCGGCGGCATGCTCGCGCCCTATTGCGAGGCGGAAGTTTCCGAACCGATCATCTCCAGGCTCGGCCTGCGCTCGCTCGACATCTGGCGGCGCGAGCTGCCCGACACGCCCTTCAACGGCTCGCTGGTCGTCGCCCACCCGCGCGAGCGCAGCGACTTCGAGCGTTTTGCCCGGATGACCGAGGGCCATCGCCGGCTCGATGCCGCCGGCCTTGCCGAGCTCGAGCCCTCGCTCGAAGGCCGCTTCCGCGACGCGCTGTTCTTTCCGACCGAGGGCCATGTCGAGCCGCGCCGCGTGCTCCCGAAACTGCACGAGCGCATCCGCGCCGCCGGCGGCACCATCAAGTTCGAAAGCGACGTCGCCGCGGCCGAACTCGCAAAACTTGATCCTGAAGGCATCGTGATCGACTGCCGCGGCCTTGCTGCGCGCGACGAGCAGCCCGGCTTGCGCGGCGTCAAGGGCGAGATGATCCTGATCGAGACCAGCGAGGTGCAGCTTGCGCGGCCGGTGCGGCTGATCCATCCGCGCTGGCCGCTCTATGTGATCCCGCGCGAGGACAATCTGTTCATGCTCGGCGCGACCTCGATCGAGGCCGAGGACACCGGCGTCAGCGTCCGCTCGGCGCTGGAGCTGTTGGGCGCGGCCTATGCCGTGCATCCCGCCTTCGGCGAGGCCCGCATCGTCGAATTCGGCTCCGGCCTGCGCCCCGCTTTTCCCGACAATCTGCCGCGCATCGGCATTCGCGGCAACACGATCAGCGTGAACGGCCTCTACCGTCACGGCTTCCTGATCGCCCCGGCGCTGGCCGAGCTGACGCTTGGCTTTGTCGAGCGCGGCCAGATCGACAATGAGGTGATGCAATGCGCGTGATCGTGAACGGCGAGCAGCGCGAGGTGAATTCGGCCAGCGTCGACGCGCTGCTCAGCGAGCTCGACTACGAGGGCACCCATTTCGCGATCGCGCTCAACTACGACGTCGTGCCGAAGAGCCGCTGGGCCGAGACGGCGCTGAAGCCCGGCGACGAGATCGAGATCATCACGCCGCGGCAGGGAGGGTGATGATGATGGCGCGCTCGCCGAACACTCAGCTGTCATCGCCCGGCTTGACCGGGCGATCCAGTACGCCGCGGCGTCTCGGTTCTAACCGCACCGCCTCTGGAATACTGGATCCCCGCCCCCCGTGCGCAATTTGCGCACTAGGCGGGGATGACAGTGTCATTTGGAGAGACACCCCATGGTGACCTTCTACGGCAAAACCTTCCCCTCCCGCCTCCTGATCGGCAGCGCGCTCTATCCCTCGCCTGCGATCATGCAGTCGGCGATCCGCGCCTCGGGCTCGAACATCGTCACGGTGTCGCTGCGGCGCGAATCCGCCGGCGGCAAGACCGGCGATGCGTTCTGGAATCTGATCCGCGAGCTCGACGTCACGGTGCTGCCGAACACCGCCGGCTGCCGCAGCGTGCGCGAGGCGGTGACGACGGCCAAGCTCGCGCGCGAATTGTTCGGCACATCCTGGATCAAGCTCGAAGTCATCGCCGACAACGACACGCTGCAGCCCGACGTGGTCGGCCTGGTCGAAGCCGCGACCATCCTGATCAAGGACGGTTTTGAGGTGTTCCCCTATTGCACCGAGGATCTCTCGATCGCGAACCGCCTGGTCGATGCCGGCTGCAAGGTGGTGATGCCGTGGGCGGCGCCGATCGGCAGCGCAAAAGGCATCACCAACCGTGACGCGCTCAAGCTGATGCGCGAGCGGCTGCCCGATATCACGCTGGTGGTCGACGCCGGCATCGGCGCGCCGTCGCATGCGGCCGCGGCGCTCGAACTCGGCTACGACGCCGTGCTGCTCAACACCGCCATCGCCAAGGCCGCCGATCCCGTCGCGATGGCCAACGCCTTCCGCCTCGGCGTCGAGGCCGGCCGCACCGCTTTTGAGGCCGGGCTGATGAACGCCCGCGATTTCGCCTCCCCTTCCACCCCTGTCGTTGGGACACCGTTCTGGCATGCCGTATCCTGATCGCTTTTATCCCGTCGTCGACAGCCTCGCCTGGGTCGAGCGCCTGACCAAGCTCGGCGTCGGCACCATCCAGCTGCGCGCAAAGGACCTCGACGACTCGCAATCGCTGCAGATGGTCACCGACGCGCTGGCGATCACCGCGGGCACGCAAGCCAAGCTCGTCGTCAACGACTATTGGCGCGCGGCGATCGTCGCCGGCGCAAAATATCTGCATCTCGGCCAGGAGGACCTTGCCGACGCCGACCTCGCTGCCATCCGCGAGGCCGGCTTGTCGCTCGGCGTCTCCACCCACGACGATGCGGAGCTGGACACGGCGCTTGCCGCCGAGCCCGACTATGTCGCGCTGGGCCCGATCTTCTTCACCACGCTCAAATCGATGCGTTTCGAACCGCAGGGCATTCCGAAGATCACGGAATGGAAGAAGCGCGTAGGCCACATCCCGCTGGTCGCGATCGGCGGCATCAAGTTCGAGCACGCCGCGGAGATCTTTGCCGCGGGCGCGGATTCCATCGCCGTCGTCAGCGACGTCACCCAGAATGCCGACCCGGATGCGCGGGTGCGGCAATGGCTCGGCCTGTCCGCGGAGGCGGCGTGATGCGCCTCACTCTCTCACCCCGCACGCCACTGTCATCGCCCGGCTCGACCGGGCGATCCCGTACGCCGCGGCTTCTCGGCTTGAGCCGCACCGTCTCGGAGTACTGGATCCCCGCTCCCGTGCGCAATTGCGCACTAGGCGGGGATGACAGCCGAATTTGCCTCTCGCATAGCGACATCAACGAATTAAACCGGAGGATCCCATGAACATCCGCTCCAATCCCGACAAGACCGTCCCCGCCGTCACCACCGGCCCGCTGCCCTCGTCGCGAAAAATCTTCGCCTCGCCCGATGCCGCGCCCGACCTGCGCGTGCCGCTGCGCGAGATCATCCTGTCCGAAGGCGCCGGCGAACCGAACCTGCCGGTGTACGACACCTCCGGCCCCTACACCGACCCTAGCGTGACCATCGACGTCAACGCCGGTCTGGCGCGCGGCCGCAAGGCCTGGGTGCTGGAGCGCGGCGGCGTCGAGGAATATCAGGGCCGGCAGATCAAGCCGGAGGACAATGGCAGCGTCTCCACCGACAAGGCCGCGCGCGCCTTCTCGGCCTATCACCAGCCGCTGCGCGGCCGCGACGGCCACAAGATTACGCAGCTCGAATTCGCCCGTGCCGGCATCATCACCAAGGAGATGATCTACGTCGCGGCACGCGAAAATCTCGGCCGCAAGGAGCAGCTCGAGCGTGCGGAAGCAGCCCTTGCCGACGGCGAAAGCTTTGGCGCGGAAGTGCCCGCCTTCATCACCCCGGAGTTCGTCCGCAGCGAGATCGCGCGGGGACGTGCCATCATCCCCTGCAACATCAACCACGCCGAACTCGAGCCAATGATCATCGGCCGCAACTTCCTGACCAAGATCAACGCCAATATCGGCAACTCGGCGGTGACGTCATCGGTCGAGGAAGAGGTTGAGAAGATGGTGTGGGCGATCCGCTGGGGCGCCGATACCGTGATGGACCTCTCGACCGGGCGCAACATCCACACCACCCGCGAATGGATTTTGCGCAACGCGCCGGTGCCGATCGGCACCGTTCCGATCTATCAGGCGCTGGAGAAGTGCGACGGCGATCCGGTCAAGCTGACCTGGGAGCTCTACAAGGACACGCTGATCGAGCAGTGCGAGCAGGGCGTCGACTATTTCACCATCCACGCCGGCGTGCGCCTGCAATACATCCACCTCACCGCCAACCGCGTCACCGGCATCGTGTCGCGCGGCGGCTCGATCATGGCCAAGTGGTGCCTGGCGCATCACAAGGAAAGCTTCCTCTACACCCATTTCGACGAGATCTGCGATCTCATGCGCAAGTATGACGTCTCGTTCTCGCTCGGCGACGGCCTGCGTCCGGGCTCGATCGCCGATGCCAACGATCGCGCGCAATTCGCCGAATTGGAGACGCTCGGAGAACTCACCAAGATCGCGTGGGACAAGGGCTGCCAGGTCATGATCGAAGGCCCCGGCCACGTGCCGATGCACAAGATCAAGATCAACATGGACAAGCAGCTCAAGGAATGCGGCGAAGCGCCGTTCTACACCCTCGGGCCCCTGACCACCGACATCGCGCCGGGCTACGACCACATCACCTCGGGCATCGGCGCCGCCATGATCGGCTGGTTCGGCTGCGCCATGCTCTGCTACGTCACGCCGAAGGAGCATCTCGGCCTGCCCGATCGCAACGACGTCAAGGTCGGCGTCATCACCTACAAGATCGCCGCCCACGCCTCCGATCTCGCCAAGGGTCACCCGGCAGCCCAGCTGCGCGACGACGCGCTCTCCCGCGCCCGTTTCGACTTCCGCTGGAGCGACCAGTTCAACCTCGGCCTCGACCCCGAGACCGCCAAGAACTTCCACGACGAGACCCTGCCGAAGGAAGCCCACAAGGTCGCGCATTTCTGCTCGATGTGCGGCCCAAAATTCTGCTCGATGAAGATCACGCAGGACGTCCGCGACTACGCCGCGACGCTGAACGACCCGAACGGCGTGGGCATGTCGATGAGCGGCACCGCCGAGGACGGCATGGCTAAGATGAGCGCGAAGTTCAAGGAGATGGGCGAGAACTTGTATCTGGATGCGGAGAAGGTGAAGGAGAGCAATCGGGTGTTGTGAGCGGGCCCGTGCGAACTTTGGGGGCGACGATCGTCGCCCCCAAAGTTGGAAACGCAATGCGAACGGCCCATGCGGTCTGAAATACTACCAGGACTACCACCGTACGGACCTCCGGCCATCTCTTTGACCGGACACGGTGAGCGCGAATTTCGGGAAGGTTTGGTTGTCCGCTTCTATCCCAAGGGTTCCGATTCATGGATCGGCAATTTCGTGGGAGGCATCTTCGATTGCACCACTGTGCTCGATCATCCCAACGGAAGGGACGTGATCGTTGTCGCGTGTGGCGATACTTGCATTATCGATCCGGAACACCACGCCATTCGAGATCGCATTGCAAGTGACACCGGACAAGTGATTGCGGTACCGGCTCTTGGACTGGTGGTTTTCCAAGGGTTGGTCGATTTTAGCGCGGTTCGGTCAGATGACCTGTGATGGATTAGTCCGCGGATTTCGTGGGATAGCTTCCGCAGTATCAATGTCCACGAAACCAAACTTACCGGCGAAGCATGGTCTGCAATTGGAGACTCTTGGGTATCATTCAGCCTCGATCTTTTGACAGACCACTGCACCGACGGAGTTTATGAGTTAGATGCGGCTCGGGCGGTGCGTGTGACGCGCAAATCGGACTAGCGCGGGCAAGCGTAGCCCGGATGAGCGCAGCGACATCCGGGTCTTTGCCGCCCCGCATATCACTCCGTTCATGCGGGCTACAGCCGCGGATAATTGACGTGCCGGATACATCCCCTCACCGCCTCCCCGACCAGCTCCTTCCCAACCTCCGTCTCGTCTTCGTCGGCACCGCCGCCTCGACGCGGTCGGCCGAGCTCGGGCACTATTACGCCCATCCCGGAAACCGCTTCTGGCGCGCGATTCATGAGGCCGGGATCACGCCGCGGCGCTATCAGCCGGGCCAGTTCGCAAGCTTGCTCGATCTCGGGATCGGCTTCACCGATCTTTCCAAATCGGGCGCCGGGATGGATCACCAGATCGCGGCGGAGACGATCGACGTGCCGGGGTTCAGGGCCAAGATCGAAAAGTATCAGCCAAGGACAATTGCGTTCACGAGCAAGAAGGCGGCGAGCTTGTTTTATGGCAGGCCGTCAAGCGGGATTGCGCTGGGGCGGCAGCTGCGGGATGAGAGTCTGCCCGAGATGTTCGTGCTGCCCTCGCCGTCCGGCGCGGCGTCCGGGCATTGGACGCTGGAGCCGTGGCGCGAGCTTGCGGCGTGGATCGCTGCAACGGAATAGTCGAGAGTGTCCCCGCTTTGGCCTGCTCGCGTGTCCCGGGCAAGCGAAGCGCAGACCCGGGACCCAGAAGCTCCGGCACGGATGCGGCATGGGCCCCGGCTCTGCAGCGCACCACGCCGCGAAGAGCGGCGCGATGCGCTGCGTCCGGGGCACGGGCACCTGCCTCACCCAGCATACGCCCTATCCAAATCCGCAATCACGATCTTTCTCATCTGCATCATCGCCTGCATGACGCGGTTCGCCTTGCTGCGGTCGGGGTCGCCGAGGTAGCGGCCGAGCGCTGATGGGATCACCTGCCAGGACAGCCCGAACCTGTCCTTGAGCCAGCCGCAGCGGGATTCTTCGCCGCCGTCGGCGGTGAGCCTGTCCCAGAAATAATCGACTTCCGCTTGCGTCTCCACGCTGATGAAGAACGACACCGCTTCGTTGAACTTGTATTGCGGGCCCCCGTTGAGCGCGTTGAAGCGCTGGCCTTCGAGCTCGAACACCGCCATGAAGTCGCTGACGGTCTCAACCTTGGCGTTGGGAAACACCGATTTGTAGAAGGCGACGGCCGCCGGCACGTTGTTGTCGAACCAGAGAAACGGCGTGATGGAGGTCATGAACGGATATCCTTTCGCCTCGGGCGGGCGCGCGGCGGCGCGCCGATGTTCCAAGGACGTGGCAGGTAGGGACGTTCCGACAGCGGCGGCGGGATTTTCTTGTAGCCCGGATGAGCGACAGCGACATCCGGGGCCGGCAGCTGCCCCGCATATCGCTATCGCTCATGCGGCCTACGGGGTCCACGAAAACGCATTAACCTGTCGGAATCCACTCATTCCATTCGTCCTCCGAACGCAAAACGCGATCAACCCCGGAGCCCCTCCCGATGCCCCCCACCATCACCGCCTTCGAAAGCTCGCCCGACCGCGGCAAGGGGCAAGCCCGCGACATGCGGGTGCGCTGGGCGCTCGAAGAGGTCGGCCAGCCTTACGACGTGCGTCTGGTTTCGTTCCAAGCGATGAAAGAACCCGCGCATCTCGCCCTGCATCCATTCGGGCAGATTCCGACCTACGAGCACGGCGATCTCGCCCTGTTCGAGTCCGGCGCGATCGTGCTCCATATCGCCGAGCGTCACGCCGGGCTGCTGCCGACGGAGCCGCACGCCCGGGCCCGCGCGATCGCCTGGATGTTTGCTGCGCTGAGCACGCTGGAGCCGCCGATCGTCGAGCTCGGGATGGCCATGCTGTTCGAGCGCGACAAGAGCTGGTACGCGGAGCGGCTGCCCATGCTGCAGGATCGCGTCCATGTCAGGCTCGGCGAATTGGCCCGTCGCCTCGGCGATGCCGACTGGCTCGACGGCGCGTTCAGCGCCGGCGACCTCATGATGGTGACAGTGCTGCGCAGGTTGAACGCATCAGGCATGCTGGACGAATATCCAGATATCGCCGTCTATGTGGCTCGCGGCGAAGCGCGGCCCGCGTTCAGGCGGGCGTTCGATGCGCAATTGGCGGTGTTCACCGGGGCACGCTTGGCGCCCTAAAGATCGAAATTGGTCGGCAGCATCACCACGTCGCGGATGGTCATGCCGCGCGGCCGCGTCAGCATGAACATCACGACCTCAGCCACGTCGCCGGCCTCCAGCAGGCTTCCCGAGTCCCTGGCTTCCTTCAGCTTCTCCGGCGGCCAGTCCGCGAGCAAGGCGCTGACGACCGGACCGGGCGAAATCGAGCCGACGCGGATGCCGTGCTTGAAGACCTGGCGCCGCACCGTCTGGACGAAGCAGTTCACCGCCCATTTGGACGACGCATAGACCGGCTCCCATGGCGTGGGAAAATGCGCCGCCAGCGAGCTCGTGACGATGATGTCGCCGGTCCCGCGCGCGATCATGTGCGGCAGCACGTCGTGTACGTTCTTCATCACGACGTTGACATTCAGGTTCAGCATCCGGTCGATCGCCATGGTGTCGGCATCGACCAGATCGCCACCGACATACGTCCCGGCATTCGCATGCAGGATATCGAGCTGGCCGGCCTGCTCCAGAACGCGCGGCAGCACCGTTGCACAGTCTTTTGGGTCCAGCAGATCGATGAGCAGCGGGATCACCGCGTCGCCGTGCTTGTCGCGGAGCGCCTTCAGCGCGGCCTCATCGCGGTCGACCATCACCACGCGCGCGCCGGCGGCCAGCATCGCCTCGGTGCTGGCCAATCCGATGCCCGACGCAGCCCCGGTCACGGCCGCCACCTTGCCGTCCAACTCTCTCGCCATGGGATCCCCATCTTGCCGAGGTCACTGGGATCGTGAGTATAGCGACCCCGGCCGGAATTGTCGGGAAGAGATGGTGGGCGCGGCGCTTGCGCCCCATTTCCCCCTACGACATCGGCCTTACCGCAGCGTGATCGCAAGCCCGCTCAGATCCGCATTCGCCATCAGGCCGACCTGCGTGCCGGACAGCTCGAGCACGGCGCCCTTCTGGTTGGTCAGCACGATCGCACGCGCGCCGCGGCCCACTGCGATGCCCGCACCGGCGGCGCCATAGACGCCGGCGATGTCGGAGGGCCGGTTGATGTTGGAGACGCGGCCGCGCAGCACGGTCTTGGAGCCGCCGAAGACGAGGCCGTAGTCGAGCCCGCCGGTCGAGAGCGAATAGGCGCGGCCGCGGAAGTTCAGCACGCCCGAGCCGCCGGAGCCGCCGATGATCCAGCCCGCCTTGTAGATCGTCAGCACCACGGTGCCGCCGTCGGCCAGAGCCGAGGTCGAGAGGCCGGCAAGCGCGGCAATGCCGACCAGCGCGGCGCGGAGGGTGGATGCGAACTTCATGGGAGTCTCCGGGGGCTATTCTTCAAGGAGGGAAACGAATCGAACGAGCGGAATCTATCCGATGGATCGGGGCGGCAACATGATGGGATGGGCGCGAGTCGCGGTCTGTAGCAACACACCCAACTGTCATCGCCCGGTTCAACCGGGCGATCCAGTATTCCAGAGAGAGCGATAGTGAACCGAAACCGCGGCGTACTGGATGCCCCGGTCGAGCCGGGGCATGACGGCGGAGTTTGGCGCGACAAGACGCTCACCCGCCATCATGCCATTCTGCCCCTGTTTTGCCCGACGGAGCAACGATTATTTTGTTTTTCCCGAAGTGAAAAAGAAAGCTCAATGATTCCTGCTAGATGCCTACTGTGCATGGGGTTGTTTTCGCGTTTTTTGTTGGAGGCGCCCCGAGCTGCCGCTACGCTTGCGCTTCCAGCCCTCCATCCGAGGTGATCCCATGCCGATCCAGCATTTCGCGCCCCCGCCGCACGTCAAGGCGCCGCCGCTGTCCTTTGCCACGCGCGCAGGCGATCTCCTGTTCGTCTCCGGCATTCCCGGCTTCGACGCGAACGGCGCGCTGCCCGACGGCTTCGAGGCGCAGTTCGCCAATGTCGCCATCAACATCAAGCGCGTGCTGGCGGAGGCCGGCGCCGAGATCCGCGATCTCGTCAAGGTCAACGTGCTGCTGACCCGCGCCTCCGACGTCGCCGCCATGAACGCGCTCTATGCCGGCGCCTTCGGCCCGCCGCCCTACCCTGCCCGCACCACCTGCGTGATCCACGCACTGCCCGATCCGAAGATGCTGATCGAGATCGAGGCGGTGGCGTCGCTGGCCAAGAGTTAGACGTGTGATCGTCAGGCGATAGTCAAGGGATAAGGGTCGTCCGAACAGCCGACCAACGGCTGACATATCCGTGAACGGTCGCCGCCCCGCTTGCCAGCCACGCAGATTTGCCGCACCAGTTTTCTCTCACGTTCCCATCAGGAGATATTTCATGCGTCGCGTTCTCGCCCTTTGTGCCGTTGCCGGCATCGCCACCTCCGTGTTCGCCGTGCCGGCCTCTGCGGCAGTCGGCTATTACGTGATCCGCTGGGACAACACCGGCATTTGCCAGGTCTGGAACGAGGACCTCAAGTACAAGCCGTTCCAGTGGGGCGTGTCGACCTACAAGGTCGTCAGCAAGCCGCTCCCGACCTTCACGGCCGCCTCGGAGCTCCAGATCAAGCTGCGCGCGGAGCGCCGCTGCACGCTCTAGGCGTGAGGCGACAGACCGGATTTCAAAGGGCGGATCGCGCAAGCGGACCGCCCTTTTCTTTTGGACGGACCACCGGTTTTTCGGCCGACGTCACGCATTTTCCGCGCACACGCTTTGAACCTGGCCGGTTGGCGGACCCACTCACATCTTGTCCGGGGCGCACCAGCGTCCGACTCCAAGTCTGACGTCCGTAGCCCGGATGAGCGAAGCGATATTCGGGAATTCCCGGTCAGCCTCCCTGGGCTCGCTCACCGAAAGCAATCCCACTTTCGCCGGCATCGCCCGCCCAGTCTTCCGAGAGCAATCCCGCCCGCGCATATCGGTGAAAGGACGAATGCGGCCAATCACAAACGCGCTGGACGTAGCGATGCTTGACGGGGTTGAAGTGAATGTAATCCACGTGGCGGGCGAAATCATCTTCGTCGCGAACCGTGTGCTCCCAGTAGCGTCGTTGCCACAGAGCCAATTCTCCATTGGAGTGGCGGGCTACGTCGATACCCGCATGCAGTAGTGCGCTGCTGAAATGCCCCTCGATCCTTCGCCAACGTCCCGCGAAATCGGCGTCATGCGGCGGGAGGCTCATGACGACATGCAAATGGTCCGGAAGGATCACGATCGCATCGACCTCGAACGGGCGCTCCCTGCGAGCGGCCCGGAAGGCATCACGCAGGGCGCCAACGTTTTCAATCAAAATGGTCGATCTGCGGTCGAAGAGCGCTACAGTGAAAAAGTAGGTGCCGCCGGGAAGAAAATTTCTGCGATACAAAACCATGGGCTAGACCCGTCCCGGATGTCGCTTCGCTCATCCGGGCTACAGGATAGCACATGAGCCCTCACGCGTCCTTGTACGCGCCGGGATGGATCAGGAGGTCGCGCGCGGCGGCGAGGTCGATGAACGCTTCCGCGCTGCCGCCCTGGTCGGGGTGCATGCCCTTGGCGGCGCGGCGATACGCCTGATTGATGTCCTCGCAGGTGAGCTGCACCGCGAGCGGCAGGCCGAGCACCTTGCGGGCACGATCCTCGCTGGACAATTTTTTCGGCGCAGCATTGCGGCGCCCGAAGCGCGGCGCGGTCAGGTCGTGAACGACATCGAGCACCACGCCGAGACGGCGCCGTGCCGCCAGCGTGACGCTGTGATCGTCATTGTCCACGGCCTGGCGCAGCACAGGAAGCGCCTGCTCGGCGGCCTGACGCAGCATGGTATCGGTGCTCATCCGCGCGATCTCGGCCACCAGCCGTCCGGCCTCGGCCCAATCGGCGCCGTCCACCGACCGCAGGCGTTCGAGTGCGAGTTTCCAGGATTCGAGCCGTTCCATCATGCGCGCAACGTTTAGCAATCAAGATCAGTATGCCAAGGGCGCCGTTTCCGACCCCTTAATTTCGAGTTAGCCTTTCATGAAACTTCGAAAAGAAATCGGGAGGAAATTGTCATGGCATTGCTCGCAAACCATATCGCCGTCATCACGGGCGCCGGTTCGGGCATCGGCCGGGCCATCGCGGCCGGCTACGCCCGCGAGGGCGCGCAGGTGGTGCTGCTCGACGTCAACGCCGACACGGTCGCGGAAGCCGCCGAGGGGATCCGCAAGTCCGGCGGCAAGGCCGAGAGCTTTGCACTCGACGTCACCAGACGCGACGACTGCTTCGCGCTCGCCAGGCAAGTCGCCGACAAGGTCGGGCAGGTCTCGATCCTCGTCAACAATGCCGGCATCACCCGCCGCAACGCCTTCACCGCCGATACCGAGACGGTGGCGAAGGATTGGAATGACATCATCTCGCTCAACCTCAACGGCGTCTTCAACATGACGCAGGCGTTCCTCGCGCCCTTGCGAGCAGCCAAGGGCCGCATCGTCAATATCGGATCGATCCAGTCCTTCGTGCATCTGCGCACGCCGAGCTCGGCGGCCTACACCACCTCGAAACACGGCGTGCTCGGCTTCACCAAGGCGCTCGCGGTCGAGCTCGGCAAGGAGGGCGTGCGCGTCAATGCAATCGGGCCGGGCTTCATCGAGACTAACATCAACGCCAATGTGCGTGCGACCAATCCGGCGCTGGTGCAGGCTTTCGTCGATCACACCCCGCTGGCGCGCACCGGCAAGCCCGAGGACATCGTGGGTCCCGCGATCTTCCTTGCGTCGGACATGTCGGCCTACGTCACGGGAACGATCGTGATGGTGGATGGCGGATACCGGACGGTGTGAGCGGGAGGGATGCCTGCTTTGCGGGGTATGCTCGCAGGAATATGCAATCCGTGCCAATCGCGGCGGCGCGGCGGCATTCCCAAGGTCAATTCGTGCGATCGCCCGCTGTTAACCTTTCGTTAACCAAACCCGCCCACCGTAGATCTACGGCTTGGGGGTCGTTTGTTCTCGATCCGCTTCCAAAGACGGAAGCGGGCGTTGATCGGGGAGTGTGTCGATGACCACTGTTCATGTCGCTGCGTCCGAACCGGGCGCGTATGTCCTTTCACCGAACCAGATCGTTCCGCTGCTGATCGGCGCGACCGTCGACGAGGTCGAGCGTGAGCTCGTGCTGCAGACGCTCGCCCGCTGCGACGGCAATCGCACGCGCGCCTCACGCGTGCTCGGCCTCTCGGTGCGCACGTTGCGCAACAAGATCAGGCTCTATGCCGCCTCCGGCATAGAGGTGCCGGCCTATCACGACTAGCGCGCGATGTGCCGCCGATTGGTGTTGATCATGCCCAGGCGCGAGCCCGGGCGGAATTGCCGCTGTCGTCAAACGCCGCTAATTAGCTTGCTTCCGGTCGAGGGAGCAGCGGCGTGGCAGACGAACAAAAACGGCAGGGACCTCAGGGACCGCGCGGACGGCAGGGCGAACCGGGGCGGCCGGGACCGCAGGGTCATCCGGGCAAGCGCGGGCCGGATGGCGCGCGTGGCAAGCCAGGACCTCAGGGCAAGCCGGGGCCGATCGGGAAGCCCGGACCGCTGGGCAAGCCCGGCCCGCAAGGCAAGCAGGGCGAAGCGGGACCGCGCGGGGCGCCGGGGACACAGGGACCTGTCGGGCCGCAAGGGCCGGCGGGGCCGCAAGGCCCGCGTGGTGAAGCCGGACCTCCGGGCCAACTTCCGTCGATCGAACAGGTGCTGCCGTGGCTCGATCAGCTGCTCGACGCCTGGGACGAACGCCGCCGCCAGCGCGAGCATGAGGCTGCCGAGCGCGAGGCGCTGGAAGCCGCGGTGCAGGAGACCGACGACGCGCCCCTCGATGACGAAGACGAGGACAGCGAAGGCGATCACAGGAAGAAGAAGAAAAAGAAGAAGCACGGCCACAAGGACTGACGGACGAATCTATTTCGTCCCATTCTCGCGTCGCGGCAGCATGCCCATGCGCTCGAACTGCCAGCGCATGGCGCGGTACCAGAGATAGCCGACCGCTGCGCCGCACAAGGCCAGGATCACGACGTTCGCGCTCGAGAACGAGCCGCTCCACCACGTCATCCACGCGGTCCACAGCAACGTGAAAACGATGGCACCTGCTTTCAGCGGAAGAAGGGGGCGGCTCATGGTCGTGCTCCGGGGTGTCAAAAGCCCGGCGAACATCATCGCGCGCTGAGACCGTTGTCACCGTGAGGCAGGTCACGGAACGGACCTTCGAGCCGCCTAACCGAACCGCAGCCGCGAACGTTCCTTGGCCTTTTCCGCTTCGACCTCACGATCACGCGCCGGCGCATGGGTGTGCAGCGACGTCAGGAGTTTTCGCGCAGCCTCCGAGACCTCCGCCACCGCACGATCGAAGGCCGCCTCGTTGGCCTGCGACGGCTTGTTGAAGCCAGACAGTTTTCGAACGAACTGGAGCGCGCTGGCGTGGATCTCATCCTCGGTCGCCTCCGGCTCGAAGTTGAACAGCGTCTTGATGTTGCGGCACATGCAGTCTCTCCTGACCTTTCCCTCAAGGACGACCGGCGAAAACGAAATCCTACATCCTTCCGGACAGTTCTGCTAAGTTCCGCCGCAACGCGGCCGCCGACCAGAGCCGCACGGGGGAAATCGACATGAAAGCTTCTTGCGCGGCGCTGTCAGCCATCCTGTTGTCCGTCTCGTTGGCGGCCATCTCGACATCCGCATGGGCGGCCGATTATCCGACGCCGAAGCAGGGCGCCTGGATCGCCAGGGATTTCAAGTTCCACACCGGCGAGATCATGCCGGAGCTGAAGCTGCACTACACAACCGTGGGTGAGCCGAGCGGCCAGCCGGTCCTGGTGCTGCATGGCACCGGCGGCTCGGGCGCGAGCATGCTGTCATCAGCCTTTGCCGGCGAGCTGTTCGGCGCGGGGCAGCCACTCGATGCCTCCAAATATTACATCATCATCCCCGATAATATCGGTCATGGCAAATCGTCAAAACCGTCCGACGGGATGAAGACGAGCTTCCCGAAATACGACTACAACGACATGGTCGAGGCCCAGTATCGCCTGGTGACGGAAGGGCTCGGGGTCAAGCATCTGCGGCTCGTCATCGGCAATTCGATGGGCGGCATGCACACCTGGTTGTGGGGCGAGAAATATCCGAAGGCGATGGACGCGCTGATCCCGATGGCCTCGCAGCCGACCGAGATGGCATCCCGAAACTGGATGCTGCGGCGGATCATGCTCGACACCATCCGCAGCGACCCCGACTACAACGGCGGGAATTACACCAGCCAGCCGCGCATGATGAAATACGCCATCACCGCCTACGGCATCGCGAGCATCGGTGGAACGCTGGCCTATCAATCGCAGGCGCCGACGGCGGCGAAGGCCGACAAGATCGTCGACGAGCGGCTGGCCATGCCGATCACGGCAGATGCCAACGACTTCGTCTACCAGTGGGAGTCTTCGCATGACTACAATGCCGGCGAGAAGCTGGAGGCCATCGAAGCGCCGCTGCTGCTGATCAATTCAGCCGACGACGAACGCAACCCGCCTGAGACCGGCATCACGGACGCTGCGATGACGCGGGTGAAGAACAGCAAACTGTATCTCATCCCGGCAAGCACCGAGACGCGCGGCCACGGCACCACCGGAAACGCCAAATTCTACAGCGAGCAGGTCCAGCAATTTCTGCAAGCCGCGCCGCAGCAAACGATCGAATCTGCGCGCCGCTGATTTTGCATCGCATCAACGGCCGTCTAGCCCGCATATTATTTGAGCATGCATTACGCTGACGGCTCGGGCTTAATTGCGTCGATGTCCGAATCGACGCGCGGGATAATCGCGCGCCAACGGCACGACACGCGATGAGGAGGATCGCATGCACAGGCTCGCACTGTGCGTTTGGCTGGCCGCACTGACGGGCGCCGCGTTCGCGTTCGACAACGGGCAATATGATCACGTCCCGCCCGACATCCGCGCCTGGTTCAAGAGCGTGATCGCACCGAACGGCGTGCCCTGCTGTGACGTCTCCGACGGCCATCGCACGGAGTACGACGTGCGCAGCGGTGCCTATTGGGTGCCGATCGAGGGACAATGGATGGAGGTGCCCGAGCGCGCCATCATCCGCGACCGCGGCAATCCGGTCGGCCAGGCCGTGGTGTGGTACGTCCGTCACCGCGGCGCCATCATCATCAGTTGCTTCGTGCCGGCGGATGCGGTGTAGCGCGATAGCGCCTCGACGCGGCGCGTGCTAGCTCGGCCGATAGCTCCTGTGAACGACTGAACGCGAGCTCGCGCTCTATCCGCCTTGCGTGTGGGCGGCAAGCATCAAGCAGGTCCTGGAGGGCCATCGACCTTCCACCCATCCCCAACAGCTGGCTCTATCACGGGCCGCGGCTGGCGCTGCAGCCAGTCCTGATCTGGTGGGCTCTGAACTGCGCTGGCGTGATCGACTGGACGCGGCGGCGTGACAAAGGGGGATAGCGATCGGGCCGAGAGATGATATTCTCGGGGCATTCCACCAGGGAGACCTTCGTGACTGATCTTTGCGCCGAAGACCTCGCCACCATCTATGCCCAGCCGAGCCCGCGCGTGATCGCGAAAGCGCGCCCCGCAATCGACACGCATGCGAAGAAATTCATCGAGATGTCGCCGTTCTGCGTGCTCGCGACATCGGGAGCGGACGGCAGCGTCGATGCCTCACCACGCGGCGGCGGCGTTGGCTTCGTCCACGTCGCCGGCCCCAACCAGCTGCTGATGCCTGATCGCTCCGGCAACAACCGGATCGACAGTTTTCGAAATGTCGTCGAGGGCTCGGGCTTCGTGCATCTGTTGTTCTTCGTCCCCGGCATCGACGAGACGCTGCGCGTCGGCGGCCGCGGCTCGCTGTCCGCCGATCCGGACCTGCTCGCCTCGATGGTGGAGTTTGGCAAGTCGCCGCGCGCGGTGCTGAACGTCGCCGTCAGCGAAGTCTATTTCCACTGCGGCAAGGCACTGATGCGCTCGAAGCTTTGGTCGTCCGAGAAGGTGCCGCGCTCGGTGATGCCGAGCATCGTCGAGGTGGTCCACGAGCAGACCGGCCTTGGTGAGCCGCAGAGTCAGGAGATCGTGGAAGAGCTCTACAAGACGCAGTTGTAGCTGGCGTCCAGGCTGTCGTCCCGGCCTGGTGCGCAATCGCGCATCAGGCCGATACGGAGTTGTGCCATCGCTAACGCGCCGAACTAATGCCCGTCCCCCTCGAGCCCGCCAACGTGCTTCTGGGTGTAGAGTTCGAGGCCGATGCGGCCGATCAGGTCGAGCTGGGTCTCGAGGAAGTCGATGTGGTGCTCCTCGTCGCTCATCAGCTTCTCGAACAGATCACGCGTCACGTAGTCCTTGACGCTGTGGCAGTAGGTCGCCGCTTCCTGATAGAGCGCCCGCGCGCTCATCTCGGCGGCGAGATCGCACTCGATGATCTCCTTGACGTTCTGGCCGATGCGCAAGGGATCGAGCACCTGCATGTTCGGGAAGCCGTCGAAGAACAGGATTCGCTCGGTGAGCTTATCGGCGTGCTCCATCTCCTCGATGGACTCCTTGCGCCAGACCTTGGACATGTCCCGCAGGCCCCAATTGTCGAGGAAGCGGTAGTGCAGCCAATACTGGTTGATCGCAGTCAGCTCGTGACGCAGTGCCTTGTTGAGATAGTCGATAACTTTTGCGTCGCCCTGCATGGTTCACTCCAGCTCTTGCAGTCCAAATCGGCCGTAAACCGAATTTAGAACGCTTCTAAATGAGTTTGAAGACTGGAGCAACCGGCTACGGGGACGCAGCCGGGGAAAAGCTCAGCCAGGGTTGCGGAGCATTTCAGCAGGCCGCGAGGGCGAACTCGGCCGGCTGGGCCGTCTCGTCGTTCGCCGCCACAGTGTGGTTGTGCGGGCAGCCGGAGCAGCAGGACGTGGCACAGGTGCCAAGCGCTTCGTCGATAATGGTCTTGATCGTCCGAGCGCAGCGGCCGCATTCGGCGCTACAGCCGAGACACCCATAGACCTGCTTGGCATGGCGCACAGCGTCGTCGGACTCGGCGACGGCGGCGCGGATGTCGTCATCGCTCAGCACGTTACAGGAACAAACGATCATGGAAGCGGCAGGCCCTTTGGTGATGCGCCATCATCGATATTTAAGGGGCCGGCCGGATGCAAAAGGAAAAAGCGGAATTTGAAGCTATTCCAAACTAGCCCGGAAACAGCCTAGAACGGCTCTAAAATAGGGCCTTGCACTGGATCAAGATTGCGGCGGACCTAGTCGCCCCCACCGCCTCCACCATCGCCGCCGCCCCCGCAATCTCCGCCACTACTGCCGCTATCGCTGCTGGAACAGCTGCCGCCGTCGGTCGCGCAGCCGGAACTATCGCTGGAAAACCAACTCCCAAACGAGAAGCCGTCGCTCGTGCCGGTGGCGGTGTCGCCGCCGCCATTGACGCTGGCCCCGGCGCGGGAGCCGCGCTGGCCGCGGTTCTGGAGATGGGTAATCCAGCCGTAGCCGATCGCGAAGACGATCCCGGCAGCGATCAATGCATTTATCATCGCGTTACCCATCGTCGCCCTCCCCTGGCTGGGCTGCGGTCCCTACCGATTGGTCGCCCCGGCAAAGGTGCCGTTCATTGATCATTCAAACGAAGTATGGAACTTTACCCTCAAAGAGTTCCCGCGTGTTTGCTCGAAAGGTCAGCCAATGAAGAAGTCGCTCCTGGCAATTGCTGCCGTCGCCGCTGTGGCCCTTAGCGCCATTACACCAGCCCAGGCGCAACGCGGCGTCGCCGCGGGTGTGGCAGCCGGAATCATCGGCGGCGCCATTGTCGGTGGGGCGCTGGCCTCTCCGTATTATTACGGGCCAGGCCCTGGCCCGGGCTACGCATATGGTCCCGGATATGGCGCCGGCTACTATCCGCCGCGCTACTATGCGCCGGGCCCGGGCTACGTCGCGGACGACTATTACGGCAACGGCTGCGTCTGGCAGAAGCAGCGCTTCTGGGACGGTTATGCCTGGCGCGTCCGCCGCGCCAGAGTCTGTGGCTGAAGTCGCCCCAAGCCGGCTCATTCCAGATGCGCCGTCCATTTAGGGGCCTGAAAAAGACCGCTTTTTCTCGTCACAGCTCCGTGTGCGTTTACCGCGGATTGACCATTTGCGCGCTTCCTAGCTGCAAGGCCAATTCCATCAGAGTCTGCGTGAACCTTTGAACCCCGGGCGCTCCTAACAAGGAGCATCCATCTCTCAGGAGAGCCAAGAGTATGAAGAAGACTTTAGTTGCCGCCCTCACGGTTGCGACGATCGCCGGTTCGCTGGTGACCGCCACGCCGTCCGCCCAGGCCCATGACGGGGTCGGCGTCGGCATCGCAGCCGGCCTGATCGGCGGCGCGATCGTCGGCGGCGCCATCGCATCGAGCCGTCCCGCCTATGGTGGACCGGTTTATGTGGCCGAGCCCGGCCCGCCGCCCCCGCCCTGCTACTGGCAGCGCCAGCGCTACTGGGATGGCTACGGCTGGACCGTCCGCCCGGTTCGCGTTTGCTACTGATCTGACCGCATGGCGTTCATGAGCGCCGCGATCGAAGCCCGGCCGAGCACCTCGGCCGGGCTTTTTTTCTTTTAGCCAGCCCTGCGCCTATCGCGCCGCCTGGATCGAGCGCAGCACCTCTTCGCTCGGCCAGCAATCGACCTTGAGGCCTGCCGACTTCTGGTAGGCGCCGAGCGCAGCGCGCGTCTGCATGCCCGCCTTGCCGTCGATCTTGTCCTTGTAGAGCCCGACGCGCGTGAGCCCCCGCTGCATCGCCTCGACGTCCTTGGTCCGCAATTGCTTCGAGGCAGACCATGGGGTCGCGAACGGTTGCGGGCTCGTCATGCGGTCGGCGAGATGTCCGACGAACAGCACGTAGAGGTCGGAAAAATTGTATTCCTTGATCACGAAGTAGTTCTTCGTGGTCAGGAAGGACGGGCCGTAGATGCCTTCAGGCTGCAGCAGGGAGGCCGGCTGTGCCTGCTCGGCGGCAGTGAGCTTTTGTCCACGCACCGGTACAAAGCCTTCGCGCAGCCATTGGCCGATCGGCTTCGTCACCTCGGGCACGCCGGCGGTGCAATCGACTTTGGCCGGTGCCTGCACCTCGTAGGCCCAGCGTACACCGCTCTGCCAGCCCTTGTTGACGAGCTGCTGCGCGGCGGAGGCCAGCGCATCCGGCACCGAGTGCCAGATGTCGATGCGGCCGTCGCGGTCGAAATCGACGCCATGCTTGTAATATTCGGACGGCAGGAATTGCGTGAGCCCGGTCGCACCGGCCCAGGACGAGCGCATGTCCTTGCGTGTCACTACGCCGTCACCGAGAATTTTCAGCGAGAGGATGAACTCGTTGCGATAGCTGTCCTTGCGGCGGCCGACATAGGCCTGCGTCGCCAGCACGCGGACGAGATCGTAAGGCAGCGTATAGCGGCCATAGTCGGTCTCGCGGCCCCAGATCGCCAGCATCACGGTAGCAGGCACGCCGGAGTTTTTCTCGATCTCGGTCAGCGCGGGGCGATATTTTTGCAGCAACCGCTGCCCCTCGCCCGCAAGCCGCGCGATCGAGGCTTCCCTGACATAGTCGGCCGGCACCTGCACGAACTCGGCCTGTGACGGCGCCCCCGTTGCGGGACGCCCCGGCAGGATCAGATCCGGCAGCTTGTAGTCCGGCTCGAGCCCGCGCGTCTCTCGCTCGAACGTCGCGCGCGACACGCCGGCGGCCTCCGCCTCCGGCCACAGCGAGGCGATGAACTGCGCGAAGGCGGCGTCGGCAGCGCCCGCGGGCGACAGGCCGCAGGTGATAGCGATCACCGCAGCTATCAGCACCCGCCGCATCATTTTGAGATCACCGCGTCAGCTTCTTGTACTTCACGCGGTGCGGGATGATGCTGTCCTGGCCGAGCCGGCGCATCTTGTCCTTCTCGTAGTCCTGGAAGTTGCCCTCGAACCATTCGACATGGCTGTCGCCTTCGAAGGCCAGGATGTGGGTCGCGATGCGGTCGAGGAACCAGCGATCATGGCTGATGATGACGGCGCAGCCGGCGAAATCCTCCAGCGCCTCTTCGAGCGCACGCAGGGTGTCGACGTCGAGGTCGTTGGTCGGCTCGTCGAGCAGCAGAACGTTGGCGCCGGATTTCAGCATTTTCGCAAGGTGCACGCGGTTGCGTTCACCGCCGGAGAGCGCGCCGACTTTCTTCTGCTGGTCGGCGCCCTTGAAGTTGAACGACGAACAATAGCCGCGTGAATTGACTTCCCTCTTGCCGAGCAGGATCAGCTCGTTGCCGCCGGAGATCTCCTCCCACACGTTCTTGCTGCCATCGAGCGCGTCGCGCGACTGGTCGACGTAACCAAGATGAACGCTCTCGCCGATCGTGATGGTGCCCTTGTCCGGCTCCTCCTGCTTGGTGATCATCCTGAACAGCGTGGTCTTGCCGGCGCCGTTGGCGCCGATCACGCCGACGATACCGCCGGGCGGCAGCTTGAAAGTGAGATCGTCGATCAGCATGCGATCGCCGAAACCTTTGCTGAGCCCTTCGAAGTCGACCACGTTCTGACCGAGTCGCTCGGCCACCGGAATCGTGATTTGCGCGGTCTGTGTCTGCTTTTCGCTCGCCTGTTTCAGCAGTTCGTCATAGCGCTGATAGCGCGCCTTGGACTTGGCCTGGCGGGCTTTCGGCGAGGACGCGATCCATTCCTGCTCTCGGGCCAGCGTCTTCTGATGCGCAGCGTCCTCGCGGCCCTCCTGCTCGAGCCGCTTCTGCTTCTGCTGCAGCCAGGACGAGTAATTGCCCTCGTAGGGAATGCCCTTGCCGCGATCGAGCTCGAGAATCCAGCTCGTGACGTTGTCGAGGAAGTAGCGGTCATGGGTGACGATCAGGATCGCGCCGGGATAGTTGCGCAGATGGCCTTCCAGCCACGACACCGACTCCGCGTCGAGATGGTTGGTCGGTTCGTCCAGCAGCAGAAGCTCGGGCTGGTCGAGCAGCAGCTTGCAGAGCGCGACGCGGCGGCGCTCACCGCCGGAGAGTTTCGACACGTCGGCATCGTCGGGCGGACAGCGCAGCGCGTCCATGGCCTGGTCGACCTTGCTGTCGAGATCCCAGAGGCCCTGGGCCTCGATCTCGTCCTGCAGCTTGGTCATCTCGTCGGCGGTCTCCTCGGAGTAGTTCATCGCCAGCTCGTTGTAGCGATCGAGGATGGCCTTCTGCTTGGCGACGCCCAGCATGACGTTCTCGCGCACGCTCAATGCCGGATCGAGATGCGGCTCCTGCTCGAGATAGCCGACGCGGGCGCCCTGGGCGACCCAGGCCTCGCCGTTGTACTCCTTGTCGAGGCCGGCCATGATTTTGAGCAGCGTCGACTTGCCCGAGCCATTGACACCGAGCACGCCGATCTTGGCGTCCGGGTAGAAGCTCAGATGGATGTTATCGAGCACCTTCCGGGTCGGGTAGCTCTTGGTCAGGCCCTGCATGAAATAGATGAACTGGCGCGCCATCGGTCCCGAAAACCTTCGATTTGAGGAAATTTGCTTGCCGCCGATGTAGCGATCCCGCCCCGAAAGGGCAATGTTTTCCCTCCGTTCACCACGGATGAATACGGGACGGACACCATCCCGCCGCCGATCCGGACAATTGAAACCATCTTTTAATAAATCAGGCCAAAGCTCGGTTTCGCGCGGAAACAGCGCCACCCGCTCAGAATGAAGGGGAGCACAGCGAGACAGCGTCATGGCCATGATCGAGACCAACTCCCTTCCCGTTCCGGCGGAAGCCGGCAGCGCCTCCGCATTTGCCTCGGAGATCAAGGGCTTCTGGAAGCGCTTCTTTGCCACCGCTTTCAACCCCTACCGGCCCGAACTGCATTACATGCGCGGCCCCGGCCCGGCCTGGCGCGCCAAGCACGGCATAAATGCGCCGTTCCGGCTCAAGCCCCGCGACCTCTGAGCCTTTATCACCTGTCGGATTTTTGAAGACGCGAACGGCTTGCGCACGGTCCTGATTGCGCGCAACCATGGCCTGGTTCCACCTCTCGCCATGGAAGAACGCTGATGACGCGGCTGCGCTGTGCAATTCTCGACGACTATTTCAACCTCGCCCTCGACGTCGCCGATTGGCAAAGCCTGTCCGACCGCATCGACGTCACCGTGTTCAGCCATCCCTTCGCCTCCGAGCAGGCCGCGGCGAGCGCGCTGGCTGATTTCGAGATCGTCTGCGCGATGCGCGAGCGCACCGCGTTCCCCAAGAGCCTGTTCGAAAGCCTGCCGAAGCTGAAGCTCCTGCTGACGTCAGGCATGCGCAACGCCTCGATCGACATGGAGGCCGCCAAGGCGCGGGGCGTCACGATCGGCGGCACGCAATATTCGCGCGATCCGACCGCGCCCCTCACCATGGGCCTGATCCTGGAACTGACCCGCGGCATCGGCCGCGAGAACGCGCGCATGCATGCGGGCGAGCCCTGGCAGGCCTTTGCCGGCGTCGAGATCGAGGGATTGACGCTCGGCGTCGTCGGGCTCGGCAAGCTCGGCAGCAAGATGGCTGATATCGCGAAGGCGTTCGGCATGAACGTGATCGCCTGGAGCCCGAACCTGACCCCGGAGAAGTGCAAGGATGCCGGCGTCGGCTACGCCACCAAGGAGGAGCTGTTCGCCAAGGCCGACATCGTCAGCATCCATGTGGTGCTGAGCGAGCGCTCGCGCGGGCTGGTCGGGGCTTCCGATCTCGCGCGGATGAAACCGACGGCCTTCCTCGTCAACACCGCGCGCGGGCCGATCGTGGACGAGCAGGCGCTGCTCGAGGCGTTGCAGCAGAAGAGGATTGCAGGCGCCGGCATCGACGTATTCTCGGTCGAGCCGCTGCCGACGGACCATTCCTTCCGCAAGCTCGACAACCTCGTGCTGACGCCGCACCTCGGCTACGCCACCGAGGACGGCTTGCGCATCCATTACGGCCAGATGGTCGAGGCGATCGACGCCTTCACCAAGGGCAGTGAGCTGCCGCGCAAGCTGGCGTGATGCCTCAGGCCGCCGAGCGCTGGCTGGTGGGCTGCCGTGCCGCATCGGCAAAGCCGTCGCGCCAGGAGGCATGCGCCGGCAGCCAACCGAGCTCGCGCTTGGCCTTGCCGTTGGAGGCTCCACGCACCTCCGTCATCATCGCAACCATATGCTCGCCCGCAAGCAGGCGCCCGAGCCAGGCGGGGATGTGACGCGGCGGCTTGGCACCGAGGAGTTCGGCCAGCGCGGGCAACCAATCCTTCACCGGCGCCGGATGATCGTCGACGATATTGTAGATGCTGCCGGTGCGTCCGCGTTCAAGCGCGGCGAGCGTGGCAGAGGCTGCATCTTCGGTGTGAATGAACGACCACGTGCCGCCGCCGTCACCGATTACCGGCACACGCCGGTGGCGCAGCTGGTCGATCATCGCCGGCGAGAGCGTGCCGGTGCCGGGTCCATAGAAGAATCCATAGCGTAGCACGATGCCCTCCGGCTTCGTCGAAGCGGTGACGATTCGCTCCAGATAGCGGATTGCCTCAAGCGTGCGTCGCAGCTCTCGCGGTGGATTCGAGTCGAGTTCATCGGTCTCGGTCTTGACCGTTCCCCCGGCGCGACTGAAGGTCCAGCCGCAGAAGCTTTGCGCGATGAAGCGCTTGGCGCCGGCCTCGCGCGCGGCGTTGAGCAGAATGTCGGTTCCGCGGGTGCGGAGCTCGTTGGTTCGCTTGAAAGCCCGATCGAAATGCCGGAGGTCCGTGGCGGCCGCGAGATCTGTCATCTGGTGGATGACGGCGTTGGGCTTTGCCGCAATCACCGCAGCGCGCATGCTGTCGGCATCGAGGCCGTCGGCAACGACCGTCTCCGCACCCAATCGCCGCACAAGGTCTGTTTTTGCCGCACTCCGTGTCGTGCCGATCACCGAATGACCCGCGGCGACCAGCGCCTGAACAAGATACTGACCGACCGCGCCGGTCGCGCCCGCAACAAAGATGCGCATCCTGTGCTCCTCAATTCGTTGCAATCCTCCCGGACGTAATCGAGGTGCGGAGCCGTTCAAGTATGCGCAAGTGAGACTTGCACGCATGCGTCAAATGATGACGGCGCGTGACCGAAGGCCACGCGCCGTCATCAGATCAATTCTTGCGAAGCCGATTCAGCGCACGGTGACGGGCGCGGGCAGCGGCGGCACCACTGTCAGCTGGGTGCCTCCGACCGGGCCGGCCTGCGCGGCCATTGGTGCGGGGCCGGCAGTGCCGGGCATGGGCGCGGCGGATGCGGTCGCCGTTCCCGGCGGCGGACCACCCGGCATCACGACCACGCGGGTGCCGACCTTGACGCGATCGAACAAGTCGGAGACGTCCTCGTTCAGCATGCCGATGCAGCCGGACGACACGAACTTGCCGATGGTCGAGGGCTGGTTGGTGCCGTGGATGCGGTAGACGGTCGAGCCGAGATACATCGCACGGGCGCCGAGCGGATTGCCGGGACCGCCGGCCATGAAACGCGGCAGATAGGGCTGGCGCTCGATCATCTCGGTCGGCGGATGCCAATCCGGCCACTCGGCCTTGCGAGTGATCTTCTGCACGCCGGTCCAGGTGAAGCCGTCGCGGCCGACGCGGACGCCGTAGCGGATCGCACGGCCATTGCCCAGCACGTAATAGAGATAGGTGTTCGGGGTATCGACGATGAGTGTTCCGGCCGGCTCCTTGGTCGCCAGCGAGACCTCCTGGCGGCGCAGGTTCTGCGGCAGCTGCGCCGGAGCAGCGTCAGGCTGCTCCTCGGGCGGCAGCGACGCGATCACCATCGGCCGGCCGTCGGCACCAACGGGCGGCTGCCCGGCCTGGACCGTTCCGGTCGCGGCGGGACCACCGACCGCCTCGGGCGGACGCAGGCCGTCACTGCCGGGCGCCTGAGTCGGACGATCGGCGTAGATCACCGCGGGCGGGCCGGCAGGGCGGCCGTAGCGCGGGTCGTCGGGCGACGTCACGGGACCCTGCGGTGGCGCGGCCGAGTAGACGGGGGCACCTGCGGGACGGCCATAACGGGGATCATCGGGCGACATCACCGGACCCTGCGGCGGCGCGGCGGAATACACCGGGGGAGCGCCGGGCGGACGGCCGTAACGCGGATCCGGACCGGGCGGCGGCAGCGCTGCCTGCGGCATCGCGTCATCTTCATCGTCGAGCGCGTCGAAACTCGGCGCGCGGTCGCCGGGCCGATATTCGGCCGGCGGCCCGCCATAGCTCGGCGCCTGCTGGACCGGATAGCTCTGGGCCTGTGCGAGCGAGGTTCCCGCCGCAGCGACTGTTGCGGCAGCGCATATCGTCAGAAAATGTTTGATCATCATCGCTCTTGTATAGTCCCCGGGCCCCGTCCGGACCGTTAACGGCCAGATGACGGAAGATAGCGGCACATTCAAGACATTACAGGCGGATTTGTGCCTGATTTGCCGATTTGTGATCCGCAAGACTACCGTTGCCTCCTTGCATCATGGGGCGAAAATCAGCCCACGCCCGAGATCGCCGGAGTCGCCGGCTCCGTTTTTTACGGAACGGCGCGGAATCGTTGCGGTATGTTCGAATCAGCCTGATTCGCCTCCGCTTTGAGCTTCGATCCCCGCGTGGCGAACGCGGCAAGCAGTACCGTCACCGCGTTCAGATGGCTCATGGGCCCTGGCCACTTCACCGCCGGGGCGGAAATTCGCAATCCCTCGATGCTTCCCGGCTTTCGCTTCCTGTTTGCCGCGATCCTGCTGTCAGCCTCCATCCTGGTATTCGGCCTGGGCGCCGCCGCGCTGCTGCGGGCGAGCCACGAGCAGTATGTCAGCAACCCCTCCTGGCGGAACGGCCCGCAGGAGCAGGTGTTTGCACAAGCTCCCGAGCCGGCCCAGCCGGTGCTCGCGGTCCTCCGCGCCGAGCCGGAAGCGGCCACCGATCCGACGCCGTCGCTGCGCGATCAAGTCCCGACCATCGCACTGCCGATGAGCGAGCCCGAACAAGTGGTCGCGCTGACGACTGAGACCGACGGTCAGCCGCAGGTCGTTGCCCCTCCGGCTGACGTCCCGGCCGAACCGGCCAATGCGAAGACCAAGGCCGAGACGACGACGGACGCCGAGGTGCAGGCCTCAAGCAACACGCTTACTCCGGCCGACGCCAGCGCATCCATCGCCGAGGCCAAGCCCGTTTCGATCGCTCTCGCGAGCAAACCAACACCTGCCGCCCCCAGCGGAGCCTCGGCTTCGTCCAGGTTCGACATGGCGAGCGCGAAGTTCGCCGCATTGAACGACCCGGCGACCACGGCCTGGGAGGGTCCGCCGGCGAAGGCCAAGGCCGGCTCTAAGGCCGACAGCAGGTCGCCGGAGAGCAAGGCGACCAAGCCGCGGGCGCATCGCGTCAAGAAGCGCCGCCGCATTGTCTGGCGCGCGCCGCCGCCGGTTCAGCAACTCGATCCGTTCGGACAACCGCAACCCACGCTCGCCGCAACGACGACCGCGCGCGCACGTCAGTAGGGTTACGCCGGCCCGGTTGCGATCGGCGGTCCCTTTTCCTGGCCCCATTCCGACCATGAGCCATCGTAGAGCGCGGTGTCGGTGATGCCGAGGCGATAGAGCGCCAATGTCAGCACGCCGGCGGAGACCCCGGAGCCGCAGCTCGTCACGATCGGCGCATCGAGCCTGACGCCGGCGTTGGTAAAGGCAGCGCGGAGATCATCAAGCGGCTTCATCGTGCCGGTCGCGGCGTCGAACAGGAGATTGTAGGGCACGTTGCGCGCGCCCGGGATATGGCCGGAGCGGATGCCTGCGCGCGGCTCCGGCGCCCGGCCCTCGAACCGGTCGGCGGCGCGCGCGTCGATCACCTGCTCGGCACGGCTTTCGACGTTGGCGATCAATTGCTGCATGCTGCGCACGCGTTTTGAATCGTAGCTGGCCGTGAACGTCGCAGGCTTCGGCTTCGCCTCGCCACTCTCGACCGGACGCCCCTCGGCGCGCCACTTCTTCAGGCCGCCATTGAGGATGCGCACATTGCCGTGCCCGAAAGCCAGGAACATCCACCACGCGCGGGGAGCAGCGACCCAGCCGCCGGCATCATAGATCACGACGGTGTCGGCATTGGAGATGCCGAGATGACCGACGTCGCGGCCGAACTGCTCGGCACTCGGATACATGTGCGGCAGCGGGTTGGAATGGTCCGAGATCGCATCGACGTCGAAGAACACCGCGCCCGGCAGATGCGCGGCGAGATAATCGTCCTTCGGCAATGGCAGCACACCCGGCAGCTTGAAGCTGGCGTCGAGCACCTTGACGTTGGCGTCATTGATGTGGGCGGCGAGCCATTCGGTAGAGATGAGGGGATCGGTGGGCATGCGAGATCTTTCTATTATTCCGGGCGAGCGCAACGTGAGCGAGGTTGAAGCAGTGCGCATCCAACTCCGCTGTCATCGCCCGGCCAGTGCGCAATTGCGCACTAGGACCGGGCGATCCAGTATTCCAGAGGCGATTGTAATTGAGCCGAGAGGCCGCGGCGTACTGGATTCCCCGCTTTCGCGGGGAATGACGCCGGAGATTGGAGCGGCAGCGCAGCACCCTCACCCCTTCTTCTTCGGCTCCCACTGTTGGGTCGGCCCGCCGGCGTCGCGCCAGGCGGCGTAGCCGCCCGCGATGTGGGCGACGGGCTTGAGGCCCATGTCCTGCGCAGTCTTGGCGGCGAGCGCAGAGCGCAAGCCGCCGGCGCAATGGAAGACGAACTTCTTGTCCTCCTGGAACACCGGCTTGGCATAAGGGCTCTGCGGATCGATCCAGAATTCGAGCATGCCGCGGGTGCAGGCGAACGCGCCGGGGATGCGGCCGTCGCGCTCGATCTCGCGGGGATCGCGGATGTCGACGATGACGACGTCGCCGTTCTTGGAGATCTCGATGGCGTCTTTGGCGGTGAGCGTCTCGATCTCGGCATTGGCCTCGTCGATCAGCGCCTTGATGCCACGGGTGATGGTCTGGGGCACGTGGTTCTCCCTCTTGTAGTCATTCCCGGCGCGGAGCGCGAGCTAGTGCGTTAATTCCTTCATCGCACCTTCAAGTCCCTCGATCGTGATCGGATACATGCGGTTGGCGAAAATGCGTTTGATGATGGTGGTGGATTCCGAATAGTCCCAGTGCTTCTGTTGCACGGGGTTCAGCCACACCGAATGCGGATAGGTACGGATGATGCGGTCGAGCCAGACCGAGCCGGGCTCCTCGTTGACGTGCTCGACCGAGCCGCCGGGCACCATGATCTCGTAGGGCGACATCGAGGCGTCGCCGACGAACACGATCTTGTAATCGTGCGGGTATTTGTGCAGCACGTCCCAGGTCGGGGTGCGGTCGGTAAAGCGCCGCTTGTTCTGCTTCCACACGCCTTCATAGAGGCAATTGTGGAAGTAGAAATACTCCATGTGCTTGAACTCGCTCTTCGCCGCCGAGAACAACTCCTCGACCTGCTCGATATGCGCGTCCATCGAGCCGCCGATGTCGAAGAACACTAGCAGCTTCACCGCGTTGCGGCGCTCGGGCCGCATGTGCACGTCGAGATAGCCGTGATTGGCGGTCTCGCGGATGGTGGTGTCGAGATCGAGTTCATCCGGCGCGCCGGTGCGCGCGAATTTGCGCAGGCGGCGCAATGCCACCTTGATGTTGCGGATGCCGAGCTCGACATTGCCGTCCAGATCCTTGAACTCGCGCTTGTCCCACACCTTGACGGCGCGGTTGTTGCGGTTCTTGTCCTGGCCGATGCGAATGCCTTCGGGATTGTAACCATGAGCGCCGAACGGCGAGGTGCCGGCGGTGCCGATCCACTTCGAGCCGCCCTGATGACGGCCCTTCTGCTCCTCGAGACGCTTCTTCAGGGTCTCCATGAGCTTGTCCCAGCCCATGGCCTCGATCTGCTTCTTCTCTTCGTCGGTCAGGTATTTCTCGGCGAGCTTCTTCAGCCACTCCTCGGGGATCTCGGCCCCCTCCATGGCGTCGAGCAGGCTTTCCAGCCCCTTGAAGACGGTGCCGAAGACGCGGTCGAACTTGTCGAGGTTGCGCTCGTCCTTCACCAGGGAGGTGCGCGAGAGATAGTAGAAATTCTCGACCGAGTAGTCCGCGAGGTCGGCGTCGAGCGCCTCCATCAGCGTGAGGTATTCGCGCAGCGTCACGGGGACCTGCGCATCGCGCAGAGAAGTGAAGAATTGCAGGAACATGGGTGACAGATTGCCCTTTGGATTGTCGGCGTCAAGGGGCGCCTCGGAGACCCCACCCGACGAGCTCTGGGCAGGATTGTCCGCCAGGCGGGATTGGCGGAGCGATTGTGCTCGTCATCCTTTCGCTGATAAAACGGGTCTGAAAGCCTGACCGAACCAGGAACGGCCGCCACGCGCGGCCGTTCCGTTTGTTGGACCAGGGCCATGAAACTGGCAATTCCTGGGACGACGACCAACAAGGACGCGCGATGAAATTTACCGGCACCAAGGACTATGTTGCGACCGACGATCTCAAGGTCGCGGTCAATGCCTCGATCGTGCTGGAGCGCCCGCTGCTCATCAAGGGCGAGCCCGGCACCGGCAAGACGGTGCTGGCGGAGGAAGTGGCGAAGGCGCTGAACGCCCCGCTTCTGACCTGGCACATCAAGTCCACCACCAAGGCACAGCAAGGCCTCTATGAATACGACGCGGTATCGCGCCTTCGCGACAGCCAGCTTGGCGATGCCCGCGTGTCCGACATCAAGAACTACATCAAGCGCGGCAAGCTGTGGGATGCCTTCACCGCCGAGCAGCGCCCGGTGCTGCTGATCGACGAGATCGACAAGGCCGACATCGAATTCCCAAATGATCTCCTGCTTGAGCTCGACCGCATGGAATTCCACGTCTACGAGACCGGCGAGACGATCAAGGCCAAGCAGCGCCCGATCATGATGATCACCTCCAACAACGAGAAGGAGCTGCCGGACGCGTTCCTGCGCCGCTGCTTCTTCCACTACATCAAGTTCCCCGATGCCGACACCATGACCCGGATCGTCGACGTCCACTTCCCCGGCATCAAGAAGCGGCTGGTCGAGGAAGCCCTGCGCATCTTCTTCGAGGTCCGCGAAGTGCCCGGGTTGAAGAAGAAGCCCTCCACCTCAGAGCTTCTGGACTGGCTCAAACTGCTGCTCAACGAAGACATGAGCGTCGAGCAGTTGCGCGAGCGCGACCCGCGCAAGCTGATCCCACCACTGCACGGTGCGCTGCTCAAGAACGAGCAGGACGTGCATCTGTTCGAGCGATTGGCGTTCCTGAGCCGGAGGGAAGTGTAGGTTCGAGCGCACTCCGCTGCCGCCCCACCTTCTGGTGTCATTCCCCGCGAAGGCGGGGAATCCAGTACGCCGCGGCTTCTCGAATCAATCATAACCGCCTCTGGAATACTGGATCGCCAGGTCAAACCGGGCGATGACACCGAGAGTGTGGCGCACTCTCTCCACCTCGTCATTGCGAGCGCAGCGAAGCAATCCAGGCTGCCTCCGCGGAAAGATCCTGGATTGCATCGCTGCGCTCGCGATGACGGAGCAAGGGTGAGCATCGCCCTCTCCAACTCGCGCTTCAAATCGCGAGGGGCGACCAAGGTCGCGTGAGATGGGCCTCCGGCTCTGCAGCGCACAGCTGCACCGGACGATGCTTCGCATCGCCGGGGAAGCGCAGCGCTGCGTCCGGAGCACGAGACCTTGCTACGCCACCGCCGCATCCGGCACGCGCGCGGCTTCCATCGGCTTCTTGCCGCGGATCAAGTCCGAGGCGCGGTCGGCGATCATCATGGTTGAGGCATTGAGGTTCGCCGAGATCATGCGCGGCATCACGGAGGCATCGATGACGCGGAGACCTTGCAACCCGTGAACGCGGAGCTGATCGTCGACCACCGCCCAGGTGGAATCCGCCGGGCCCATGCGGCAGGTGCAGCCGGGGTGGAAGGTGGTGGTGCCGCGCTCGGTGGCGGCCGCCAAAAACTCGTCGTCGGTATTGACGTTGGGTCCGGGGAAATCCTCGTAGGCGTAATAGGGCGACAGCGGCGCGCTCTTCAAAAGCCTGCGCGCGAGCTTCATGCCGCCGACGATGACCCGGCGGTCGAGCTCGGCGTCAAGATAGTTGGTCTGGATGATCGGCGGCGCAAACGGATCTGCCGAGCGGATGCGGACATAGCCGCGGCTCTCGGGGCGCTGCTGCCAGGACGCCACCGTCATGCCGGGCTCGTCCTCGAGCTGGCCCTGCACGCCTTCCTTGTAGCTCGCCGGTGTGAAGGTGAGCTGGAGGTCGGAGCTCTCCGCACTCTCGCCGGAGTGCCAGAAGCAGTAGACCATGGTCGGCGACAGCGACAGCAGGCCTTTGCGCGCGGTCGCCCATTTCATCGCCTCGACCCAGAGACGCCAGCCGCGGCGGAGCTCGTTGATGGTCCTGATGTCCTTGACGCGCGCGACCGTGCGCGGGGCGTAGTGATCTTGCAGGCCTTCGCCGACCGGAAGCGCGTGACGCACGGCGATGCCGTGGGCCTGCAACAGATCCGGTGAGCCGATGCCGGACAACTGGAGCAGCTGCGGCGAATTATAGGTGCCGCCGGAGAGGATCACTTCCTTGTTGGCGCGGACCTCGACCGGCGTGCCGCCATGACCGCCCTTCATGTAGCGCACGCCGACGGCGCGCTTGCCCTCGAAGATGATCTCGGTCGCATGCGCGTGGGTGCGGACATGCACGTTCGGCCGCTTCATCGCGGGCTTGAGGAAAGCGGTGGCGCCGGAGACGCGCAAGCCCTTGTCGATGGTGCGCTGGCAATAGGAGACGCCTTCCTGGGTCTTGCCGTTGTAGTCGGGGTTGCGCGGAATGCCGAGGCTCACCGCGCCTTCCATGAAGGCTTCGCAAAGCGGATCGCGCCAGTTCATGGTGGTGACGGTGAGATTGCCTTCGCGGCCGCGATAAATGTCCTCGCCCTCGCCGACCCGCTTCTCCAGCCGCCGGAAGTAGGGCAGCACGTCGGCATAGCCCCAGCCGCGATTGCCCATCTGCGCCCAGGTGTCGAAATCCATGCGCTGGCCGCGGTTGTAGATGTGGCCGTTGATCGAGGACGAACCGCCGAGCGTCTTGCCGCGCGGCGCGTAGATGCTGCGGCCGCCGGTCCAGGGTCCGACCTCCTGCTGGTAGGCCCAGTTGATGCTCTTCATGTGGAAGGTCTTGATGAAGCCGGCCGGCAGATGGATGTAGGGATGCCAGTCGCTCGGGCCGGCCTCGAGCACGCAAACGCTGGTCGCAGGGTTTTCGCTCAGCCGGCTGGTGAGCACGCAACCGGCGGAGCCCGCGCCGACGATCACATAATCAAATCTGTCCATGGTGCCTCGGCCGCCTCTAGCGCGGCTTGTCGTTGAGTTGATAATTCAAATGCGTTCGCACCGTAGGCCATTCGGCCGCGGTGATGCTGTAGACCACGGTGTCGCGTAGCGTGCCGTTCGGCGCGACCTGGTGGCTGCGCAGGATGCCGTCCTGCTTGGCGCCCAGGCGCTCGATGGCGCGGCGGCTCTGGTGATTGAAGAAGTGGGTGCGGAATTCCACCGCGATGCAGTCCAGGGTTTCGAAGGCGTGGGTGAGCAGCAGCAATTTGCACTGCGTGTTGAGCGGGCCGCGTTGCGCGCTCTTACCATACCAGGTCGAGCCGATCTCGACGCGGCGGTTGGCCGCATCGATGTTCATGTAGGTCGTCATGCCCACGATCTTGCCGCTGCCATCGAATACGGTGAAGGGGAGCATCGAGCCGGCGGCCTGAAGACCGAGCCGGCGGTCGATTTCCTTGCCCATGTTGTCCGGCGTCGGGATTGCGGTGTACCAGATGGTGGAGAGCTCACCATCCTTCACGGCCTCGCTCAGCCCCTCGCGGTGCTGATGCGACAGCGGCTCCAGAGCGGCATGCTGTCCGCGCAGGGTGATGGGATCAGGCCAGGGCATTTGAAACTCTCTCCTTTGTCATTGCGAGGAGCGAAGCGACGAAGCAATCCAGACTGTCACCGCGGACGCATTCCTGGATTGCTTCGCTTCGGTTGCAATGATGGTCACTAGCACCGTTTACTTGTTAAGGAAATTCAACGGCAAACCGCTGCGCGGCCAGTCCATGGCGATCAGCTCGCCCTTGCCGGAGAGGGTGATGTAGGCGGTCTTCAGCTCGGGGCCGCCGAAGGCGATGTTGGTGGTGACGCGGTCGCCGGTCGGGATCTGCTCGACCAGCGTGCCATCGGGCGCGATCACCGAGATGCAGCCGGAGACGAGGGTGGCGACGCAGACATTGCCGTTGGCTTCGACCGCCAGCGAATCGAACATCTGGTAGCCGCCGAGGCCGCAGATCGGTTTGCCCCGCTCGCCGCGATAGATCGCGTCGCGCGGCTTGAGCGTGCCGGGCGCGGAGAGCTCGTAGGCCCAGAGCCGGCCCGTCGGCGTCTCCGCGATGTAGACGGTGGTCTCGTCCGGCGAGAGGCCGATGCCGTTCGCCGGCAACACGCCGTGGACGACCTCGACGATCTCCTTCATGCCGGGCTTGAGATAGTACATGCCGCCGACGTCCATCTCGCGCGCGCGGCGCTTGCCGAGATCGGAGAACCAGAGGCCGCCCTGCTTGTCGAACACCAGATCGTTCGGCCCGCGCAGATCGTGCTCGGCGCATCTGGTCACGACGGTTTCGATCTGGCCGGATTGCAGATCGACGCGCTGGATCGAGCCGCCGAGATAGCCGTCGGGCTGCGGACCCGGCATGATCATGTTGCGGGTCGGGATCCAGGAGAAGCCGCCATTGTTGCAGATGTAGATCTTGCCGTCGGGGCCGAGGGCTGCGCCGTTCGGGCCGCCCGGAATCTTCGCGACGACCTCCTTGCGCCCGTCGGGATGGATTCGGGTCAGGCGCTGGCCGCGGATTTCCACCAGCACGACCGAGCCGTCCGGCATCACGACCGGCCCTTCGGGAAATTCGAGGTCGGTGGCGAGAACGCGGACGTTGGACATGTGGGGACCCTCCCGGCTGCTTGTTATGACTTGCGCGGGATGTCCGGCACGGGCCCCACACGCAAGATTGCCTGCGGTTATGACAAAGTCACCGGGGCTTGCCAAGCAAGCCGGATGGTATGCCAGCGTTGCGCGCTAATCTCGCACGGGTATCCAAATCTCCAGGCCGCCATTGCCGGTGGCGGGATCGAATTTCTCGTCGTAGCGCTCGAAGTTCGGCGCATCGGCAGCCTTCAGGCCGGAGGCCGGCAGCCACTGATTCCAGATCGCGTTGACGGTGCGCCTGATCGAGGCGACGTGGTCGGTGTGGGTGAACACCGCATAGCGCTGCTCGGGGATGCGGATACGGCCGAAGGGGCGCGGCAGTTCGGAGAAATCGGCGACCTCGACGCCGGCAATGTAGTCGAAATTGCCGGCATCGTCGCCGTTGCAGCAGACGCCATAGGCGACCGGTCCAACGCGCGCGGGAATGTCGGCGACCTCCTGGTGGAAGCGCTGCCACAGTCCAGGAATGGCCGCGCCGTTGTCGCAGGAGATGCGCTCGCTGATGCCTGCGACGAGGAAGGCCTTTGTGGTTTCGAAGCGCGGGTTGGCGAGTTTGTCCGAGATGGTTGAATCCATGAGGATCGGCTCCTGAAGCTTGAGATGGCCGGTGCATTGCGCGGCGCGCACCGCTTCGGGCGTGGTGCCGAACTGGTCGCGGAACGCGCGGGTGAATGCTTCGTGCGAGCCGTAATCGGCCTCCAGCGCCAGCGACAGGATGTCCGGCGCGCCATTCGCAAGACTGCGCGCCGCTTCACTCAGCCGCCGCGCGCGCACGTACCGCATCACCGGCAGGCCGGTGGCTACGGCAAACGCGCGCACGATGTGGAACCGCGACACGCCCGATATCGCAGCGATCTCGTCGAGCGTCATCGGCTCGGCCAGATGGCTCTCGACATACCAGAGCGCGCGCTGGGCTGGGTTCATGGCGTTTCTCGTTCGAAGCGCGACCATGATGCACGGAAGTCCGCGGGTTTCGCTTGATCGGCGTTGCGGTCCCGCAGGAGGATAACGCCGGAACAGCCACTGGCAACGTCCGGGCGTTCATGGCTACACTCGGGACGTCCTTGAAACCGCTCACAAGAAAGCAGGAGGAACCGCGTCATGAAAATCACCGATGTGCGGGCGCACCATATCCGCATCCCCTATGACGCTGGTGTCGCGAGCTTCCGTCAGGGCGCCTCCGCCATCACCGCCCTCGACATGGTGATCCTCGAGGTCACCACCGACGCCGGGCTCACCGGCTGGGGCGATGCCTTCGCCTATGTCTGCCCCCGCACCACGCGCAGTGCCGTCGAGGAAATGATCGCACCACAAGCCCATGGGCTGCAGGTTCCCGATGCCGCCGGCATCCCCGCGGTGATGGACCAGATCCAGCGCAATCTGCATCTGTTCGGCCGTTACGGCATCACCATGTTCGCGATCTCCGGGCTCGACATCGCGCTGTGGGACCTCGCCGCCAAGATCGAGGGCGTGCCGCTGAACCGCCTGCTCGGCGACACCAGGCGCTCGGCCATTCCGGCCTATGCGAGCCTGTTGCGGATCGGTTCGCCCGACAACATCGCCGCCGAATGCAAGAAGGCGCTCGCACTCGGCTATGGCGCCATCAAGCTGCACGAGACCACGGCGCCGGCGGTGTTTGCCGCGCGCGCGGCGATCGGGCCCGGCATTCCGCTGATGGTGGACATGAACTGCCCGCTGTCAGGCGAGCAGGCGGTCGCGTTCGCCAGGACATGCGGGGACGCGCAGCCGATGTTCCTGGAAGAGCCGGTCTGGCCGCCGGAGGATTTTGCGGCGCTCGCCGAGGTCCGCAGCAAGGGCGGGCTCGGCGTCGCCGCCGGCGAGAACGCCTGCACGGAATATCAATTCCGCCAGATGATGGAGGCGGGCGCGGTCAGCCACGCCCAGCCGTCGGTGATCAAGGTCGGCGGCATCACGGAATTTCTGAAGGTTGCGGCGCTCGCGGATCGGCAAGACGTCAAGATCGTTCCGCACTCCCCGTATTTCGGCCCCGGCCTGCTGGCGACCTTGCATCTCCTGGCGGGGCGCGACGACGGGTTGGTCGAGATGTTTTACCTGAAGCGCGAGGCCTGCCTCTGGGGCGGCCGCGCCGATGTCGATGCCACCGGCCATGTCGCGGTGCCGACCGGACCTGGGCTCGGCTATGAGCCCGCCCGCAGCGTCATGGAGCGATATCGCGTCGCCTGAGCGCGGCGCCTATTTCGCCGCATCCTTCGGCGGCGGCGCATCCTGTTTCTTCTTCACATCCTCCGCGGTCTTCGCCTGCGCGGCCTGGAGATCGCCGAGCATCTTCTGCAAGCCGGCCACGGTCGTCTTCAACGCATCGATCTGGCGAGCCGCGGCGTCCAGCTTCTGCTGGTGATCGAGGTTGAACTTGGTGATCGTCTTCTGGAGGAAGTCGACGTTGCTCTGGAGGCAGCTGGTGCGGCGCTCCATGGTCTTCTCGACGGTGCAGATCTCGATACCGGGCACGTCCTGCGCGCGGACCGGCACAATCGCCAGCGTAGCGAGCAGCAACATCGCGAAACAAACGACGGCGCTTCGAAGCAGCATACAGGTTCCTTGTCAAATCAATCACGGCAATGTGCGCTTTTTGCACGCAGCCTGTCGAGGCTACCACACTCGCACCGCATTCTCGCGTTGAGCTTGCGGCTGTTCCCTCGCACGGGGAGCGATGATCTGCACGCGGAGGAAATGGGCACTCTTTCCGCGGCTTTGTTTAAGGGAGTTTTTTGATGGCAACGCGCGACAGACGACTGGCGGAATTCGACGGCGCCGGAGAACCGCCGCCCGGCCTTGCAGTCGAAGTGCTGTGCGAGGACCACAGCGGAACGTATCAGCTGCCGTTCGCCTGCCGCTATATCGAGGGACGCTGGCAGAACCACGCGGCCGGCGTCGCAGTTGAAGCAACCGTCATCGGCTGGCGCGTCCCGCGCATGAAGCATTCGGGCGTGGCCTGAGCACTGATTTCTGTCTCAAAATGCAACGGGGCCGCGTCCCGGCTTTAACCTTCGGAACGCGGCCCGAACGAATCACGTCCGAATCAGCCGTAGCGCCCCGTACGCGCCTGTTCACGGCTAGATGTCGCAACCGGCCAGCGCGCGCATACAATATCTGCACAGCGCGTGAGCGGGCTCAGCCCACCACGGGCGTCAAACGTTAACGCCTTCAATGACATGACCGCGGGGTGCGGCGGTTGGATGCTCGCTCCCAAAACAGGCAGATGGCACCCGGCCTGCCTAATATTCGACCTCGAGCTCCTCGATCTCGGCCGGCTCATCCCGTGCCGCCGCGATCCATTCCTTCATCTCCGGCATGGCGATGATGGTATCGGCATAGGCTTGCAGCTGTGGCTCGAGCTTGACGTTATAGGTCACGAAGCGCGTCACCACCGGGGCGTACATCGCGTCAGCCATGGTGCGGGTCTCGCCGAACAGGAAGGGGCCGCCCGATTTGTCCAGGCAGTCGCGCCAGATCGCCCAGACGCGATCGATGTCGGCCTGCGCGCGCGACCAGATCTTGAAGCCGGGGAAGTGCCCCTTCAGATTGACCGGCAGCGAGGCGCGCAAGGTGGTGAAGCCGGAATGGATTTCGCCGCAGATCGAGCGGCAATGCGCGCGCTGAACGCGATCCGCGGGCAGCAGCCCGGCATCCGGCATCGCCTCGTTGAGATATTCGGCGATCGCCAGCGTATCCCAGACGATCGCGCCGTCGTGCCGCAGGCACGGCACCAGGATCGACGACGACAATAGCAGGATTTCGGCACGCGCCGACGCGTCGTCCGGCGCGGTGACGATCTCATCGAAATCGAGCCCGGAAAATTTCGTCAGCAGCCAGCCACGCAGCGACCAGGACGAATAGTTCTTGCTGCTGATGGTCAGTGTCGCCTTCGCCATATGGCCTTCCCTCACGCCTAAGACTTGCACCCGCCTGGACTGCGGGAGTGCGCACCGCCTGTGCTTCCCGCCAAAAGAGCAGCAAGCGACGTGCCAATCTTGAGGACGGCCCATCTCCGGTTTGGCTCCGATATTGCATAGCAGCACGGGGACAGGTGGGCGTTTCAGTATGATGTCGATGTATTATCAGGCCTTTCAGAACCATATGGACCTGACGGCGCCGTGGCGGTCGGGGGCTTCGTCCGCACTCAAATTCCTCAATCTGGTGCCGCAGGGCTTATCGGATCAGGTCGTCGGCCGGCTGTCGGCCGCGCTGGAGTTGATCTCCCGCTCCACCCTCACCTATCACCGCCCCGCCTACGGCATCGACAGCGTCATGGTCGGCAATCGCGAGGTCGCCGTAACCGAGGAGATCGCTTACGCGACCCCGTTCGGCTCGCTGCTGCGTTTCAAGAAGGAAGGCGTGGGCGAGCAGCCGCGCATGCTCCTGGTGGCGCCGATGTCCGGCCATTTTTCGACGCTGCTGCGCGGCACCGTGAAGACGCTGCTGCAGGATCACGACGTCTACATCACCGACTGGCACAATCCACGCGACATTCCCCGCAGCGAGGGCCGTTTCGGGCTCGACGACTACACCGAGCATCTCATCGACTTCCTCGGCCAATTAGGCCCCCGCCCGCATATGGTCGCGATCTGCCAGCCCTCGGTCTCCGCACTCGCGGCCGCCGCGATCATGTGCGAGGGCAACCATCCTTCGCGGCCGGCGACGCTGACGCTGATGGCCGGCCCGATCGACACGCGCATCCAGCCGACGAGGGTCAACGAATTCGCCAAGAGCAGGCCAATCGACTGGTTCGAGCAGAACCTGATCAACTACGTGCCGATGCAGTGCCGCGGTGCCCTGCGGAAAGTCTATCCCGGCTTCGTGCAGCTCACCGCCTTCGTCTCGATGAATCTCGAGCGCCATATCAAGCAGCACATCGATCTCGCCGATCACATCGCCAAGGGCGAGAAGGAGAAGGCGGCCAGCATCAAGACCTTCTACGACGAATATTTCGCCGTGATGGACCTGCCCGCGGAATTCTACATCGAGACCGTGCGAGACGTGTTCCAGGAGCATCTTCTGCCCCAGGGCAAGCTGATGCATCGGGGACGTCCGGTGAACACCAAGGCCGTCAGCCGCATGGGGCTGATGACGGTCGAGGGCGAGAAGGACGACATCTGCTCGATCGGCCAGACGCTGGCCGCGCAAGACCTCTGCACCGGCGTACGCGCCTACCGCCGCGTCCACCACATGCAGGCCGGCGTCGGCCATTACGGCGTGTTCTCGGGCAAACGCTGGAACAACGAGATCTACCCGCTCTTGCGGGATTTCGTGCACGTGAATTCGTAACCCGTCAGCCCCTGGCCCGTACGTCACGTGCGAACCTCAACGCGCAATTGCAGTGAGGCGACCGGAGATGGGTCAGGATCGAGACGTCTCTCCTGACCAAACGGCTAGCTAAACAAACCGCACGTGCCTAATGCACTTGCTTGAGCAGCTCTCTGGCTTCAACGACTTCGGGAAGATTGCGCTCCGCATCGAATTCAGCGAGCACGGGAGCGAGCACCTCGGATACCGCGCCCGCTCCGCCATTTGTCTTATGCAGGCGTGCAAGTCCAATGGCGCTGCGCAGCTCGAAAGTCTTCACCCGTTGGTGCCGTGCGATTTCAAGCGCTCGGCTTAGCGCAGTTTCGGCCCTGGCTAGGTCCGAAGGATCATGACGCAACAAAAGCTCCCCGTAGACGCGATGCAGCTCGGCATCAAGCCAATGCTGACCGGATTGCCCCGCCCATGCGATCAATCCGCTCAAGATTTCCAGCCCGTTTTCGAGTTGGCCCGACTCTGCATCCGCCATGGCGACATGCATCCCCCAAAACGGCTCACAGAGGTAGCAGTCATTCTCGTGCAGCAAGGTCCAGCCGCGACGCATTTCCGTTAGCCCGGCCATTCCGTCGCCAGCGCGCCACTTGGCCAGGCCATTCAGGTAAGTGCCGGCGGCCACATACAGCGGCATCGTGTGGTCGCGAGCGAGACCAAGCGCCAGGATCGTCTCTGTTTGCTGCAACATGCCCCCGCATAGTCCGTCGAACACAGCTCGATGAACAAGCGCATTGGCCTGAGAAAGCGCCCGTTTTTCTCCGGAAGCCCTTATCGCTTCCGCGGCGAGGCGGCGTGCGCGGGCGATCCTGCCAAGGGGCCAAAGCACCAGGGCAAGAAACCTCATGATCACGAATGGGAGATCCAGCGCCGAGCCCCTGAACGTCGCGGGATCCGGCTCGTCACCATAGATCTCTAGTGCCTTCTCAAGATGTAATCTCGCGTTCAAGTAGTCGCCCCCGAACCAGCAGGTAACCCCGCCCGTCCAATGTGCAACGACGGCGGCCACCGGTGAGGCCGGTCGCCGGTCAGCGGCGTTCACGATGGCATCCACCAGCGCCTGCATCGGCGCGAGTTCGCCGTGTGTCAGGCAGGCATTGAAGAGACCCGAATGGACCGGCGCAAGTTCAACCGGATCATTGATGTCGGCTGCGAACTGTCGGGCGCGCGTCCATGCGGCGACCGTTTCGGGAGCGCTGTGCCCGAGGCTGCCCCGTAATGCACGGCCATATGCGATTTGAAGATGTAGCCTACCCATCATCCGGTCGTGCTCATCGGGCAGGTCATCGGCGATGGCAATCGCCTTGCCGAGATGTGCAATCGCCTCGGAATAAGCGGAGCGTTTCAGCGCCTGCAGGCCCGCCTTGCGCCACCATTCGAGGGCGACCTCGTTCAGCCCCGCCTCAGTGAAGTGGTGTGCCAGAACTTCCGGCTCAGTCTCGGCGACGACTGGAAACTTCTCGCGCAGGACATCGCCGATGCGCTTGTGAAGCACCTGCCGTTTGCTCTTGAGCAGGCTCTCGTAGGCCGCTTCCTGAACGAGGGCGTGCTTGAAACTATAGTTTGCTTCGGGCGGAGCCCCGCGACGCACCAGCAGTTCGGCCTCTTCGAGTTGCGCTAGCGCAGCGCTCAGCGTCAGATCATCGCGTCCCGCCACATATCTCAGCAGCGCGTATGAAAAGTCGCGACCGATGGCGGCGCCTATCTGCGCTAACTCCTTGACGGGGGCCAGCCGGTCAAGCCGCGCCATCAGCGAATCCTGCAGCGTCGCGGGAATAGCGAGCGGCGGGAGCGGATTATCGAGACGATAGCGCCCGGCATCTTCGAGGAGTAGCCCGGACTCCAGCACCATCTTGGTCAATTCCTCGACGAATAGTGGGATGCCATCCGTCCTATCGATGATCTGCTTCATCATCTCGCGTGGCAGCTGGCGACCAACGGCCACCTGTTCGACCAGCGCGCGCGAGTCCCGCCGATCGAGTCGGTCGAGCCGCAACAGACTGACGTTGGCAAGGCCCGACCAGGAGGGCTCGAACTCTGGCCGGGATGTCATGAGCACGAGTATCGGCAGTCCTCTGATACGATCGACCGCGAGATCGAACAGTTCAAGTGTCGTGGCATCGGCCCAATGCATATCCTCGCAGATAATCAGCAGGGGTTGCTCTCGCGCCAACCCCTCAAGCTGATCCAGAAGGGCGGCAAATGTCTGTCGCCGCTGCTGCGCCGGGCTCAAAGCCAGCGGCGGACAATGGTCGCCGGTGGGAATCGAAAGGAGAGCCGCAATGAGCGGTGTCGCTTGGGCGACCTGCTGTGTTCCAAGCGACAGCATTGCCTCGAGCTTGTCGAGCTTTTGCCCAGGCGTGTCGTGCGACCGGATGCCGGCGGCGCGCTCGAGCTGCGCGACAAAGGGATGGAGCACACTGTTGGTATGGTAGGGCGAACACTGATATCGCACCCGGCGGTGCGCCCCCAACGAGGGGCTTTCGGACAGGGTTGCGACAATGCGCGACTTGCCGATGCCCGCTTCGCCAGAAATCAATACCATCTGGCCCTGCCCCTGCCATGCCAGCCGCTGGCGCGAGAGAGTGAACTCGATCTCGTCCCTGCGGCCGACAAAACCGATCGAGCGTACCGCGCGGACCGCCTCGAAGCGACTCTCGGATGCGATCGCCCCCTCCACCGCCCAGACTGCGATTGGTTCGGCTATCCCCTTGACCTCACGGCGGCCGAGATTGCGAAACGTGAAGAGATCACCAAGCAGCCGGCGCGTCGACGAAGCAACGACGACCGCGCCCGGTTCCGCCAGGCTCTGGAGCCGAGCGGCGAGGTTTGGTGTGTCGCCGACGGTTGCCTGCTCCTCTGATGCATCTCCACTGATGAGGTCACCGACCACCACAAGCCCTGTCGCAATTGCGATGCGCAGTTCAACCCGTTCGTCGGCGCCCGTTTTGAGCTGCCCAATTGCGGAGATAGTGTCGAGGGCAGCTCGTACTGCGCGCTCCGCATCATCCTCATGCGCGCGAGGATAGCCGAAATAGACGAGTATTCCGTCGCCAACGAACCTGGCTATCCTGCCGTCATAAGCGGCAATGACGCTCGCGCAGGCGGCGCGGTAGGCCCGGATCACTTCCCACATATCCTCGGGATCGAGACGCGCCGAGAGCGCGGTCGAGCCGACCAGATCGCAAAACATAACGGTGAGGTGGCGCCGCTCGGCGTCCTGAGGAGGGGTCGGCGATGCGATCAACGCGGCTGGATCGAGGTCGGCAATAGCACGCAGCATTTTGCGGCGATGGCCTAGCAGGACTCCGAGCTTTTCAAAGTCCTCGTCCATCAGTTCGGGGAGGACGCCCACGTCGATTCCATTCTGGGCAAAACGCTCTGCGTATTGCCCAAGCCCCAGTTTCTCGAGCCACTCCGCAATCTGCATTGGCTCCACCGATCGTGTGGTTGGCGGTTAGCAGGATTTTGGACCACGGCGCGGGGACGATATCCCAACACCGCCATGATGGCACGTCTTGTTTGTTGTGCGATAATTTAGGTTACTCAGTACCGACACGGCTTCCAAGCCGGGTCGCCGCCCGATGCGAACGACTGCGCTACCAAAAATCGTCTTCCCGCAGCGTTGGACGACAGAGGTTGCGATGAGTGGTCACTACTCACTCCGGACCTGAAATCGAATCCAACACTGCGGCTTGTGCACTCGTCATGACGCCAAGCAGACGTTCTTGCGTGAGGACAATTCCTTCATTGCTTGTCCATGCGCGCTTCGTAGTTGCGAGCCATCATGCCCGCCGCAACTTGGAGCGAGGAACCAACCACCCAACAGCCGGCAACAAAGGTTATCAGGCCATTGGCTGGGTTTTGATCAAGGACAAGGATGCTGACGGACAGAGTTGCGGCAATCGCGGCGCCGAACGTTCCAGCCGCACTCATGATCTCAGCCGGCTCGGAACCATTCCACTCTTCCGAGTTGCTCGAGATCGACTTCCGCGCGACACTGCGAGACAAATCAATTCCGACATAATAGCTGAGAGCTCCATAGAGCATCGTTATCAGCACGATCCAGCCGCTTTCAAACAGTCCGCCTTTCTCACGCAACAGGGTCGCACCCACATAGAGGCCACAGGAGGCCCCAACGGCTGCGAGCCCAATTCTTTCAAGAAGATGGGCCGACCTGATCAGACCGGAACGAGCGATCCGAAGATTGCCGGAGCCCCTCGTTAGGGAAAATGCGCTGGAAACTGCATCACTAATTTTCATTGGGGGTCTCCTTCTTAGGTAAGTAGCGGCCTACCGGCCGACCCCGAATAGAGGCAGCCTCGTGGACGCGTTTTGCGATTGCCTTGATTCCAATTTCTGAAAAATCTGTGCTGAGTGATGGGGCTGGCTTGCTCGTGAGCAAGACGAGAGCCAATCCAAAGCTGCGAGCACGCGGCTACGCAGGCATTGCATCTCACCCGTGTCGGTCAGTTAGGTCCGGGTGCGGCAATTTCTTGCGGGAGTGATAGCTCGAAAGAGAGTGATGAAATATGAGACGGTTCACATAACGCGGTTCCCCGTCGCTCTATCCGATCACAATTTCCGGAGGACAAGTCTGCATCGTCGCGAGACCCGGGAGCACGGGAGCACGGGAGCTGAATCAGTAAACAAGTTGTCCCGCGTCTCGCCGACATCAGATCTATCCCCTCATACCGTGTTTCGTGCACGTGAATTCCTGAAGCGCGAGCAAGCAATCAGCAGGATCGGACAAGGCAGCGCGGCTTTAGGAAAGACGCCGGCGCTCCGCCAGCCCTAACACACGGACATGCCGCTTTTGCCGGAGGCCAAGCCATGTCCGAACTTCCCACCCCCGCTGCAACACCCGCCGCGGTCGTCGATGCATTGAAGGCGGTCGCAGGCAATCCGCCGAAGGTGCGCGCGAGCTTCGCCAAGGGTCGATGTGTGCGCGGGACCTATGCCCCGTCCGACCGCGCGGCAGAGATTACGCGATCGCTGAGCTTCACAAAACCGTCGCGCGTGCTGGCGCGCTTCTCCGTCGGCGGCGGCAATCCCGGGGTGACCGACACCAACAACCTCGTGCTGCGCGGCTTCAGCTTCAGGCTGGGCGACGACGCCCATCGCTCGGACATCCTGACGGAAACCGCTCCGGTGCATTTTGCACGGACGCTCGACCAGATGCTCGCCTTCCTCGAGGCGCGCATTCCGGGTGCGGACGGCAAGCCTGACATCGAGAAGGTCCGGGCCTTTTCGGCAGCCAATCCTGAAACACTGAACCAGGCGAATTACGTCGCGGCACGCCGGCTGCCCGGCAGCTTTGCCGGCACGACCTATTGGGGCGTGCACTCCTTTCCCGCGACGAACGCGAAGGATGAGACCCGCTTCATCAAGTTCAAGGTCTCGCCGGTCGGCGGCGACGTCACCTTGAGCGAGGACGAAGCGAGGGCGAAGTCGGCCGATTTCCTGCATGACGATCTCGCGCGGAGGATCGTAGCCGGCGACGTCCGATTCAACGTGATGGCCTTGCTCGACCGTCCCGGCGATCCCACTATGGACGTGACCCTGCGATGGCCGGACGAGGACAACCGTGAGCAGGTGCGGCTGGGGACGATCGTCATCACCAGCCTCGAAGCCAACGCGGCCTGCGACGGCTCCATCTTCAATCCAGCCAATCTTGCCGACGGCATCGGCCATCCGCCGGACGAGATTTTTGCGGCGCGCCGCACGGCCTACACGATCTCGCTGGCGAAGCGTCGGTAACTTCAAGTCTTGTCCCGTCCACCATCCGTTTCTCGGCGCCATGCGCCCGGACTGACGCCGACGATGGACGAGAACACCCGCGTGAAATGGCTCTGATTGGCAAATCCGGCCGAGATGGCAATCTCGGATAACGGCAGGTCGCGGACTGTCATCAGTTGCTTGGCCGCCTTGACGCGCTGTTGGAGCAGCCATTGATGCGGCGGCAGGCCGGTGGAGATCCGGAATGCGCGTGAGAAGTGGCTGACTGACAGGCCAAGCTCGGTCGCGATCAGCTGCAGCGCGATCTTGCCCGAGAGATCGGAATCGAGCCGGTCACACGCACGCTTCACCTGCCATGGCGCGAGACCGCCGCGGCTCGGTTCCGCGGCCGGCTTCAGCCCACCATAGGTCTGGGCGACATGGGCGGTGAGCGCGAGCATCATGTGATCGACGAAAAGCTGGTTGGTCTCGTCGGGCCGACACAGTCCTTGCCGCAACGAGGCACCGACATGTCGAACGACCTCGTCGTCATGACCGACACCGGGCTCGTAGCTGAGCTCGCCTACGCGCGGCCCGCCCGGTTGCCTGGCAACGCTGTTGAGCGCCGAGCGCGGCAAATAGAAGAAGAGCGAGTGAAACGGCTTGTCGATCACATAGCGCGGGTCACGCTTGAGGTCGTACAGATAAGTCGCACCTGCGCGAACATCCGCCTTGGTGACACAGCGGCCCTCCTCCCAGCATTCGCAATCCGGATAGTCGCGGAGTTTCAGGCTGAGGAGATAGGCATCTTCCGCAGCCAGCGATCCGGAAATATCCGGTGTCGGATCGTCGTTGCGGACTTCGGTGACCGCGAGCTCGGCGCTGTGCAGCGAACGCGTGATCAGGACCGGTGCTTGCTTGGAGCGAAGGCCCTGCCCGAGCCTCTGCCCGTAGACGCCTGCTTGTGTCATTCTAGTAAATCCATCCGTAAAGGCACGTCTTCGCCGGCCTTCCCGAGATCCGCGCATTATCGGAGATCGCCGGCCGACGGTCCAGCTGCAGCGCATAACACGAAGCTGGCGCGGCCAGCCGTCGCACCGGGCCGTGCCGCGATGATTTCATTGTGATTTCAGCGTGATGTCACCGGCCTGGCGTCGCGAAGGACACCACCGTTGACCTGCCCGGCAGATCGCGGGGCGACTTCATCGTGCATTTTGGAAATAATTTGCGGCCTGCGCACGTCAGTTGGACCATTCCTCGCCCCAGAGCTGGACGACATGGCCCGGCGACACCTCACGAAATTGACGCACGGGCGGCTGGTAATCGGGCGCGCGCACCGGGCTTCTGATCTCGTCATTCGTGGCCTCGCGCCTGGTGCCGCGGCGCGCTGGATCGGGCACTGGCACGGCCGCCATCAGCTTCTTCGTATAGGGATGCTGCGGATTTCCGAACAGGGCCGCGCGTGGACCGGTTTCGACGATCTCGCCGAGATACATCACCGCGACGCGATGGCTCATGCGCTCGACCACCGCGATATCGTGGGAAATGAAGAGATAGGCAAGTCCCATGCTGGCCTGAAGGTCCAGCATCAGATTGACGACCTGCGCCTTGACCGAAACGTCGAGCGCCGAGACCGCTTCGTCCGCGACGATCAGCTTCGGTCCGAGCGCGAGCGCGCGGGCAATGCAGATGCGCTGGCGCTGGCCACCGGAGAATTCGTGCGGAAAGCGCGCGGCCATGTCGGCGGTGAGACCAACGCGGACAAGCAGGTCGGCGACCTTCTCCCGTGCCTGCGACGCCGTGACGAGCCCGTTGGCGAGCAATGGGGCCGCAATCGCCGTTCCCACCGACATGCGCGGGTTGAGGCTCGCGAACGGATCCTGGAACACGATCTGCATCTGCTTGCGAAAGTCACGCAAGGTGCGGGCATTCATCGCCAGCACATCCTGCCCGTCCACCAGAACGGTGCCGCTGTCCGGCTCCGTCAGCTTGAGAATGGAGCGGCCCGTCGTCGACTTGCCGCAGCCGGATTCGCCGACCAGCGCCAGCGTCTCCCCGGCGCGCAAGGTGAAGGAGATGTTCTCGACCGCATGGACGCGGCCCGAGACCTTGCCGAACAGGCCCGAGCGGATTGGAAAGCGCGTCGTGAGGTTGGAGACCTCGAGCAGCGGTCGCTCGGCAATCGAGACCGTATCGGGCGTCTCCGCCGGCTCGTCAGAGGTCCCCGTCACCTTGTCGACGGTCGGAAAACGCATCGGCCGCGTCCGCCCGTCCATCGAGCCGAGGCGTGGCACGGCCGCGAGCAGCGAGCGGGTATAAGGATGCGAGGGTGAAGCAAAGATGCGCGCGGTCGCATCGGTTTCCACTGCCTGGCCGCCATACATCACCACGGTGCGGTCCGCGATCTCGGCCACCACCCCCATGTCGTGGGTGATGAAGAGGATCGACATCTCCTCTTCCTGCTGAAGCTCCTTCAGAAGCTCCAGGATCTGGGCCTGGATCGTGACGTCGAGCGCGGTGGTCGGCTCGTCTGCGATCAGCAGCCTCGGCTTGCAGGCCAGCGCCATCGCGATCATTACGCGCTGGCGCATGCCGCCGGAGAAGCGATGCGGATGCTCGTGGAAGCGCGATTTCGCCGCAGGTATCCGCACGCGGTCGAGCAGGCATATGGTCTCGACCTCCGCCGCCGCGCGCGACAGGCCGCGGTGCTGGATCAGTGCTTCCGCAATCTGGAAGCCGATGGTCAGCACCGGATTGAGGCTCGTCATTGGCTCCTGGAAGATCATGGCGATTTCGTTGCCACGAACATCCTTCATGCTCGCTTCGGGCAGCGTCAGCAGGTCGCGACCGGCAAGCCGGACGCTGCCTTCGACGCGGCCGTTCTCCTTCGGAATGAGCCGCATGATCGAGAGCGCAGTGACGCTCTTGCCCGAACCGGACTCGCCGACGATCGCCACGGTTTCCCGCGAGGCAATATCGAACGACACGTCGCAGACGACGGGAATCCATCGCCGCTCACGCAGGAAGGACGTCGTCAGGCCGGAAACCGACAGCACCGGCGACTGCGCGTTGGCAGCGATTTGATCAGCTCCGCTTGCGCCCATGCTCATGCCAGTGTCCTAATAGCCGCGACTACGATCGACACGCCCCGGCAATTCTTCACCGCGGCGGTGGCGCGCAATCACATCCAGCACGAAATCGACCGCCGTATCCGGCGTCGTCATGCTGGCATTGTGCGGCGTGACCAGGATGCGCGGATGGCTCCAGAAAGGGTGACCCGCAGACAGCGGCTCCGGCTCGGCGACATCGAGGACAGCACCCGACAACGCGCCGCTGTCGAGCGCCGCGAGAAAGTCGGCTTCGACCAGATGCGGGCCACGCCCGACGTTGACGAGCGACGCGCCGCGCGGCAGGCGCGCGAACAAGTCCGCATTGAGGATGCCGCGGGTCTCATCCGTCAGAGGCAACAGGCAGACGAGAATGTCGGTCTGCGCAAGGAAATCCGGCAACGTCCCCATGCCCGTATAACAGGTGACGCCGTCGATCTCGCGCATCGATCGGTTCCAGCCGAGTAGTGGAAAGTCGAAAGCCGTGAGGCGTTCGAGCACGGCCTGGCCGAGTTGGCCGAGACCCATCACGCCGACGCGCCGCCGCTTCGCCGGCGTGATCCGGATCTCGCGCCAGACCTGCGCCTTCTGCTGGGCGATGAAGTGCAGGAGATCGCGATGCAGGGCGAGCACCGCCATGGTGACGTATTCGACCATGGTCTCGGCGATGCCAGGCTCCAGCATGCGAACGAGCGGAATGTGCGCTGGAAGTTTTTTCGCGTCGAACTGATCGACACCCGCACCGACCGAGAAGACCAGCTCGAGATTTGGGAAAGTCGTCGCGATGTCGTCGGGCGGCACCCACGCCACGAGATAGCGGATGTCGGCGGGATCGCCGATGTCGGGCCAGAGCCGGAATGGCACATCGGGCGCGCGCTCGGCGAAGAAGCCCGCCCATTCAGCGCCCCGAACCATGTTGGCCTTGTAGAGAACCGTCATGCCGCCAAAACTCTCAGAACGGGCTGACCGGCGCGAGCCGGCGGCCGTCGATCAGGCGCTTGTGGCTGTAGGCCGCGGGATCGACCAGCGGCGTCGCGCCCGTCACGATGTCCGCCGCGAGCTTGCCGGCCGCAGGACCGATGCCAAAGCCGTGGCCGGAGAAGCCGGTGGCAAGGAAGAAGCCAGGCATGGCATCGACCGGCGAGATGACCGGAATGGTATCCGGCGTGCAGTCGATCGTCCCGCCCCAGGCTTCCGCGATCTCGATGTCCTTCAATTCAGGGTTCGACTTGATCAGCGAAGCCAGCGCGGCATTGACCAGCGACATGTCAGGCGCGGGATCGCGCACCCGCTCGGTCTCGAATGGCGACGGCTTGTCCAAGCTCCAGTTCGTGCCGCGCATGAGCTGGTCGAAGAAGGATTTGCCGAACGACAGTTTCAACCCATTCTTGCGATGCAGATAGGTCGGCCAGAAAGTTCGCGCGTACCGGAACAGATCAGGCGACAGTTCGACCGTGCCGCGGTTGCGTAGCGCCAGGGTAAAGCCGCCGTCGAGGCGGCGGCGGATGCAATAGAAATCGGTGCCGAGCGCACCGGAGGTGATCTCCGGCCCCGGCGTGGTCCGGCACGCGGTCGCATTGACGAGGCCGATCGGCAGCTCGATGCCGTGGCGACGGCAGAATAGCGACGACCAGGCGCCGCCGGACAGCAGCACCGATTGCGTGCGAACGGTGCCCTTCTCGGTGACGACGGCGCTCACCCGTCCACCTTGCGTCTCCAACCCACGCGCGGCGCAGCCCTGATGAATCGTGACGCCGTGCTTTCGCGCGGCGGTCGCAAGCGCCGGCACGGCCATTGAGGGCTCGGCGCGCCCGTCGCTCGGCGTGTGCAATCCGCCAACCCATGTCTCGGCATTGCCGGGCAGGCGCTCGGCGACCTCCGCCGGCGTCAGCACGGTCGAGTGAACCTGCATCTCGCGCGCCGTTGCGGCCCATCGCTCCCAGCTGGCGAGCTCGTCCTTGCTCTTGGTCAGGAACAGCACGCCGGTACGGCGGAAGCCGGCATCGACGCCGGCATCGTTTTGCATGTCTTCCCACAGCCGCAGCGCCTCGCGGGCCAGCGGGATCTCCTCACGCGCGCGGCCCTGCTGGCGGCACCAGCCCCAATTGCGGCTCGACTGCTCGCCGCCGACATGGCCCTTCTCGACCAAGGCGACGGAGAGGCCCTTCTTTGCGAGATGATAGGCCGCGGAGACGCCAATGACGCCGCCGCCGATGACGACGACATCCACCTGCGCTGGCAGGCGCTCGTCACTGTTTATGCGGGTGAGCGGCGGGGACATGGGAAACTCCAGATATTCAGTTCGATCGAGACAGCTCGGCTCGTCGCTAGTTTGCAGATCATGGGATGTTCATCCGCGGATCGAGCGCGTCGCGCAGGCCGTCGCCGAGGAAGTTGAAGCTCGTCACCGCAAGCGTGATGGCGAGGCCCGGTGCAATCGCGAGCCAGGGCGCGCTGGTGAGATAGATCTGCGCGTTATTGAGCATGTTGCCGAGGCTCGCGGCCGGCGGTTGGATGCCGTAACCGAGATAGCTGAGATAGGATTCGAGCAGAATGGCCTTGGCCACGTTCAGCGTCGCCGCCACCACGATCGGCGCGATCGCATTGGGTACGAGCTCGCGGAACATGATCCGCAGATTCGACGAGCCGAACGCGAGTGCAGCAACCGCAAACTCGCGCTCCCGCAGCGAGCGCACCTGGGCCTCGACGACGCGGGCCACCCACATCCAGGCGGTTGCCGCGATCAGCACGGTGGTGGTGATGAAGCCGGGCTCGATGAGCGCCGCGAGCGCAAGCAGCAGGAAGATGGTCGGAAAGCAGAGCATGGCATCGACGAGCCGCATCAGCACCGCGCCGACCACGCCGCCATAGAAGCCGGCGAAGGCCCCGACGACGATGCCCACCGCCATCGCCATCACCATCGCGACGAAGCCGATCGACAGCGAGACGCGCGCGCCCATCATCAGCCGCGCCAGCACGTCGCGGCCGAGTTCGTCGGTGCCGAGGATGTGCGCGCCCGACAGCGGCGGTGCGAACCGCTTCATGATATCGATGTAGGTGTCGTCGAACGGCAGGAGGTACGGGCCGAATGCCGAACCGAGAACAAGGACGAGAATGATCACCGCGCCTGCAAGTGCAAGCCGGTGCCGACGAAATCGCCGCCACGCGGCCTGGCCGGGTGCGGGTTGAGCGCTGGACAAGTCTACGGTCGTCATCCCTAGCCCACCCGGATGCGCGGATCGACGACCGCATAGAGGATGTCGGCCAGCAGCGACCCGATCAGCACCATGATCGCCGAGAACATCAGAATGCCCATCACCACGGGATAGTCGCGATATCCGATGGAATCGAGGAACAGCCGGCCCATGCCGGGCCAGGTGAACACGGTTTCAGCGACCAGCGCACCACCGAGCAGCGTCGGAAACTGAAGGCCGCCCATCGTGATCATCGGCAGCAGCGCGTTACGCAAGGCGTGAACCGTAAGGATTCGCCATTCCGGCATGCCCTTGGCGCGCGCGGTGCGAATGTAGTCCTGGTTGATGACTTCGAGCATCGAGGAGCGCATGAAGCGGCCCCACATCGCGGTCTCCACCAGCGCCAGCACCAGCGCCGGCGCAATGAGATGATGGAGCAGATCGAGCAGGGAGCCATCGCCGACGGTCTGCCGGTTGCCGGCCGGCAGCCAGCCGAGCTTCACCGAGAACACATAGATGGTGACGAGGCCGAACCAGAAGGTCGGGATCGACAATGCGATCATGGCGCCGACGGTTGCGAGCGAATCGAACAGCGAATAGCGGCGCAGCGCACCGAGCACGCCAATCCAGCAGCCGAGCAGCACCGCGATGATGGTCGCAGTCGCCATCAGTTCCAGCGTGGCGCCGAGATGCGACGAGATCACCGCCAGCACCGCCTCGCCGTCACGATACGAGCGGCCCCAATCGCCCCTCAGCATCCGGCCGAACCAATCGAGATACTGGATCGGCAGCGAACGATCGAGGCCGAGTTGCCGCGTGACGCGGTCGAGATCCTCCTGCGTCATCTGCGCGGACGCCGCGAATTGCGAGAGCGGACCGCCGGGCGCCAGATGCAGGATGGCGAAGCCGATCGCGGACACGATCACCAGCAGCATGATCGCCTGCGCCAGGCGATTGGCGACGTAACGGGCCATCTCAGGCGATCTCGCGCGCCTGAACCATCAGGCCCAATACCATTCGCGAATGTTCCAGCAGTTGATCGACATGTTGATGTTGGGACGGAAGCCTTGCAGCCCTTCCTTCACACCTTCGGCGATGAAGCCCTGGAACAGCGGCAGGATCGCGAGGTCGTCGCGGATGAGCTTTTGCAGAGCGCCATAGGTCGTCTTGCGCTGCGCCAGATCGAACTGCTTGGCACCTTCGGCGAGAAGCCGATCCGCCTCCGGGTTGCGATACTGATAGGTGTTGTAGCCGCGGCCACCTTTGGCAGGAATGGCGCCGGAGCCGAAGCGGGGCGTCACGTCGGGGTCGCTGCCGAGCATGAAATTCACTCCCACGATCACCGAATTGAATTTCGATTGCTGCCAGAAGTCGCCCCAGATCACGGCGGCCGGCATGTTGTTGACGCGCATCGCGGCACCGATCGCGCGCCAGTCCTGGATCAGCAGCTGCTGGGTCTGCTCACGCACCGCATTGCCCGACGTCGTTGAATTGGTGAATTCGAGCTTGACGCCGCCTTTCTCGCGCACGCCGCCGGCGCCGCGGACCCAACCGGCCGCATCGAGCAGCGTGTTGGCCTTGGCCGGATCGTATTTGTGCTGCGGCAGTCCCTGCTGGAACGACCAGGCCTGTTGCGGCACGAAGCTTTCGGTCTGCGTCGGCAAGCCGTAGTTCAGCGCGTCGATGATCGCCTGCTTGTTGATCGCGAGATACAGCGCCTCGCGCACCGTGCGGTCCGCCAACGCGCCGAACTCCAGATTGGGCGCGATGTGCTCCACCGACGACGTGGATGAGACGAAGATCTTGCGGCCCTTCAGCGTCTTCGCTTCCTGCACGAAGTTCGGCAGAATGCCTTGCAGGCCGGTGTAATCGACCTGGCCGGTGCGGAACTGGGTGTAGAGCACGGTCAGGTCTGGAATGTATTTGAACACCACGCGCTCAACGTAGGGTCCCTTGGCGTGATAGCCGGTATGGGCATTCAACTGAATGTGGTCGCCCGGCACGCGCTCGCCCCAGCGGAACGGTCCGGTGCCGACAGGCGCATTGTGGAACGGCGAGGCGTTCGGATCGGTCACCTTCTCCAGGATGTGCTTGGGCACGATGAAGGTCAGCGATCCCAGGATCGACATATAGGGCGAATAGGGAGCTTCCATGCGCCAGTGAATCTCGTCGGGCGCGACGATCTTGATGTCCTTGACGAGACTATGGCCGACGCGGCTGCGCGCGCGAAAATCGGGGTTGTTGATCAGCTCAAGCGAGAACTTCACGTCCTCGGCCGTGAACGGCGTGCCGTCGTGCCATTTCACGTCGCTGCGGAGCTTGATCTTCCAGGTCAGGCCGTCGGCCGAGAGGCCGCCATTCTCGACCGTCGGGACTTCGCGGGCGAGGTCGGGAACGAACTTGCCGTCGGGATCGATGAACCAGAGCGGCGAGAACACCTGCCACCAGATGCCCTGATCGACTTCGATGCCCGGCATCAGGGGATGAAAGACCGTGGGCTCCTGCGACAGCGCCGCGATCACCTGTCCGCGCGGCTTGTCCGGCGGATTGGTCGGGCGTTCTGTCTGCGCAAATGCGTTGCCCGATAGCGTCCATCCCGCCGCGGCGCCGGCCCCGAGCTGAAAGATCTGACGGCGATTCGGATTGCCGAGATGCAGTGCCCCAACGCCGAACTTCCCGGTGTCGTCCGCCATGACCACTCTCCGTTGTCGCACGCGGCACCGTCTCCCGGGCCCCGAGACCCCGGCAAAGGGACAGGAATGGGCTTTAGTGCTTCTAAATTTTCTATCAAAAGTTCATCACGACTAAATACAGCTGTCAATCATATTGCTAGGATGCGCGACCTTTTCACTCCGACTGAAGCTCCGGAACGTCATTGTCCGGGCTGAGATGATGCATGGGAGAGCGACATGGATGGTCGCGGCGAGATCAACGATCCGAAGGATGCCCCGCCGACCGAAGCCGACGATGCCGTCGACCAGCGCCTCGGCGAGACCGTGCGGCTGCTGCGGCAGCGCGCGGGCCTGTCGATCCAGGACGTCGCCAAGAAGACCGGCCTCTCCAACGGCATGATCAGCCAGCTCGAACGCGCGCGCGCCATGCCGTCGATACGCACGCTGCGCCTGCTCAGCATCGCGCTCGACGTTCCCATCTCCTATTTCTTCGAGACCACCGATCCCGCCGACGTGCAGCGCTATATCGTGCGCAAGAACGGCCGGCGCCTGCTGCGGCTCACCGCCAGCGGCGTCGTCAAGGAAGCGCTGACGCCGGCAGACAAAGGCCAGCTCGAATTCTACGAGCTCACGCTCAATCCCGGCGCCTCGTCCGGCACCGACTTCCTGCAGCACACCGGCGAGAAGGCGGGCTACATCCTCTCAGGCAGCCTGCGGCTGTGGCTCGACAACCAGGCCCATCTGCTCGACGCCGGCGACAGCTTTCGCTTTCCGAGCATCGTGCCGCACATGTTCGACAACCCGACCCAGCAGACGGCCCGCGTGATCTGGGTGACGACGCTGCGCCAGACCGATTCGCCGGCAGGTTGAAAGCGCCGCCAGCCCGGCACCACCGCAAATTGCCCCTCGACGCTGCCGCGCGGAATCTGTAGCTCACATCTGTAGCTCACGTGGAGCCGGTCATTGACAGGGCGGACACGAGGGTCTGCCACTGACGCGTTGGTGTGAGACCATGAAACTCAGGCGGCTTCTGACACTCGCGATGGCCGCGCAGGTCATCGTGACCGCGGCGGCTCTCCTCGTCTCCTATGCCGCGACCGGAACCGGGTTCGGCATTGCCCAGATCGTCGCCATGCTCGCAAGCGGCGCCATTGCGGTCCTGCTCGCTCGTCTGTGCACGCGCGCGATCGAAACGGCGCAGGAAAAACGGGCCGCCGCGCTACTGACCGAGCAGGCGCGGGCCAGCGCACAGATGACGCAAGCGGTCATCAAGACCGCGCTCGATGCCTTCGTTCAGACCGACCAGAACGGCATCGTGCTGGAATGGAGCCTTCAGGCCGAGGCCCTGACGGGATGGACGCACAAGGAGGCGCTCGGCACGGACGTCGTCAATCTCCTCATCGCCGAGCCGCTGCGCGACGGCTTCAGGCAACGCATGATGCGGCTGCTGCCGGAATTGTCGGATACGCCGATCGGCATCCGGTTCGAAGCGACCCTGCTGCACCGGGACGGCGACGAGATCCTGATCGAGGCCTCCAGCACGGCGCTCCACATCGGGGGGCGCACCCTCATCAACAATTTCGTCAAGGATGTCACCCAGAAGCGCGCCGCCGAGGAGCAGCTGATCCAGGCCCAGAAGATGGAGGCGATCGGTCAGCTCACCGGCGGCATTGCGCACGAATTCAACAACATGCTCACCGTGATCACGGGCACGATCGAGATCCTCGCCGACGCCGTGAAGGATAATCCGCCGCTCGCGACCATCACCAAGCTGATCAGCGACGCCGCCGATCGCGGCGCCGCGCTGACGTCGAGCCTGTTGTCCTTTGCCCGCAAGCAGGCGCTCAAGCCGGCCGAGAGCGACATCAACGAGCTGCTCGAAGAGCTCGCAAAGCTGCTGCTGGCAACCTTCGACAAGAAGATCGAGATCGTGACCCGGCTCGACGGCAACATTTGGCTCGCCCTCGTCGATCGCGGCCAATTGAGCTCGGCGCTTCTCAACCTCGCGATCAACGCCCGCGACGCGATGCTGGACGGCGGCAGACTGACGTTGACGACGCGCAACGTCGTGTTCGGCGTCCGCGAGGCCGTGGCGGTCGGGGCCGGCTATGCCGGCGACTATGTCGAGATCGAGATAGGCGATACCGGCACTGGCATTCCGCCGGCCATTCTGGAGCGGATCTTCGATCCCTTCTTCTCGACCAAGGACATCGGGAAGGGCACCGGGCTCGGGCTCAGCATGGTGTTCGGATTCATCAAGCAGTCCGGTGGCGGAATCAAGGTCGCTTCCGAAGAAGGACGCGGCACGACTTTCACGATCTATCTGCCGAAGGCGGAGGCGAGCACGCTTCGCCCCACCGGCTATGACGAGCGCAAGGTCGTGGGCGGGACGGAAACCATTCTTTGTGTCGAGGACGACCGCGACGTCCGCCAGTACGTCACGGTTCAGCTCGAAAGCCTCGGCTACAAGGTCATCTCGGCCGCCAATGCAGCCGAGGCACTGGCCATCGCGGCCGAAGGCACGCCCTTCGACCTGCTTTTCACCGACATCGTGATGGCCGGCAGCTTGAACGGACGAGAGCTCGCCGACGAGATGGTGGCATCGCGCCCCTCGCTGCGGGTGCTCTTCACGTCGGGCTATGCCTACGACGCCCCGCATGCGCAGGGGCGCGCCACCAAGGGCGCACCGCTTCTGACAAAGCCCTACCGCAAGGCCGAGCTCGCGCGCATGCTGCGCCGCTCTCTCGACACCGCTGTCGACGACGCGGGCGATCCGATCCCGACGCCCTATTCCGTGCAGGCCGATCTCGAAGGCTTTCTGCGCAGGCAGGCGGCTGAACGCGATGGCGCGACAAGGTCGCGGAAGACCTAGGCCATCCGCTGCGAATTCCAACGCGGGTGGCATGGTTGAATGGTCAATCAACGACAAGCTAAAAGACTGCGACGATCAGTATTGCTGGGGCGATGTTACTCAGGCGACGACGTTCAAATGATGCCGCGTCTTCGCGCCGCGCGCTCCCCAACCGACATCGGGAAGCCGCCGGCGCATCAGCTCATCTTCCGCCGCAGCGTCGCTGACGGCGTCTCGCCGAATTTTTCGCGATAGGCGCCGGCCATGCGGCCGAGATGGGTGAAGCCGAGATCGAAGGCGATCTCGGTGATCGAAGTGTCCAGCTCGGCTTGCGTGAGCCGGGTGTGGAGATTGGCGAGGCGCATGTCGAGCAGCATCTGCGAGATCGACACGCCGAAATGACGGCGGAAACCGAGCTGTAGCGCGCGGATGCCGATCCCGGACTCACAGGCGAGGTGCGCAACGTCGAGCGGCTCGCAGGCATTCGCCGCGAGGCAGTCCCGCGCAGTGTGCAGCGCGCGCGGCAGACGCTCGCCCTGGCCCGAGAACGTTCTGATCGCGTCGGACAGGCCGTGCCGCTGGCCGTCGAGGAGGTAATGAAGCAGCGCCTCGCGCCAGCCCGCGGTCGCGACCGGTGAAAGCCTGCCGGACGGTCCGAGACCTTCGGCGAGCATCATCAGCTCGACGAGCTTCGCCGCGAGGCCGCGCGCGGCCGGCACGTTCAGGTCGAGCGTAGGGTCGAACTCGACCGCGCCGGTCGCCCTGCCCGACAATGCCGCTGCGCGCTGCTCGACCATGCGGCGGTCGAGCAGCAGGATCGCTTGCGCCGACTCGGTCCAGATCATCCGGGTCGGGATGGTCGGCGACAACAGCGACGCCGTCCGTTCCGGCGCTGTGTCGAGTTCGCGGGTACCTGCGCGGATACGGGCCGTGCCGGCGAGCGGGATCTGCACCAGGAAGAAGCGGTCGAGGCAGCCGGGATCGATGGTGACGGATCCGCCATAGGCGACATAGTTGATGGAAAAGCCGTCGAAGGCGGCACAATTGTGCCTGGCCGAGAAGCCCGACCTCCGCATCGGCGTCAGATCATGCGGGCAGAAGATGCGCCCGACCTGCTCGGCCGCCTCGTCGGCGTCGTCGGTGGTGACGCGGGCGAAAGCCGCGAGCCTTTCGGCCGCGGATCGAGGCGTGCTCATTTCCAGCTCGGCTGCGGACATCGCCGACCACGCTTGGCATCACGGAATATTTTAAACCTATAATAGTTCCCCGTCCCCGGAAAGAGCCCTGTCGCAAAAACGTCGTGCCGCACGGCACAGGACGTGTCCGGATTCGTTTAGCGGATAGACAGCAGCCCGCGCCTGACCGAAGCTCCACCCTCGTCGGGATCCACGATGGAGGCGAGCCATGACTGCACTCGAGAAGGGCATTACCGCGAACGGCACGGGCTATGGCGGCAAGACCTGGAATATTCTGGGCCAGGTCTATTTTCCCAAGGCCGTCACCGATTCCACCTTTGCCTTCGAGACCAACAGCGAGCCGGGCCAGTTCGTGCCAGTGCACATCCATCCGACCCAGGACGAATTCATCCTGGTGCAGGAGGGCACGCTCGACCTCAAGCTCGACGGCAAATGGGTCAAGGCCAACGCCGGCGATCTCGTGCGCCTGCCGCGCGGCATCCCGCACGGCTATTTCAACAAGTCCGACAAGCCGGCCCGCGCGCTGTTCTGGGTCTCGCCGATGCAGAAGCTGGAGGCGCTGTTCAACCAGCTCCACAATCTGGCCGACCCCGCCGAGGTCGTGCGCATCTCGGCCCTGCACGAGGTCGACTTCCTGCCGCCTGAAGCCAACGACTAGGCGGCCGCCCCACTCCCATTTCTGTTTCGTCGCAGGTCCAGCGGCGGCGCAGCGCGGCCGAACGCGGCCTGCTGTGCCCAGAACATTCGAGCTCGCGAGCAATCCCATGGTCAACCCAAAGCATGTCTGCGTGATCGGCGCCGGCGTCTCCGGCCTTGCCGCCGCAAAGGCGTTCTCGACCCGCGGTCACCGGGTCACCATCATTGAACGCAGCGCCGATCTCGGCGGCGTCTGGGAGCCGGCGCGCTCCTATCCGGAGGTGCAGACCCAGAGCCCGAAGGAGCTCTACCGCTACACCGACCGCGCCATGCCCGAAGCCTATCCGGAATGGCCGACCGGATCGCAAGTCCACGCCTACCTCGCCGACTACGCACGAATTTTTGGCCTCGACCGTATGCTGCGTTTCAACACCAGCGTGTCGGGCATGGCGCGACGCGCCGACGGCAGACCAGGCTGGACGCTCGCGCTCTCGGACAAGAGCGGCGCCAGCACAGCTGAGGATTTCGACTTCGTCGCGGTCTGCACCGGACAGTTCAACGAGCCGCGGGAGCTGCACTGCCCAGGCGAAGACGGCTTTCTAGCACAGGGCGGGCAGATCCTGCATTCATCGAAATACAACGATCCTCAAGTGGTGAAAGGACGGCGCGTCGTCGTGCTCGGCGGATCGAAATCGGCAACCGACATCGCGGTGAACGCCGTGAAAGCGGGCGCGCGTGAGGTGACGATCGTGATGCGCGAGCCGGTCTGGCGCATTCCTTATTTCATCGGCGGTCTCGTGAACTTCAAGCGCATCCTCTACATCCGTGCGCAGGAGGAGATGTTTCCGGGCTGGGGCATCGGCGCGATGTCGCGCCTTGCGCATCGCATCGCAGCACCGTTCGTCTGGGCAAACTGGCGCGGGCTGGAAAGCCTGTTGAAGGCGCAGCTCAAGCTGAAGCAATGCAACATGGTGCCGAAGGAGCGGATCGAGGACGGAGTCAACTGCTCGGTGCCGATCGCAACACCCGGCTTCCATCCGATGGTAGCCGACGGCCGCATCAAGGCCGTGTTCGGCAGCTTCGATCATTACGACGGTGACACCATCGTGATGAGCGGCGGCGAGCGCGTGGCGGCCGATGTCGCGGTGCTCGCGATCGGCTACAAGCTCGGCGTGCCATTCCTGCCCGCCGCGTACCAGGCAAAACTGGTCGATGCGGATGGGCAGTACCGGCTCTATCGCCTGATCGCCAATCCCGACCTGCCGGAGCTCGGTTTCGTCGGTTTCAACTCCTCGTTCTGCACCGTGCTCTGCGCCGACCTCGCCGCCAACTGGCTGGTCCGTTACGCCGACGGACAGCTCGCACGCCAGCCGACCGCGCAACAGATGCGCGACAACATCGAGATGATGCTGCACTTCAAGCGGGTCGAACGGCCGGCTGCGGGCGTCTATGGCGGCCTCTGCGTCGCGCCCTATCACTACCGTCACTTCGACGAGCTGATGGCCGACATCGGCGCCAAGGAGCAGAAGCGCGGCGGGCTCGCGGGCCACTTCCGGCCGCCGGACGCGGACGCCTATGCGCGGTTTCTCGCCTCCGCGCCGGATTACCAAGCGGCGTGAGGCCGCGAATTCGGGCCGAGTGGGATTTGCCGCTCGCCAGCCCTCGCCTCCGATGCTTACGATCCCCTTGGCCATCGAATCGACAGGCCCAGGGAACCGGCCATGAGAGCACGACATCGCGCCGCCGCAGTCATAACGGCGCTTGGGCTGATCCTTGCGACCTTCGTCCCGAGCCTGGCGCAAACGCTCACGGCCAGGCAATCGGAGGCGGTTGCGACCTACGAGCGTGCGCTCGGCGATTTCAAAGCGATTCTCTCCGAGCGGCGCCGCCAGATCGACGCCAAACAGCCGCTGCCGAACCTGCCGGGCCAGGCGCTCTATCTGGCACGCGTCGCCGTGATCAGTGCTTACAAGGATCTCACCGACGTCATGCCGTCGCGGACCGGCAGGCCCAACAAGTTCGAGATCCCGCCGGCCTATTTCGATGCCGACATCGAACCGCTGGTGGACGAATACTCAAAGCTGTTCGAGATCATGGAAGCGCCGCCGGCCGGCGCGCAGAACTCGGCGACACCGTTCAAGGACGTGGTGGATCTCGCGGTCGCGATCGCACGCGCCAAGGGGTTGGCGCCTGACCACGCCGAAGCCGCGGGCCGGATCAGTCTGGGGCTGTTCTTCGCCGAGACCAACGGCAAGCAGAACGTCCGCAACGGGCGCTCGAACACCTATATGGGCAGCTTCCAGACCGGCCCGTCCGAGGACCGCAACGGCCATAGGAAATGGGACGCCATCAAGGGCGAGATCGCGGCCGCCGATCCCGGGTTGAGCGCGCGCGACGACAAGGAGGAGGCGCGGGCCCGCGGCACCGATCATCGCTTCAATCACTGGACCAACGTGCGCGACGGCCTGATGAACGCGCATGCGGATATTTTCCGGGAGATCCCAGGAATCGTGAAGACGCTGCCCGACCCGATCGACCAAATGAAGCTGTTCGAGCTGATCCAGATCGTTCCCACGCCGACGCGGGCGGCGCTCAGGTCCGGCGATCTCCTGAACTACAGGGTGTCCAGTCCGACGATCATGAAGCACCTGCGCAACAACAGCATCTTCGCATTCGGACAGGCCGACCGGGCGCGCACCTCGGCAAGCTTCCGGGAAATCCTTGGCGCGATGTGGCTGTTCAAGCGGAAGTTCGAGAAGGCGATGGCGAAATACGCGGAGATCAAGCCACGCTGAGGGGCCTCGCCGCGTGGCACGCGACTGAGAGGCTAGCTCCCGCCTTGTAGCCGTCCGTCGGCGTCTTCAAAGGCAAACGCTCGCCACCTGGTCATTGCGTCCTGCGCCCGGTGCATTTAGCTTCTCCGGACAAGAACAAATCTCGGGGGGACATATGACAGCCGCTCTTCGCAAGCGCACGCGCCGTGCCGCATGTGCTTTGATCTCAACATCCCTGGCGGGCCTCGCCAATTTCGCCGCGCACGCCGAGATCGTCGTCACGGCCAATGACGGCAAGATGGTGCTCGAGAACGGCAGCGCCCTGGTGCGCAAGCAACCACTGCCGGACACGGTGAGCGTCATCGACTTCACCGACGGTGCCTTGAAACTTCTAGGCGAGGTGCCCGCCCCGGCCAGCGTCGTCGGACCGCCGCCGAGCGTGGCAATTGCGCCGGATGGCGCGTTCGCCCTCGTTACCGGCGCGATGAAGCTCGATCCCGCGGATCCGACCAAGACGGTGCCCGACGACAAGCTTTCGGTCATCGACCTGAAATCCACGCCGCCCAAAGTACTGGCGACCTTGCAAGCCGGCGCGGGCGCTGCCGGCGTTTCGATCAACCGCGCGGGCACGCTGGCGCTGGTTGCGAACCGCAGCGAAGGAACGGTCTCGGTCTTCACCATCAGCGGGGGCACGCTTGCGCCCGTCGGCAAGATCTAGCTCGGCGACGCCAAATCAGGCCCCAGCCACGCGGTCTTTTCCCATGACGGCGCGACCGCGCTGGTCACGCGCGACGGAGACAGCAAGATCTCGCTTCTGACTGTGGACGGGAGCAAGGTCGAGTACGCCAAGCGCGATCTCTCCGCGGGCATCCGCCCCTACGACATCGATGTCACCGGCAGCGCCGCCGCCATCGTCGGCAATGTCGGCGCCAGCAGCGGCGACAACGACTCGATCAGCCTGATCGACATGACGGCGAAACCGATCCGCGTCGTCACGACAGTCACCGTCGGGCAGACGCCGGAAGCCGTGAAGATGTCCCCGGACGGCAACTACGTGGCCGTGACCGTCATGAACGGTTCGAACAAGCCGTCGGCGTCGCCGTTCTTCAACGATTTCGGCCTGCTCAAGGTCTACAAGATTTCGGGCACTGACCTTACGCCGGTGACGGAAGCGAAGATCGGCCATTGGTGCCAGGGCATGGTGTGGTCCAAGGAGTCCAAATATGTCGTGGCCCAGTGCATGGTCGAAAACGAGCTGATCGCCTTCTCGTTCGATGGCAAGGCGCTGAACAAGACATCCACGCTCAAGATGCAAGTGAGCCCCGCGGGCATCCGCACCGCGGAGCCGTAGGGCCGGAGCGCGGCGCAGTCATCCTGCGCCGCCGTCCTATTCGGTGCGGATCGGCGCGTCCTTCAGGCCATTGCTGTCGTAGGCCTTGCGCAAGGTGCCATTCGTCACCGCCTCGTTCATGAATTTGGTGACGAAGGTCAGCGCTTGGGGGTGGCCGAGCGGTACAGCGACCGCCGTGACGGTCTTCTTGAAGGTCTCGTCGAGCACGCGCGTGCCCGGGATCTTCTGCGCCATCTTGTTGAGCTGGTCGCGCGACAGCGCAAACGCATCGATCTGGCCGCTGCTGAGGAGGCCGAAGATCTCGTCATAGGTCTGATAGCCCGTGACCTTCGCATTCTTCAGATGCGCGGCCGCGCCGCGCATCGTGGTCGTGGCGTTCACGGCCGCGACCTTGATGCCCCCCTGATCGAGCGTGGCGAAATTGGTGACGTTCGAGCCTGATTTGACGATGTAGGTGGCGTCCGCGACCTCGTAGATCGGGCCGAACATCATCCTGCTCTCGCGCTCAGGATCTTTGGGCAACCAGGTGACGTCCCAGTTGCCGTTCGATGCCGCGTCAGTGATCTGCCCTGAATTCTGGTACACGACATATTCAACGGGCACGCCGAGTTGCCCGGCCATCTCCCTGCCGAGATCGACCGGCACGCCGGCATAGCCGTCTCCGGTCTTGGTGGACCAGAACGCGCCGCCAGCCAGGCTGATCGCAATCGCGACCCGCAGCTTGCCGGTCGGTGCGATCTCGTCCTTAAGTCCATCGCCTAGCGCGGGCATGACGACCGCCGCTGCGAGAATGAGGCCGGCAAGGACCGACTTAAGGACCGACGTGGGCATGTCATGATCTCCCGACCTTTTCTTCTTGTATTCTTCTCTTGTTCGTCCCGACCGCTTCGCGCGCCGTCGCTCGGCCTGTGACATAGTTCTGGTCGATCGGGTGCGCGATAAAAAGCGGTTTGTGATGGCAAAACTGCCAAAGGCCACAGCGCGGTCCGCAGCGCAAGGCCGACGACTGCCATGGCTATGGTGTTCCACGTCCGGGCATTTGTTGGTAGCCTCCCGCCTCGATAGACAGCAACCGGGGGCCACCGAATGACCTGCGCGAATCCCGCATCTCCCGCACGGCGCAACGAAGCGTGGAGACATGTCGGGCAGGCACTGGCCGCCGCGATGGCCGTGGCCGCGCTCGCCGGCTGCGAGGACAAGAACAGTTTCGTCGCTCCGCCGCCGCCCAAGGTGGACGTCGCCGCGCCGGTGCAGCGCCCGGTGACGCGGTATGTCGAGGCCACCGGCAACACCGCGCCGTTCAAGAATGTCGATCTCGTCGCGCGCGTGCAGGGATTCCTGCAATCGATCGACTACCAGGACGGCGCCTTCGTCAAGCAGGGCACCCAGCTGTTCACGATCGAGCCCGAGACCTACAAGCTCAAGCTCGACCAGGCGCGGGCGGCCGAGGCCGGCGCGCAGGCCTCAGTCCGGCAGGCGGAAGCCGACTACAAACGGCAGGCTGAGCTGGTGCAGCGCCAGGCCGTCTCGCAGGCCACGCTCGACACCTCGACATCGACGCGCGATAACGCGCAGGCCAATCTCCAGCAGGCCGAGGCCAACACCAAGCTCGCCCAGGTCAACTACGGCTACACCAACGTGACCGCGCCTTTCGACGGCATCGTCAGCGCTCACATGGTCTCGGTCGGCGAACTCGTCGGCGTCTCCTCTCCAACTCAACTCGCGTCCATCGTCGCGATGGACCCGATCTATGTGAATTTCACCGTCAACGAGCAGGACGTGCTGCGCATCCGTGCCGAGGCCGCCCGCCGCGGGCTCACCGCCGCAGACATGAAGCAATTTCCGATTCAAGTCGGTTTGCAGACCGAGGCCGGTTATCCGCATGAGGGCAAGCTTGACTATGTCGCCCCGACCCTCACCCAGTCGACGGGCACGCTCGCAGTGCGGGGCCTTGTCCCCAACGACAAGCGGGTGCTGCTGCCCGGCTATTTCGTCCGCGTTCGCGTGCCCTTCACTCAGGAGAAGGACGCCCTGCTCGTGCCCGACACCGCGCTCGGCAGCGATCAGGGCGGCCGCTATCTCCTCGTCGTCAATGGCGACAACGTTGTCGAGCAGCGCAAGGTGCAGATCGGTCCCGTGGACAACGGTTTGCGCGTGATCGAAAGCGGCTTGAAGCCGGATGATCGCGTGGTGATCGCAGGGCTGCTGCGGGTGATTCCGGGCCAGAAGATCGAGCCGCAGGTGACGAAGATCGAGCAGCCGCAGGCGTCTGCCAAGTAAGTAGGAGCGCCTGCCATGATCTCAAAGTTCTTCATCGAGCGGCCGGTCCTCTCGAACGTCATCGCGCTGCTGATGATCCTGATCGGCGGCGTCGCGCTGTTCAACCTCGCGATCGCGCAATATCCCGACGTGGTGCCGCCGACAGTGCAGGTCACCACACGCTATCCCGGCGCCAGCGCCAAGACCGTGATCGACACAGTTGCCTTGCCGATCGAACAACAGGTCAACGGCGTCGAGGACATGCTCTACATGCAGTCCTACAGCGGCTCCGACGGCACCTATACGCTGACCGTGACCTTCAAGATCGGCACCGACCTGAACTTCGCGCAAGTGCTGGTGCAGAACCGCGTCTCCAGCGCGCTGTCGCAATTGCCCCAGTCGGTGCAGAACCAGGGCGTCACCGTACAGAAGCGGTCGACGTCGATCCTGCTGTTCGTGACGCTGACCTCGCCCGACAAGACGTTCGACAGCCTTTATTTGAGCAACTACGCCACCATCAACCTCCGCGACGAACTCTCGCGCCTGCCCGGCGTCGGCAACGTCACCGTGTTCGGCGCCGGCCAGTATTCGATGCGGGTGTGGCTCGATCCGAACAAGCTGCAGGTCCGGGGCCTGGTGCCGCAGGACGTCATCCAGGCGATCCAGCAGCAGAGCCAGCAGGTCTCCGCCGGCCAGGTCGGCGCACCGCCGACGCCGCCGGGTCAGGCGTTCCAGTACACCCTCAACGTCAACGGCAGGCTCGACGATACCACCGAGTTCGAGAACATCATTGTCAAATCAGGCACCAGCGGCGACGTCACGCGGGTGCGCGACGTCGGCTGGGTCGAATTGGGCGCGCAGACCTACAGCCAGATCTTCTCGCTCAACAAGCAGCCTGCCACCGGCATCGGCGTGTTCCAGTCACCCGGCGCCAACGCACTCCAGGTCGAGCAGGCTGTCGAGAAGAAGATGGCGCAGCTCGCCAAGGCCTTCCCGCAGGGCATGAAGTACGACACGCCGTTCGACACCACCAAATTCGTGCAGGCCTCGGTGCACGAGGTCTACATGACGCTGATCGAGGCCGGCCTGCTGGTGCTGGTCGTGATCCTGGTGTTCCTGCAGGACTGGCGCGCGATGCTGGTGCCGGCGACCACTGTGCCGGTGACCATCATCGGCGCCTTCGCCGCCATGGCCGCGCTCGGCTTCACCATCAACATGTCGACGCTGTTCGCGATCGTGCTAGCGATCGGCATCGTCGTCGACGATGCCATCGTCGTGGTGGAAGGCGCGGCCCACAACATCGAGCAGGGCATGAACGGCCATGACGCCGCGATCAAGGCGATGGACCAGCTGTTCGCGCCGATCGTCGGCATCACGCTGGTGTTGATCTCGGTGTTTTTGCCAGCGTCGTTCCTCGCCGGGCTCACCGGCCGCATCTATTCGCAATTTGCGCTGGTGATCGCGGCGACCGCGCTTCTGTCCGCCATCAACGCGGCGACGCTGAAGCCGACGCAATGCGCTCTCTGGCTGCGGCCGACGGTGCCGCCGGAGCAGCGCAACTTCTTCTATCGCGGCTTCAACGCGGTCTACAACCGCGTCGAGCGCGGCTACATCCGACTGATCGGCGTGCTGTGCAGGAACAGCACGATCTCGGTCGCGATCGCGCTGGTGCTGATCGGGATCGGCGGCTACGGGCTGTCCCGGGTACCGACCGGCTTCCTGCCGATCGAGGACCAGGGCTACCTGATCGCCGCCGTGCAACTGCCTGACGGTGCCGCGCTGGAACGGACCCAGAAGGTGCTCGACAGAGCGAGCGAGCTGATCAAGGACACGCCCGGAGTCCAGCAAGTCATCACCATCGCCGGCATCTCCGCGCTGGACAACAGCGCCAGCCTTGCCAATGCCGGCGTCGCCTACATTATCCTGAAAGATTGGGACGCGCGCAAAGGACCGGGCGAGGATCTGCGCTCACTGGTCTACGGGCTGAACGACAAGCTCGCGGCCATCATGGAAGCGCGCACGCTGGTGCTGCCGCCGCCGCCGATCCAGGGCATCGGCAACGCGGCCGGCTTCTCGATGCAGGTCGAGCTGCGCGACGGCAACAGCGATTTCGCCAAGCTCCAGGCCATCACGGGCGCGATGGTCAGCAATGGCCAGAGCCAGAGCGCGCTGCAGCGCGTCCAATCCTCGTTCCGCTCCTCGGTGCCGCAATTCAACGTCGAGATCGACCGCATCAAGACCCAGACGCTGCACGTGACGACGGACCAGGTGTTCGCGGCGCTCTCGACCTATCTCGGCTCGTCCTATGTCAACCAGTTCAACAAGTTCGGCCGCGTGTTCCAGGTCTACACCCAGGCCGATCCCGCCTTCCGCGTCACCGAGCGCGACATCGCCAACATGATGGTGCGCAACTCGAACGGCGACATGATCCCGATCGGCACGGTTGCCACGATCACGCCCGCCACCGGCCCGTCGCTGATCAGCCTCTACAATCTCTATCCATCGTCGACCGTGATCGGCCTGCCGGCGCAGGGCTACTCCTCTGGCCAGTCGCTGAAGCTGATGGAGGAGATCGCGGACAAGACGCTGCCGCCGGGCACCGGCTTCGAATGGACCGCGATGTCCTATCAGGAGAAGGCCGTCTCCAACCAGATCTACTGGGTGTTCGGGCTCGCCATGCTGCTGGTCTATCTCGTGCTCGCCGGCCAGTACGAGAGCTGGTACGCGCCGATCTCGGTAATCCTGGCGGTGCCGCTGTCGTTGCTCGGCCCCATGCTGATCCTCAACGCACTGAAGATCGACAACAACCTCTATTGCCAGATCGGCCTGATCCTGCTGATCGCGCTGTCGGCCAAGAACGCCATCCTGATCGTCGAGGTCGGGCTCGAGCTGCACGGCCGCGATGGCAAGCCGGTGCTGGAATCCGCGGTCGAAGCTGCGCGCGCCCGCTTCCGCCCGATCCTGATGACGTCGTTCGCCTTCATCCTCGGCGTGGTGCCGCTGGTGATCGCGACCGGCGCCGGTGCCAGCGCGCGCAAGTCGATCGGCATCACGGTGTTCTCGGGCATGCTGGCCTCGACCTGCCTCGCGGTGCTGTTCGTGCCGGCGTTCTTCGTGGTGGTGCAGCGCTTCGAGAACTGGCGTGCGTCGAAGAAAACGCCGAAGGCGGTGGCAGTGGCCGAAGTGAAATCCTAGGCTTTCTCCGTGGACGTCGGCCGCGCCTCCCCGCTCGAGACCAGGAGCACCGACACCTTCGCTTGCCTGAGCACGGCGTCGGCGACGCCGCCGAAGGAGAGATGATCGGCCTGGATGCGATCGACCCCCATCACCACGAGATCGACGGCGGTGGTCTCGATCTCGCGCAGGATCGCCGCTTCAGGCGCCCGGTTCGCGCGCAAGGTCGTGGTGATGTCGACCTCGTAACGGGCGGCGAGATCGCTGGCGTCCTTCAGGATGCCGGCCTCCTGGTTCAGACCACGCGAGGCGCCGCGCTGCGCGCCCTTGTCGCGCGTCGTCGCGACATAGATCACCCGGAGCGAGCCTGATCCCGCCTGCGCCAGCGCGACCGCGACCTCGGCGCCGCGCTTGGAGACGCCGCTGCCGGAGACCGGAACGAGGATGTTGAGCGCCTCGGGCGTCGGCTGCTTCAGGTGCTTGCCCTTGGCCGCCACGACCGCGAGCGGTCCCTCGAACTTCGCTGCGATGTCCTCGATCCTCCGATCGAAGCGATCCTTGGCGGCAGCAACCTTGTCGACGCCGATGACCAGAAGATCGAAGCCCTTGCGCGCTTCGTCGGCGATGGACTCGCCGAGCTCCGCACGCCTTGCCCGGGTGACGACGTCGACGCTGCCGACATCGCCATCGCCATGGGCCGATACGATCTCGGCGGCCTTCTTCACCACGGTTTCCGCGCTTTCCTCTTCATCGCGGCCCTTCTCCTGATCCTTGGCGCGCTTGCCGATGTGCAGCACGGTGATTGGCAAGCCGCGCATGCCGGCGATCAGGCCGGCGATGTGGGCAGCGAAGGTGGCGTTCACGCTCTCGTCCACGGCGAGCAAGGGGCGTTCGAGATTGCCGACGAAGCCGCGCTTCTCGAATTCTTCCCGCTCCAGGCGCTCTTGCTCGTCCTTGTTCATCGGCAGCTTTGCCAGCGCGGCGCGCAGCATCGGCGGCATCGCCATCGTGGTCACGATCGCCATGGTCACAATCATCGTGAACAGGTTCTGGCTGAGCACGCCGATCGAAAGACCGATGGTGGCGATGATCACCTCGGTCGAGCCGCGCGCGTTCATCCCGCTTGCGAGGGCCAGCGACTCCCTTGTGTTCAGCCCGCCCACGGTTCCGCCGACGAAGGCGCCGCCGAACTTGCCGACGCTGGCGATCACGACCAGCAGGCCGGTGAGCATCAGCAGATGGGGATCGCGCAGCACCGTGAGGTCGGCGCTCAGGCCGGCCAAACCGAAGAACACCGGCATGAAGAAGCTCGAGATCAGCCCGCGCAGCCGCTCGTCGATCTGCCGCGTCAGGATCGGGGACTCCCCGACCAGAATGCCGGCGACGAAGGCACCGAGCACGGTGTGGACGCCGATCAGATGCGTGACCAGCGCCATCGCGCACATCAGCAGCAGGATCACCGTGATGACCGGGGCGGTGCTGACGAGATTGTCGTTGGCCCATCGAATGAGCTGGAACACGATGCGGCGGCCGATGGTGAAGCTAATCGCGAGGAAGGCCAGCGTGCCCAGCACAGCTTTCGCCACCGAGGCGATATCCAGCGCGCCGTGCGAAGCGAGGCTGAAGATGACGGCGATGATGATCCAGCCGATGGTGTCGTCGATGACGGCGGTGGCGACGATGATCTGGCCGACATTGCGGCGCATGAAGTTCATCTCGCGCACAACCACCGCGACGATCTTCACCGAGGAGATTGACAGCGCCGTGCCCATGAACAGCGACGCAACCAGGCGGGCTTGCGGATTCGGCAACAGCGCATCTGGCAGGAATTCGCCGAGCGCAAAACCGCAGGCAAAGGGCACGAGGATGCCGGCAATCGAGATCGCGATCGCGGCCTTGCCGACCTTCCTGACCAGCTTGAGGTCGGTCTCCATGCCGGTCAGCAGCAACAGCAGCAGGATGCCGAACTGCGCGATGCCGTCGATCATCGCTTTCTGCTCGGGCGTTTTGGGGAAGATTGCCTGCTGTGCGTCAGGCCAGACCCAACCGAACAGCGAGGGACCGAGCAGGATGCCGGCGAGCAATTCGCCGATCACCGAGGGCTGGCCGAGGCGCTGCATGATCTCGCCGAGACCGCGGCCGACCGCGATCAACAGCACGATCTGGGCCACCAGCAGGAATTCCGAGGGACCGGCCGATTTGCCGCCCTCGGCGCTGGCCGCAACGGTGGTGAGGACAAGCGCCGCGGGGACAAGGCCGACCGGTCGGAGCAGGCTCCACTGCATGCAGGAATTTTACCCCTTCATCTGCCCCGGCGAGGTGCCGGGATGACGGGGATAGAACCCGCGGCAGGCAACAGGAGTTCCTTGACTTCGCGGCGGGTAAGGGGCCTCAACAAAAAAACGCGAAAACAACCCCATGCACAGTAGAGATGAGGTTGAAAAGACTGGAGAAAATTTCGTCTTTGCCGAAATCTAATTTCGCTTTGCCGAAAATGCTTGCCCCGTCGGGCAAAACACTGGCATGATGGCATCATCGGCAGACTACGCGAGCCGCCGCCACTCCCACGTCATTGCGGGCGCGGCGACTTGACAGCCGAACCTTTAGCGAAGGCGGAAGCAATCCAGAATCCGTCCGCCGAAAGATTCTGGATTGCTTCGTCGCTACGCTCCTCGCAATGACGGGATTGAAACGGGCGCGCGCCTCACGCCGATCCCTCACACCGCCTGCGGTGTCCTGATCTCGCGCGGGAGAATGATCGCGGCTGCGATCGCGAGCAGGCAGAGTGCGGCGAAGGCATGCAGCATGGTGACGAAGCCGCCCTGCTCGTAGAGCCAGGCGACCAGGCCGACCGAGGCGCCGGCCGCGGTGAAGCCGATGAAATAGCGCACGGCATAGGCGCGCGAGCGCCATTCCTCGCTGGTGTATTTGCCGACCATGGCGTCGTTGACCGTGACCTGTCCGAACGCGCCCATGACGATGCCGATCGAGACCAGGATCAGCGGCAGATTGGACAGGCTCGCGGCGAGATACAGGAACGGCGCCAGCATGAAGGACAGCGGCAGCGCCACTGTCTTCAGCGAATAGCGGTCGAGCAGCCGGCCGATCGTATACTGCGTCATCGCGCCGAACACGTAGACGCAGGCCGCGATGACGCCGAGCAGCGCCGGGCTTTTGGTGAGATCGGCAAGCCGCTCCGCGAACAGCTTTGGCAGCGCCACGGTGACGGCGTTGAACGTCGTGGAGATCGCGATCACCACGATCAGCAGCGACAGGATCACGCGCCACATGTCCTGCTTGGCGACCCGCGCCTGCGCTGCCGCCTGCTTCGAGCCCTTGCGGTCCTCGTGAACGACCATCGTCGCGAACGCGATGCCGATCAGGATGGTGACGATGCCGGGGACGATGAAGGCGAAGCGCCAGCCGAGATACTGGCCGATCACGCCGGTGACCAGCGCCGACGAAGCGACGCCGAGATTGCCCCAGACGCCGTTGATGCCCATCTCGCGGCCGAGCCTGTCAGCGTAGGAGACGATCATGGCAGTGCCGACGGGATGATAGATCGAGGCAAAAATGCCGATCGCGAACAGCGCCGAGCCGAGTTGGGCCGGGGTCTGCACGAAGCCAACCGAGATCATGGAGGCGCCGATGCCGACGAAGAAGATCAGCATCATGTGGCGACGGCTCCAGCGGTCGCCGAGCCAGCCGGTGAGCAGCGAGCCCGCGCCGAAGGCGACGAAGCCCGGCGTCGCGTAAGGCAGGAGTTCCGAATAGGCCATGCCGAGCGCCGGTCCCATGATGATCACCGCGGCGGCGAAAATCAGCATCGCGTAATGGTCGATGAAATGGCCCGCGTTGACGAAACTGATCACCCGGCTGGGGCTGTTCATGGGAATCCTCTCCTGCTCCGAAATGAGTTATATGTCTTGGGCATGACGGGATGCTGCCAATGACTGTCGTCGAGACGCCAATCCTCCGGGCGGTCCGGAGCAATCATCGCTCGCCCGCGGGCGTGCATCTGGTCGCACGCGACTATCCCAAGGGCATGCGGATCGATCCGCATATGCACCGCGAGGCACAGCTGATCTATGCCGCCAGGGGCACCATGCAGGTGACGACGCCCGGAGGGCGCTGGCTGGTGCCGCCGGACCGCGCGGTCTGGGTCCCCGCCGGGCTCCAGCACGCCATCGATCTGCTCGCCGACATCGAGATGCGGACGCTGTATTTCGACTTGGCCTGGCTGAAGCGCGCGCAGCGCCATGAGGGACTGACCAAGGAATTCGTGGTGCGGGTGTCGCCGCTGCTGAACCAGGCGATCCTCGCGCTGTTCGACGCGCAAAATACCGAGGAGCGGACCGATCTGCTGGTTCGGCTAGTGATGCTGGAACTGGTCCGGGCCGAGGATTCCGCGACCTTCGTGCCGCTGCCACACGAGCCGCGCTGCCGGCGCGCGGCCATGATCGTGCTCGACGATCCCACCGGCCTGCACGACATCGACGCGCTGGCGCGCGAGGTCGGAACCTCCGCGCGCACACTGTCGCGGCTGTTTTCGACAGAGACGCAGCTGAGCTTCAAGAGCTGGTGCCAGCGTGCGAGGATTGCGGCGGCGATCCAGCGGCTGTCCACCGATGCCAATGTGTCCGTGAAGCAGCTCGCGACCCAGCTCGGCTATGCCAGCGTACCGGCGTTTTCGGCCGCGTTCCGTCAGGTGACGGGACGGACGCCGACGGAGTTTGCCACACACTCGGTGTCATCGCCCGGCTTGACCGGGCGATCCAGTACTCCGAGACGGCGCGGCTAGAAGCGAAAAGCTGCGGCGTACTGGATGCCCCGGTCAAGCCGGGGCATGACAACTCACTTGGGGCGCATAGCCCCGCTAAACTTGCCAAAATCCCCCGCTTGATTGTGATCGGATTCCGCCCAAATCCCGTGTAAGATTCCCGCACCGCACAAACCCGACACGAAAGCCCCGATGGCCAACGCCTTCTTCTCCGACTTACTTACTACCATCTCCGAGCGCGGCCGCACGCTGCTTCGCCGCGGGGATTCTGCCGACACCAAGCCGGAGGCCGATGGGCTGATCGAGCTCTGTGGCGCGCTGCTGTCGGGCCGGGGTGAAGCTTCCGGCACCGCCATGGCGCGTGAGGTGCTCGACATCTACCAGGACCTGGATGCGGCGGGACGTCGCGCCTTTTTCGAAGCCCTGGTGCGCGATTTCGGCCCGGATCGGGAACGCCTGTCCAAGGCGATCGAGACATGGCGCGCCAAGCCGGCCGACGAGGATGCCAGCGCCCTGCACTTCGCCTCCGAGCCGCGCCGGCAGGAGCTGATCCGCCGCCTCAACCGCGCACCCGGCGGCACCGGCGATCTCGTCAAGATGCGCGCCGACCTGCTCGACATGATGAACAGGCACGCCGATCTCGCCGCACTCGATCGCGACGTTTCGCATCTTCTCTCGTCATGGTTCAACAGGGGGTTTCTCGTGCTGCGCAGGATCGACTGGTCGACCCCGGCCAACATCCTCGAAAAGATCATCCGTTATGAGGCCGTGCACGAGATCAGCGACTGGGACGATCTGCGCCGCCGCATCGATCCGGTCGACCGCCGCTGCTACGCCTTCTTCCATCCCGCGATGGTGGACGAGCCCCTGATCTTCGTCGAGGTCGCGTTGACCGAGACGATCCCCGGCGCGATCGCGCCGCTGCTCGCGGTCGATCGCCCATCCGTCCCGATCGAGCGCGCCCGTACCGCCGTGTTCTACTCGATCTCCAACACCCAGCGCGGTCTGGGCGGCATCTCCTTCGGCAGCTTCCTGATCAAGCAGGTGGTGGAGGAGCTGCGCCGCGAATTGCCCAAGCTCGACAATTTCGTGACGCTGTCGCCGGTGCCGGGCTTCATGCCATGGGTGAAGCAGGACAAGGATTTGCCGCTGTCGGACGAGGACCGCGAGATCCTGAAGCGCCTCGACGATCCCAAATGGTTCGAGAACCCCGAGACAACGACACTGCTACGTGGCGTGATCGAACCGCTCGCGGCGCACTATTTCCTGAAGGCGCGCACACCCAAAGGCAAGCTGATCGACTCCGTCGCGCGCTTCCATCTCGGCAATGGCGCCCGCCTCGAGCGCATCAATTGGTTAGGCGATCTCTCGCCGAAGGGCGTGCGCGAGTCCGCCGGCGTGATGGTCAACTACCTCTACCGCCTCGACGACATCGAGAAGAACCACGAAGCCTACGCCAATGACGGCGAAGTCGTGGCCTCGAGCGCGGTGAAGAAGCTCTTGAAGGGCGAAGGGCGGCGGCTGTTGGATATGCGACTGTCGTAAGGGACGACCTCGGCTGATTGCGTTGGTTCGTCCACAATCTCGGTGTCATCGCCCGGCTTGACCGGGCGATCCAGTATTCCAGAGGCCTCCGTTGAAGCGCTCGCTCTCGCCACATTCGCCACGGCGTACTGGATGCCCGGTCAAGCCGGGGCATGACAGCGGAAAGCATGGCGTGGCCGTCGCGCCCCCTACTCCGCCAGCGCCTTCATCTCCTTGTAGAGATCCGACTTGCCTTCGAAGCCGATGCCTGACAGCTCCGGCATGGTGATGTGGCCGTTCTCGACGCGGACGCCGTCGGGGAAGCCACCATAGGGCTGGAACAGGTCGGGGTAGCTCTCGTTGCCGCCAAGGCCTAAGCCGGCTGCGATGTTGAGCGACATCTGGTGGCCGCCGTGGGGGATGCAGCGGCTCGGCGACCAGCCATGAGTTTTCAGCACCTCCAGCGTGCGCTGGTATTCGCACAGGCCGTAGGACAGCGCGCAATCGAATTGCAGCCAGTCGCGGTCGGGGCGCATGCCGCCGTAGCGAATCAAATTGCGGGCATCCTGGTGGCTGAACAGGTTTTCGCCTGTTGCCATCGGGCCCGGATAGAATTCGGCGAGGGCTGCCTGCAGCGCGTAATCCAGGGGATCGCCGACTTCTTCGTACCAGAACAAGGGATAATCCCGCAGCATCTTGGCATAGGCGATGCCGGTCTCGAGATCGAAGCGGCCGTTGGCGTCGACGGCGAGCTGCGCGTCCTTGCCGATTTCCTTCAGCACCGCTTCGATGCGGGTGCGGTCGTCCTCGATATCAGCACCGCCGATCTTCATCTTCACGACGTTGTAGCCGCGATCGAGATAGCCTCGCATCTCGCCGCGCAGCATCGAGAGGTCCTTGCCGGGATAGTAGTAGCCGCCGGCAGCGTAGACGAACACGCGCGGATTGGCTTTGACGCCGTGACGCTCAGCCAGCAGGCGAAACAGCGGCTGGCCCGCAATCTTCGCGACCGCATCCCACACCGCCATGTCGATGGTGCCGACCGCGACCGAGCGCTCGCCGTGACCGCCCGGCTTCCCGTTGGTCATCATCGCGGCCCAGACCTTGTCGGGGTCGAGATTGTCGCCGGCCGCGTTCAGCAGCGATTTCGGATCGGCCTCCAGGATGCGCGAGGCAAAACGCTCGCGGATCAGGCCGCCCTGCCCGTAGCGGCCGTTGGAGTTGAAGCCGTAGCCGACGACGCGCTTGCCGTCGCGAACGACGTCGGTGACGACGGCCACGAGGCTCGTCGTCATCTTGGTGAAATCGATATAGGCGTTGCGGATCGGCGAAGAGATCGGCTTCGTGATCTCGCGGACGTCGACGATGC
>NZ_JADPJQ010000035.1:50728-64303 GCF_023073515.1 Bradyrhizobium sp. 17 | reverse complement strand
CCCCCCCCATCCACGTCTTAGCCGCTCGAAGAACGTGGATGCCCGGGACAAGCCCGGGCATGACGGCGTGCCCCAAGCACGCTTCGCATTCCAAAACTACTTCTTATCCCTGAAATACGGCTCGACCGGGCCGTGCACCTTGATGGTCAGCGGGTTGCCGTGGCGGTCCTTGGCGTTGCCTGCGGTGACGCGGACCCAGCCTTCGCTGATGCAGTATTCCTCGACATTGGTCTTCTCGACACCCTTGAAGCGGATGCCGACGTCGCGCGCCAGGATGTCCGCATTGTAAAAGGGGCTGTTCGGATCGACCGAGAGGCGGTCCGGAAATTCGTCGCTCATGATTGTCTCGCTCATAACAGGGTCTCGATTTGCTGCCGCAATCCTTCGGGCCGCGCGGTCGGCGCATAGCGCGAAACCACCTTGCCGGCGCGGTCCACCAGGAATTTCGTGAAATTCCATTTGATGGAGGCGCCCAGCAGGCCGGATTGCTGGCGTTTCAGGTACTCATACAACGGATGGGCATTGCTGCCGTTGACGTCGATCTTCTCGAACAGGGGAAAGGTGACGTCGTAATTGGTCGAGCAGAACGCCTGGATCTCGCTCGCCTGCCCTGGCTCCTGCGCACCGAACTGGTTGCAGGGAAAGCCGAGCACCGAGAAGCCGCGCGGGGACAGGTCGCGATGCAGATCCTCCAGCCCGCGATATTGCGGCGTGAAGCCGCATTTGCTCGCGGTGTTGACGATCAGCAGCACCTGCCCCTCGAAGCTGCGCATCGGCACTTCTTCGCCGAGAAGCGAGTTGGCCTTGAAGTCGTAGATCGCGGACATCGCTAACCTACGGGATCGATCGGCGACGGCGGCACGCCGCCCGCCTCGATCGCCTCGCCTGCGAGCAGGCAGAGATCCTCGCGATAGCGGCCCGACACGATGTGCACGCCGACCGGCGCCTTGCCGACGAGGCCCGTGGAGACCACGAGGCCCGGCAGGCCCATGAAGGGAATGGCGATCTGCGGCAACTGCGCTTCCCAGACGCGTTTGAAGGAAGAGTCGTCCTTGCGGTCGAGATGATCGGGGAACGGCAGTTCGCCGGAGACCGGCGTCAGCAGCACGGCATAGGTCTCGAAGAACAGCATCCAGTCGCGGGTCAGCGTGGCGCGGCGGGTCAATGCCTTGGCGTAATTGGCCTGGTCCATCGGCGTGACCCTGGCACGGTTGCCACGCAGGCACGCCAGCGCGCCGGGATCGCCTTCACGCTCGGCCATCTCGAGCTGCGCCTCATAGCCGTCGCCGAGCCAGAGCTTGATCTGCCACTCGACCGCTTCGCGCATCGGCGGGGTGTTCTCGATTGTCTCGACGGTCCAGCCGGCCCGTTCGAGCCGCTTGCCGGCGTCGATGACGGCGGCCTTCACCTCGGGCGCGCTGGCCAGGCCGTCCGGGTCGAGACAGAGCGCGGCGCGCTTCGGCCGCGCGGGGCCTTCCAGCGGCACCGGCACAAACCAGGGATCGCGGATGTCGCGGGCCGACATGGCCGCGAGCGAAATCCTGATGTCGTTGACGGTGCGCGCCAGCGGCCCCGACACCGCCATGATCTGCGGCCCGATCGGGCGCTCCGGCAGGGCCGGATTGAAGGCCGGGATGCGGCCCAAGGTCGGGCGCAAGCCATGCACGCCGCAGGCATAGGCGGGATAGCGGATCGAGCCGGCAATGTCGGTGCCATGGGCGATATGGCCGATGCCGGCCGCGACCGCCGAGCCCGCGCCGCCGGACGAGCCGCCCGGCGTCAGCGAGGCGTCGCGGGGGTTCTTGGTGTCGCCGTGGACCAGGTTGGTGGTGAACCAGCGATAGGAAAAGGCCGGGCAATTGGTGCGCCCAAGCAGAACGGCGCCGGCTTTGCGGAAATTGGCGACCACCGGATTGTCCTCGCGCGCGATCAGGTCGCGCTGGAGTTTGAGGCCGTTGGTGGTGGCAAAGCCCTCCTGGTCGACATTGGCCTTGATGGTGACGGGCACTCCGGCCAGCACGCCGGGGTCCTCGCCCCTGGCGATGGCGGCATCGACGGCGTCGGCCTGCTTGAGCACGTCCTCGGGCCGGTGGTCGATCACGGCGTTGAGGCTCGGATTGACCGCGTCGAGCCGGCCGAGGCCGGCCTGCGCGGCCTCCCTGGCGGAGACCTTTTTGGTTTTGACGAGATCGGCGAGGTCGGCCGCCGACAGGCGCCAGAGATCTTGCATGACTTGCTCCGTGTAACCGGCGTCTTTTAGCCCCGGGAACGCGGCAAAGCCATGCGGATTTCGCAGGGATTCTTCCGCCATTGCGACGGTGGCGAGAGCAAGCCTTAATGCCGGGTGGCGGACTGGTCCGGAATGTCCAGGAGTGCCTCGGTGAAGGGGAATTCGAGCACGATCTCGCCTTCCCGGTCGGTGACCTCGATGACGGCCTCAAGCAGGGCCGGCTGGGTGCCTTCCGATCTCAGCACCTCCAGAATCATCTGGCGGGCAACCTCCCAGGCGCGATCGGGATTGCGCAAATCCTCTCCCTCAGGATCCACGATCAGTTCGTCGCCGATACGGGTGTTGAAGAAATATCTGGGCATCACGAAGTTCCAGTTGGGTCGCCTGTACCGGATTGAAAGCTGCACTGCACTCACAACCGCTTTATCAGGAGAGGGTTCGCGACCGAATGCGCCGGGCGCAAGGCAGCATCACCAGCAAGTATCGTTCCGGCAGCATTTTTTGCGCCGCAACATGGCTTTCTCGGGAAAATTTCACTGGCGAACTTTTCCACCCGCACTAACTTAAGGATTGGGCGGATACGTCCGAATTCTCGAAAATGGAGAGCCGAAAATGGCCTGGAAAGCCCCGAAGATCGTCGAAGTGCCCTGTGGCATGGAAATCAACATGTATGTGAGCGCCACCCGCAAGTAAGCGGTTGGTGAGTTCGCGTTCTGCGCAGGTGGATCTTTCGGTCACGATGCATGTCCGGAAGACAGGATTTGTGTTTGCGTGAGGTCCACCTCGCGACATTGCCTCCAGGAGACGGATCATGCTTCGCGTCGTCGTCCTGGGCGCCGCAGCCGGCGGCGGAGTGCCGCAATGGAATTGCGGCTGCGAGGGCTGCCGGACGGCCCGTGATAACGGCCAAGAGCTGCAACGGACCCAAGCCTCGGTCGCCTTCAGCGGCGACGGCGAGCACTGGTTCTTGATCAACGCCTCCCCCGACCTCCGCCAGCAATTGAATGCGACGCCACAGCTGCATCCGAAGGCAGGCGCGCTGCGCCATACGCCGATCGCAGGCGTGATCCTGACCAACAGCGAGGTGGACGCAGTGGCCGGCCTGCTGTCGATGCGCGAGGGTTCGCCCTTCACGGTCTATGCGCACGAGAAGGTGCTGGCGATCCTGAAGGCGAACAGCATCTTCAATGTGCTGAACGAGAAAAACGTGCAGCGCCTGCCGGTCGACATCAATGAGCCGTTCGAGCCGCGGCTGCCGGACGGGGCGCGCTCAGGACTTGAGGTGCTGCCCTTCGCGGTCTCGGGCAAATCGGCCTGGTACCTGGAAGGCAAGACGCATCCGGGCGGCGACAGCGGCGAAGGCGATACGCTGGGGCTGAAGATCACCGACAAAGCAACCGGCAAATGCTTCTACTTCATCGCCGCCTGCGCCGAGGTCACCGACGCGCTCAAGGCCGAGATCGACGGCGCTGCGCTGGTGTTCTTCGACGGCACGGTGTGGCAGGACGACGAGATGATCAAGGCCGGGCTTAGCCACAAGACCGGCAAAAGCATGGGCCACGTCGCGATGTCCGGCGACCACGGCGCCATCGCGCGGCTCGCCGACCTCACACTCGACAGGAAGATATTTCTGCATATCAATAATTCGAATCCGGCGCTGCTGCCCGCTTCCCCGGAGCGCAAGGCCGCTGAAGCGGCGGGCTGGCAGATACCCGCGGACGGAACGGAGATCGTGCTGTGAATGCCGCGTCACTGACTGGAATGACCGCGCTCTCGATCGGCAAGGACATCAGGCTCACTAGCGCCGAGGAGCTGGAGGCGGCGCTGCGTCACATCGGTGCGACGCGCTATCACAGCCTGCATCCGTTCCATAGACTGCTGCATGGCGGCAAGCTCAACAAGGGCCAGGTGCAGGCCTGGGCGCTGAACCGCTACTATTACCAGAGCACCATCCCGATCAAGGACGCGGTGGTGATCTCGCGCTTCCGCGACCGCGCCACGCGGCTGGAATGGCGCCACCGCATCGAGGATCATGACGGCGACATCGGCTCCGAAGGCGGTATCGAGCGCTGGCTGAAGCTGACCGAAGGCCTCGGGTTGGACACAGCTTACGTGGAATCGACCGAAGGCATCCTGCCGGCGACGCGCTTTGCGGTGGAAGCCTATGTGCACTATTGCCGCGAGAAGTCGCCGCTGGAGGCGATCGCGTCCTCGCTCACCGAATTGTTCGCGCCGAACCTGCACGAAGAGCGCATCTCCGGGATGCTGGAGCACTACGACTTCGTCAATCCTGATATCATGAGCTACTTCAACCGCCGGTTGGCGCAGGCGCCGCGCGACGCCGGGTTTGCGCTCGACTATGTCAAGGCGCATGCCACCACGCCCGAGCAACGCGCGTCCGTCTGCAATGCGCTGATCTTCAAGACCAACGTGCTATGGGTGCAGCTCGACGCACTCCAGCACGCCTATGTCGAGGGCCACATTCCGCCGGGCGCGTTCGTGCCCCAAGAACACCAAAAGGCGAGCTAAGGAACGAGCGATGGCCGAGCCGCGTCACATCAGCGTCAGCGAGACCAGCCGGCCGGTTCTGCCGCGGCACGCCAAGCTGAAATATGACGAGACGCGAAAAGTCTGGGTGATCCTGGCGCCCGAACGCGTGCTGGCGCCGGACGAGATCGCGGTCGAGGTCTTGCAGCTCTGCGACGGCGAGCGCAATGTCGGCGAAATGTCCGACCAACTCGCGGCAAAATACGCCGCGCCGCGCGAGGCGATCCTGGCCGACGTCATTGTCATGCTGCAGGATCTCGCCGACAAGGGCTTTCTCACGGAGGCCCGGGAGAAGACGTCATGAGCGATGTGCTCGGCAATCCCACCATCCCGCCCGACGCCAGCGACAGCCTCGCGGTGCTGGAGAAGAGCCGCTCGACGGCAGAGACATTCGGCATTCCGCTCGCCGTGCTGCTCGAGATCACCCATCGCTGCCCGCTGCAATGTCCCTACTGCTCCAACCCGGTCGAGCTCGACCGCTCGGGCAAGGAGCTGACCACCGAGGAATGGAAGAAGGTATTGAGCGAGCTCGCCGAGATCGGCGTGCTGCAGGTGCATTTCTCCGGCGGCGAGCCGACGGCGCGCAAAGACCTGGTCGAACTGGTCAAGCATGCGAGCGACGTCGGGCTCTACACCAACCTCATCACCTCGGCGGTGCTGCTGACGCGCGAGCGGCTGAGCGAACTTGCCGATGCCGGGCTCTGCCACGTCCAGATCAGTTTTCAGGGCGTTGAAGAAGCCCTCGCCGACCGCGTCGGCGGCTACAAAAACGGGCACCGCAAGAAGCTCGAAGTCGCAAAATGGACGCGCGAGCTCGATTTGCCGCTCACCGTGAATGCGGTGATGCATCGGCAAAACCTGCACCAGCTGTCTGATATCATCCAGATGTCGGTGGACCTCGACGCCGACCGGCTCGAGGTCGCCAATGTCCAATATTACGGCTGGGCGCTAAAGAACCGCGCCGCGCTGATGCCGACGGTGGCGCAGCTCGACGAGTGCACCCGCATCGTCGAGGAGGCGCGCGAGCGGCTGAAGGGCCGGCTCACGATCGACTATGTCGTGCCCGATTATTACGCGCTGCGGCCGAAGAAGTGCATGGGCGGCTGGGGTCGGCAGTTCTTCAACATTTCGCCGGCCGGCAAGGTGCTGCCCTGCCACGCCGCCGAGAGCATCACCGGGCTCGACTTCGAATCCGTGCGCTCCAACCATTCGATCGCCTGGATCTGGCAGAACTCGGACGCCTTCAACCGCTACCGCGGCACCGGCTGGATGAAGGAGCCGTGCAAGAGTTGCGAATTCCGGGAGATCGATTTCGGCGGCTGCCGCTGCCAGGCCTTTGCGCTGACCGGCGACGCCGCCAACACCGATCCCGCCTGCGCGCTGTCGCCGCTGCACGAGACCATCTTCAAGCAGGCCGAGCGCGAGGCTGAGGGCGAAACCAACCGCTTCCTCTATCGCAATTTCGCCGGCGGCACCCTGGAATCCGAGAATGGTGCCTGACGCCGACGCGGCCAGCTCAGTCAAGCGCGCCGATCCCTTTGCACCGCTGACCTCCGAAATGCTCGACGTCGGCGACGGCCACGAACTCTATGTCGAGAGCGTCGGCCGCACCGACGGCATCCCCGCGGTCTATCTGCATGGCGGCCCCGGCAGCGGCTGCCAGCCCGACCACCGCCGCCTGTTTGATCCCGACCGTTTCCATGCCGTGCTGTTCGACCAGCGCGGCTGCGGTCGCAGCCGGCCGAAGGGATCGCGCCAGCACAACACCATACAGCATCTGATCGCGGACATGGAAAAGATCCGCGAGAAATTCGGCGTCGCGCGCTGGATGGTGGTCGGCGGCTCCTGGGGCGCGACGCTGGCGCTGGCTTATGCGCAGGCGCATCCCGAGCGCGTCTCCGGAATTGCGCTGCGCGCGACCTTTCTCGGCACGCGTGCTGAAGTCGAGATCGCCTTCACCTCGCGCCTGTCGCAATTCTACCCCGCGCTCTACGACGATTTTCTGAGCGTGCTGCCGGTCGAGGAGCGCGCGCAACCGGTGGAAGCCTACTATCGCCGCATCCTCGATCCCGATCCGGCGGTGCATGGCCCGGCCTCGCGCGCCTGGCACGATACCGAACGCGCCTTGTCGGAGCACAAGGCGGCAAAGACACGGCTGGATCTGGCGTCGCTGAACGTGTGGCGCACATTGCCGGCGACGCCGTTCATGGAGGCGCATTATTTCGTCCAAGACAGCTTCATGACGGAGAACGAGTTGTTGCGGAACGCCGGCAAGCTCGACGGCATTCCCGGCATCATCGTCCAGGGCCGCTACGATCTGTTGTGCCCTCCCGAGACATCGCAGGCGCTCGCGAAAGTGTGGCCGGGTTCCGAGATTCGCATCGTGGAAGAAGCCGGCCATTCGCTCTATGATACCGGCGTGCGGGACGCGGTCATGAAGTCGATCGCAGATATCGCTTCGAAGATTTCGCGATAGCGGGACAAGAAAATGCCACTCGCCGGGAAGGGCATGTTGCTCACGTCGATGAATATCGACGTTCCAAATGAACCCGATTTCAACCGCTGGTACGATCGCGAGCATCTGGAAGAGCGCGTTGCGATCGAGGGCTTTCTCGAAGCGCGGCGCTATGTCGCGCACGCCGCCAATCCCAAATATCTCTCGCTGTATTCAACCGCGACGCTCGACGTGCTCGACAGTCCCGCCTACCGGGCGAGGCTCGCCAATCAGACCGAATGGTCGCGGCGGAGCATGGCGCATTTCAAGGACATGCTCCGCGTGGTCGCCCGCATCACGATCAGCAACGGTACCGGACGCGGCGCGGCGCTCGGCCTCGTGCGGCTGCGGCCGACGCCGGACAATGCAGTCGCGTGGCGTGACGCACTGCAAGAACGGCTGGCGCCGGAAAAACACGACGGCATCATCTCCATGCATCTGCTCGAAAGCGAGCCGGAACTATCAGGCGCGACCGCGGATATTCCGGCGGTGCGCAACGAAGGCGCGCGCGACTGGTTCGTGCTGATCGACGGCACGCATGTCGGCGCGGTCTCGTCCGTGATCGCCGAGCGCTTCACCGGCCCTGCCGCCTCGCCATTCCCGCTTCCCGTGTCGGTCGGCTCCTACTGCCTGATGTGGGACCTCGCGAAGAGCGACATCGCGCGCAACTAAGCCATCGGACGCATCGCAACATGCTGCACCGCCACATACTGCGCACGGCCGTTAATGCTGTGCGCGCGTAGCTCCCATGAAAGAGGGGAAGCGCGAAATTTGCCGTTGTACTTCGGAGCGGTTCTAATAAGCTAACCTAATGACGTCATTCAGAAACCAGATCGCCGCGCGTTAGCGTTCGCAAGCTCAAGAAAAGGCCGCGGGGTCTTTGAGCCTGCGCGGACAGGGTAGGAATGAAACCGACCGATATTGCGGCCCCCGACTACTTTCACAAAGTGGTCGATTGCCAATGGGCCTGTCCTGCGCACACTCCCGTTCCCGAATACATCCGACTGATCGCCCAAGGCCGCTACAGCGACGCCTATATGATCAATTGGAAATCGAACGTGTTTCCCGGAATTCTGGGACGGACCTGCGATCGTCCATGCGAGCCGGCGTGCCGCCGCGGACGCGTCGAGGAGACGCCGGTCGCGATCTGCCGCCTGAAGCGCGTCGCCGCCGACTTCAAGGACGACATCACGCAGCGCTTGCCGCGCCCCTCGGCCAAGAACGGCAAGCGCGTTGCCTTCGTGGGGGGTGGTCCCGCTTCGCTGACGGTCGCCCGCGATCTCGCGCCGCTCGGCTATCACTGCACCGTGTTCGACGCCGATGCCCAAGCCGGCGGCATGATGCGCTCGCAGATCCCGAAATTCCGCCTGCCGGATTCGGTCATCGACGAGGAGACCGGCTACATCCTGGGTCTCGGCGTCGACTTCAAGGGCGGCCATCGCATCGAGAGCATGAAGGCGCTGCTCGCGGAGAAGTACGACGCAATCTTCGTCGGCTCCGGCGCACCGCGCGGCCGCGAGCTCGACATCCCCGGACGCAAGGAAGCAGCCGCCAACGTCCATATCGGCATCGACTGGCTGTCCTCGGTCTCGTTCGGTCATACCGACAAGATCGGCAAGCGCGTCATCGTGCTCGGCGGCGGCAACACCGCGATGGATTGCTGCCGCACTGCGCGTCGCCTCGGCGGCGAAGAGGTGAAGGTCGTCGTACGCTCCGGCTTCGAGGAAATGAAGGCCTCGCCCTGGGAGAAGGAAGATGCGCTCCACGAGGACATCCCGATCCTCAACTTCCTCGTGCCCACAGCCTTCGTCCACGACAACGGCAAGCTCATCGGCATCACTTTCCAGAAGGTGAAGGCCGAATATGACGCCAAGGGCCGCCGCAACCTCGTGCCCTCGGGCGAGCCGGACCAGACCATCGAATGCGACGACGTGCTGGTCGCGGTCGGCCAGGAGAACGCCTTCCCCTGGATCGAGCAGGACTGCGGCATCGAGTTCGATAAATGGCACATGCCCAAGGTCGATCCGCAAACCTTCGTCTCGACCAACCCGAAGGTGTTCTTCGGCGGCGACGCCGCGTTCGGGCCGAAAAACATCATCTGGGCGGTGGCGCAGGGCCATGACGCCGCGCTGTCGATCCACAAAATGCTCTCGGGCGAGGACATCACCGAGCGGCCATTGCCCGACGTGTACATCTCCTCGCAGAAGATGGGCATCCACGAATGGAGCTATGACAACGACATCTCCAACGACAAGCGCTACAAGGTGCCGCATCGCGACAAGGTGATCGCGCTGAAGGACATCCGCACCGAGGTCGAGCTCGGCTATGACGTCAAGCTGGCGCTGGGCGAAGCTCATCGCTGCCTGAACTGCGACGTCCAGACCGTGTTCTCGACCTCGCTCTGCATCGAGTGCGATGCCTGCGTCGACATCTGTCCGATGGATTGCATCACCTTCACGGACAACGGCGAGGAAGGCGATCTCCGTCAGCGCCTGAAAGCACCCTCGCTGCATCCGGACCAGGATCTCTATGTTTCCAGCGACCTCAAGACCGGGCGGGTGATGGTGAAGGACGAGGATGTCTGCCTGCATTGCGGGCTGTGCGCCGAGCGCTGCCCCACCGGCGCCTGGGACATGCAGAAATATTTGATCGAGATGACTCACGCAGGTTCAGCATGTCCGACAAAAAGCCGATCAGCAGCGTAAACGACTTCGTCGTCCGCTTCGCCAACGTCAACGGATCCGGCTCGGCCAGCGCCAACGAGATGTTTGCGCGCGCGATCCTGCGCCACGGCGTTCCGGTGAGCCCCCGTAACATCTTCCCCTCCAACATCCAGGGCCTGCCGACCTGGTACGAGGTGCGGGTGACCGAAGACGGCCATCTCGGCGCCCGCGGCGGCGTCGACATGATGGTCGCCATGAACCCGCAGACCTGGGACAAGGACGTCGCCGGCATCGAGCCCGGCGGCTATCTGTTCTATGATTCCACCAAGCCGATGCCGTCGACCAAATTCCGCGACGACATCACCGTGATCGGCGTCCCCCTGACCGCGATCACCAACTCGACCTATACCGATCCGCGCCAGCGCCAGCTGTTCAAGAACATCATCTATCTCGGGGCGCTCTCGGCGCTGCTCGACATGGATCCGAAGCTGATCGAGCAGCTGATCGGCGAGCAGTACAAGGGCAAGGAGAAGCTGCTCTCGTCCAACGTCCACGCGCTGCATCTCGGCCGCGACTGGGCACTGCAAAACCTGAAATGCCCGACCGGGCTGCGGGTGAAGAAGTCCGACAAGGTCGGCGACCGCATCTTCATCGAAGGCAACAGCGCCGCCGCGCTCGGCGCCGTCTATGGCGGCGCCACGGTGTGCGCGTGGTATCCGATCACGCCGTCTTCGTCCGTGGCCGAGGCCTTCACCGCGCACTGCAAGAAGTACCGGCACGACCCGGAAACCGGCAAGGCGAAATACGCCATCGTGCAGGGCGAGGACGAGCTCGCCTCGATCGGAATCGTGATCGGCGCCTCCTGGAACGGCGCGCGCGCCTTCACCGCGACCTCCGGCCCCGGCATCTCGCTGATGACCGAGTTCATCGGCCTGTCATATTTCGCCGAAATCCCGGCCGTGATCATGAACATCCAGCGCGCCGGTCCCTCGACCGGCATGCCGACCCGTACCCAGCAATGCGACATCATCGCCTGCGCCTATGCTTCACATGGCGACACCAAGCATGTGCTGCTGTTCCCGGAGGATCCCGCCGAAGCGTTCGAGTTCGCGGCCGCGGCTTTCGATCTCGCCGAGCGGCTCCAGACCACCATCTTCCTGATGCTCGACCTCGACATCGGCATGAACCACCGGCTCTGCCGTCCGCTGAAATGGGACGACGCCAAGCAATATGACCGCGGCAAGGTGATGACCGCGGAGATGCTGGACGAAGGCCGCGATTTCGGCCGCTATCTCGACGTCGACGGCGACGGCATCCCCTACCGAACCTATCCCGGCACGCATCCGACCAAGGGCTCCTATTTTACCCGTGGCACGTCGCGTGACCGCTATGCGCGTTACTCCGAAGAAGGCTCGGTCTACGCCGACAACATGCAGCGCCTGATGCGCAAGTTCGAGACCGCGCAGGATCTGGTGCCGCGGCCGCTCCAGGCCAATGCGGAACGGCCAACCAAATACGGCGTGATCTATTTCGGCTCGACCACGCCGGCGATGGACGAGGCGATCGGATTGCTTGAAGCGCGCGGGCATCAGCTCGACCGCCTGCGCATCCGCGCCTTCCCGTTCCACTCCAGCGTGGCGAGCTTCCTCGCCGAGCACGATTTCGTCTATGTAGTCGAGCAGAATCGCGACAGCCAGCTGCGCCAGCTCATCGTCAACGAAAACGGCATCGACCCGGTGCGGCTGGTGCCGATCGTGCATTACGACGGCTCGCCGATCACCGCCCGCTTCATCGCAAAAGCCATTGGCGACCACCAGGATCACATCAAGGTGACCCCGCTCCGCAAGGCCGTGTCATGACCTACATTGCAAAGCCGAAATTCCACCATCCCGGGCTGAAGAAGAACGAGCTCGGCTACACCCATCGCGATTACGAGGGCAAGATCTCGACGCTGTGCGCCGGCTGTGGCCATGACTCGATCACGGCCTCCATCATCGAGGCCTGCTATGAGCTTTCGATCGAGCCGCACCGGGTCGCCAAGATTTCGGGTATCGGCTGCTCGTCGAAGACGCCGGACTATTTTCTCGGCAATTCGCACGGCTTCAACTCCGTGCACGGCCGCATGCCCAGCGTCCTGACCGGCGCCAATCTCGCCAATCGCGACCTGATCTATCTCGGCGTCTCCGGCGACGGCGATTCCGCCTCGATCGGCTTCGGCCAGTTCGCGCATTCGATCCGGCGCGGCGTCAACATGACCTATATCGTCGAGAACAACGGCGTCTACGGTTTGACCAAGGGCCAGTTCTCGGCGACCGCCGACCGCGGCTCGAAGTCCAAGAAGGGCGTCACCAACACCGACAACGCCATCGACCTCGTCGCGATCGCGCTGCAGTTGGGGGCGACTTTCGTCGCGCGCTCGTTCTCCGGCGACAAGACCCAGCTCGTGCCGCTGATCGCGGCCGCGATCCGCCACAAGGGCGCGTCGTTCATCGACGTCATCAGCCCCTGCATCGCCTTCAACAACCATGCCGGCTCGACCAAGAGCTTCGACTATGTCCGCGAGCACAATGACGCGGTGAACCGGCTCGATGTGCTGGTCAGCCGCGATCCGATTGCGGTGGATTACGCACCCGGCACCGTGCAAATGGTCGAGCAGCATGACGGCAGCAGGATCGCGCTGCGCAAGATCGATGCCGACTACGATCCGCACGACCGGCTCGGCGCCCAAACCTTCCTGCAAAAGCACGCCGCCAAGGGACAGATCGTCACCGGCCTGCTCTATGTCGATCCCGACGCGGAAGACCTGCACGAGCATCTCAACACGGTCGAAACGCCGCTCAACACGCTGGAAGCCGACACGCTCTGCCCCGGCTCGGCGGCGCTGGACAAGTTCAACGCCAGCCTGCGGTGATTGCCTATCGTGCCGCGGCCGGCTGCCGGACGCGTATGGTGATCTTCTCCGACACGATGGGCGGCTCGAACGGATAGTGCTTGGCATCGCCCAGCACGAGTTGAAGCGTGTGCGTCCCGGGCGGAAGCTCGAGCAGCGTTTCGGTCTGCCCTGCCCCGAAATGCAGATGCGACTTGTCCTGCAGGATCGGCTCCTTGGGATCGATGGGGTCGTTGACGTCGATCAGCAGATGATGGTGACCGGCGTTCTGGTACTCGTCGCCGGCATGGGTCACTCCCATGTTGCGCAAGCCGAACCGGACCCAGAATCCGCCGCGCACCTTCTGCCCGTCACGCGGGGTGATGAAATAGAGCTTTGCGTCCTTGGGCGCTGCCTTGCCCTGCGAAAAGGCTGCCCCCGGAAGCAATGCGAGCGCCGCCGCCAGCGCGACGCAACGAAGGATCTGCATCAAACCAACTCCACCACTTAAGGACTGAGCGCCACGCGGAATCCGTGCGTGGGGTAACGAACATTGGTGTCGTAGCCATCGCGGTTGGACGGCCGCACATATCTCGAATCGTTCTTCCAGGAGCCCGAGCGCAGGACATGAGCGCTGCAGTCCCCGCTGCTCCATGCCGAGCCGTCGGTGGGCGCGCCCTGATAGGTCTTGTGCCAGCAGTCCTCGACCCACTGATCGACGCCGCCGCCCATGTCGTGGAGCCCGAACGGGTTCGGCTTGAAGCTGCCGACT
>NZ_JADPJQ010000035.1:0-50518 GCF_023073515.1 Bradyrhizobium sp. 17 | reverse complement strand
TACGTCTTCTTCGTCGCCTTGGCGAGATAGGCCGCATATTGCTGCGCGTCGGTCCAGCTCACATTGCTGACCGGCGCATCGTCCTTGCCGATGGCGGTGAAGCTGCACGCCTTTGCAGCGGCGCACTCGTTCCATTCCTGCACGGTCACGGGATATTTTCCGATCGAGAACGGCTTCACCGTCACCTGATGGACGGGACGCTCGGTCGGGTCGTCGTTGCTTCCCATCGCAAAGCTGCCGCCGCGAATGGCGACCATCTCGGGTTCGCGGACGGGAATCGGCGATTGACTTACCGATTGACTCGTCGATTGATTTGGCGCCGGAGCGGGCGATGGAGATGATGAAGCCGACGAGGGAGAAGGCTGCGGCGTCTGCGGCGCCGCTTCGCGCGGCGGAGGCTGCGGGCTCGGCGATGCGGCAGGAGAGGCGGGAGTGACGGCGGCCTGCTCGCCTACCCTGCCCGGCGCCTGAGCCAGAAGATACCACAGCACGCCGGCGGCCATCACCGACAGCGTGATACCCAGGAGAAAGATCAGGGCATTCTCGCGCCGCCCCCGCGTCCTGCCGACCGCGTCTGCATCCGGCAGCACTTTATAAACGCGCACGGGATCGGTGATGTTCTTGACCTTGCGGTCCCCGAGCGACTCGTAACCGCACACGACCTTGTGCTTGATCTGCTCGTAGATCGCGCCGGAGATAAAGACCTGGCCTGGCTCGGCGATGCCCTCGATACGCGTGGCGATATTGACGCCGTCGCCGTAGACGTCGTCAGGCTCCACGATGACGTCACCGAGATTGACGCCAATCCGGTACTCGATCCGGGTGTTCTTCGGAAGCGAGGCGTTGCGGCCGATGAGATTCTGCTGGATGACGATGCTGCATCGGACGGCCTCGACCGGACTGTCGAAAATCGCGATGAAGCCATCGCCCGTCGTCTTCACCAGACTTCCGTTGTGCTCGACGATGCTGGGCTGGATGAGATCCCGCTCGATCCGCTTGACGCGGACGTGCGTGCCCTCTTCGTCGGCCTGCATCAGGCGGCTGTAGGAAGCGATGTCACCGACAATGATGGCCGCGAGGCGACGAGGCATAGGGCCGTGCGAAGGCGGCTCGTCATTCCCGGATCTGAAGTTGCGAATTTCGCCCATTGCGGGGACTCCACAAACTTGCAAAGGCAGACCCCAGCCTACGACTGCCAAAGGCGATCGTCTGTGAAGGCTATCACATCGATGGAATCGGGCAATGTCCGTGGAATCGCAGGCGCCGAGTTCCGAAAGGCGAAGGCGTCACGTCGAATGAACCTTCAGGACCCCACCGACGACTAATGCCCGGCGTGGAACTAATCACCTCGCTCCGCCCTGCGATGATGCTGTCAGCTGTGCGGACGTTGAACGCGTCGCACCGGGGCTGCGTCTACAGCGTACAGCTCAGCTGCTGCACGCGAGGCCATCATGAAGTCTTTTCTCGTTGCGGCCGTCTTCCTTGCCGCGCTCGGCGGCGCCGCTCACGCCGAGGAGGCCGACGATATTCGTGAGGCCATCAAGGCCGAAGCCGAAACCTTCAACGCGCGCATGTATGCCGGCGAACCCGGCAACAAGGCCTATGCCTGCTTCGTGCGCCGCTACGATGCCGAGCATCTGGCGCACCATCCGAAGCAGAAGGTCGCCTCGATGAAGCTGCTGATCTCGGCGGAGATGGACACCGAAGACAAGCAGTTCCACAACTCCTTCCGCCTCGGCTTCAGATATCGTCACCGCTCCGGCGATTTCGATTCCAGCGGCTCCTGTCATCACGCTGTGTTCACCAAGGACGGCACCGAAATCCGCCTCGATTGCGGCGTCGACTGCGAGGGCGGCGGCATCGGCGTCGCGCTCTCGAAGGACGACAAATCGGCGATCGTGCGGCTGGCGCGGGTCAGGGTCTGGCAGAACAACAAGCCGGACGACGATGCCGAACTGTCACTGGTCGCCGGGGCCGACGACGGGATTTTCCGCCTAGATCGAACGGACAATAAGGAATGCGCCTCGCTCGTGACCGACCGCAAGGAACTCGCCGCGCTCCGCCACAAATGATATGTGTCCGGCACAATCGAGGGGAGATCGTCATGAACCGCCGGAACATCTTGTGGAGCGCCGTCTCAGGCCTGGGCGCGGCACTTGGCGCCTCCAGCGCGAAGGCCGCGACCGAGGCCGGCACGGGCAACAAGCTGAAGGTGGTCTATCACCTGAGCGATGCCGAGAAGGTCAACTTCGTCCTCGGCAACATCCAGAACCACATCGATGGCGTCGGCGGCCCCGACCATGTGACGATCGCGCTGGTGATCCACGGCCCGGCACTGAAGGCGTTTCACTCGGCGCAGGCCAACCCTGACATTAGCAAGCGCGTCGGCGATTTTTCCAAGGATGGCGTCGAGCTTGCCGCCTGCGGCAACACGATGAAGGCGCAGAACGTCACGCTCACGGATCTCCTGCCGGGCTTCGTCAGCGCGGAGAAGGGTGGCGTCGTCCGTTTGGCCGAGCTCCAGTCGCAGGGTTATCTCTATCTGCGGCCGTAGGAGCGCGCGCTCGACATCCCCCTTGACGTACCCATAACCCCAGGGTTATGAATATATCCATAACTTGCAGGTTATGGATTTTATGCCCGCCATCGCCCACGACCTTCTGTTCAGGACGCTCGCCGACCCCACTCGTCGGGCGATCTTCGAGCGATTGTGCCGCGAGGGCGAACAGACGGTCGGAGCCCTGACAGCACTGTCGGGCGTTTCCCAGCCCGCAGTCTCAAAACATCTCGGCGCGCTGAAGCAGGCTGGTCTGGTGCGCGACCGGCATCAAGGGCGGCAGACGCATTACAGCGCCCAGCCCGGCGCGCTCAATCCGCTGATCGACTGGACCAGCCAGATGACCGGATTCTGGCAGAACCGGCTCGATGCGCTCGACGATCTCCTGAAGAGGATGGACCAATGAACGAATCCCCCACCGAAACCCGATCTGTCGTCGTCGAGCGCGAATATGCCTTTCCGGCAGAGCGGATCTGGCGCGCGCTGACGCAGCCGCATCTGATCGAGGAATGGCTGATGAAGAACGACTTCAAGCCGACCGTGGGCCACCGCTTCAACCTTCGCGGCGAGTGGGGCGGCGTGTTGGACTGCGAGGTCCTCACCATCGAGCCGCAGAAGACGCTCGCCTACACCTGGAATTTCTCGCATGACGACGCGGCGTTCGATCTCAAGAGTGTCGTGACCTTCACGCTGACGCCGGCGGGCGCAGGCACGCATCTGCGCGTCGAGCAAGCGGGCTTCAGCCCGACGCAGAAGCAGGCTTTTGGCGGCGCGCATGCCGGCTGGAAGCAGTTTCTCGCCAAGCTGGACGAGCTGCTGGCAAGGGCAGACTAGCTCGGCCGCCGGCCTTCATTCAATCATCTCAAGAGGAGGTTTCATTGACCGGAAACATGTGGGTTCGACAGATCCATCGTTGGCTGTCGATCGCTTTCACGCTTGCCGTCATCGCCAACATCGTCGCCCTGACGCTGCAAGTCCAGGCGACGTGGATCGGCTTGCTCGCCTTCGTCCCATTGATCCCATTGCTTGCGACCGGACTCTACATGTTCGCGCTGCCATATCTCGGCCGCCGCCGCGGCGCCCGACAAGAGGCGTGAACATGAAGAAGGCCGTCACCGTGAAAAACAGCAGCGCGACGAAGGCGGATGGCGCTTCGCCATCCAGGATGATCGACGGCAGGATCAAGGAGCTCGGCGACTGGCGCGGCGACATGCTCGGACGAATCCGCGGCCTGATCAAGGAGGCCGATCCTGACGTCGTCGAGGAATGGAAATGGCGCGGCGTTCCGGTGTGGGAGCACGACGGCATCATCTGCACCGGCGAGACCTACAAGGCCGTGGTGAAGATGACGTTTGCCAAGGGCGCAGCGCTGGACGATCCAGCCGGCCTGTTCAACTCGAGCCTCGACGGCAACGTGCGGCGCGCGATCGATATTCGCGAAGGCGAGAAGATCAACGAGAAGGCGTTGAAGGCGCTGATCCGCGCAGCCGTGGCGCTGAATGCGTCCAAGAAGAAGCCGGCGAAACGTTCCGGATAGAACAGCCGTTGTGGAGCCACGAACGCTTTCCTTCTCCCCTTGTGGGAGAAGGTGGCGCGAAGCGCCGGATGAGGGGTCTCTATCGACACGGGAAACGTTGAGAGATACCCCTCACCGCAGTGAGCTTGTGTCTCCGAGCGTCGCCGCCCTCTCCCACAAGGGGCGAGGGCGCATCAACGCGCATCTCGCCGTATTGCTCCGCATAGTCAGCAGCGTCAGGCCACCGCCGAGATCGGGCGCGGGCTCACGACATATTCGCGCAGCACCTTGTCATTGGCGTCGACCTCGATCAGTGCGACGTCGTAGGTCCAGAGATCGGCCAGATGCTGGAGCACGCGCTTGGCGTCGGTCTCGTTGAGCTGCGCGCCCTTGATGACATGGTGATGCAGGATCAGCCGCCGGTCGCCGGAGAGATCGACGTCGACCACCTCAATATTCGCGTCGATGTAGCCGACATCGTGCTGCCGTGCCAGCTCGCGCCGAACGCGGCGGAAGCCCCGCTCGTCGTGAATGGCGTCGACCCGGATGCCGGCGCGTTCCTCGGGGTCATCATGCAGGTGGAACATGCGGAGGTGCCGCATCAGCTTCGGACTCAGGAACTGGGCGATGAAACTCTCGTCGCGGTAGTTGGCCCAGACGTCGCGCAGCACGCCCATCACGTCGTTCTTGCCGGCGATGTCCGGGAACCATTCGCGGTCCTCGTCTTCCGGCCTGGTGACGATGCGCTCGATGTCCTGCATCATGGCGAAGCCGAGCGCATAGGGATTAAAGCCGGAAAAGCGCTGGTCATCGAATTCGGGCTGGAACACGACATTGGTGTGCGACTGCAGGAATTCGAGGAAATTGCCGTCGCTGATGCGGCCCTGCTGATGCAGCTTGGTCATGATGCGATAGTGGACGTAGGTCGCCGTCCCCTCGTTCATCACCTTGGTCTGGCTCTGCGGATAGAAATATTGCGCGATGTGGCGGACGATGCGCAACAGCTCGCGCTGCCAGGGCGCCAGCCGCGGCGCGCTCTTCTCGAGGAAATACAGCAGGTTCTCCTGCGGCAGGCCGAGCAGCTTGCGGCGGCGTTCGATGCTGAGCGCGGACCGGGTCTTGCTCTTTCCCGCCGGCACGGTGCGCCAGAGGTCGTTGAAGACCTCCTCCTCGTGCTGGCGGCGGCGCCCTGCCCGCTTCTCTTCGGCGCGGAGGTCGAGCTTCTTCTTGCCGGGATAGCGGTCGATCCCATGCGACATCAACGCATGCGCGGCATCGAGGGTGCGCTCGACCTCCACGCGGCCGTAGCGATCCTCGCATTGCATGACGTAGTTCTTGGCGAAATCCAGATAGTCCAGGATGCCATCGGCGTCGGTCCACTGCTTGAACAGATAGTTGTTCTTGAAGAAGTGATTGTGGCCGAAGGCGGCGTGCGCGATCACCAGCGTCTGCATCGTCGCCGTGTTCTCTTCCATCAGGTAGGAGATGCAGGGCGAGGAGTTGATCACGATCTCATAGGCGAGGCCCATGAGGCCCTTGCGGTATGAGGCCTCGTGATACGCAAAGTGCTTTCCGAACGACCAGTGCTTGTAGAACAGCGGCATGCCGACCGACGAATAGGCGTCCAGCATCTGCTCCGCGGTGATGACTTCGATCTGGTTCGGATAGACGTCGAGCCCGAGATCTTTCGTCGCCACCTCCTCGCAGGCATCCGTGATGCGCTGCAAGGTGTGAAAATCCCAATCGGCGCCTTCGAACAAGCGTTCCGTCATGGAGCGGCTTTCTCCTGGGCAGTGTCGCGGCGCTGAAACAGATCGTGGAACACCGGAAAAATTTCGCTGCGCTCGCTGACCTTGCGCATCGAGAGCGGTGCGCCGCTGTTGCGCAAGCGCTCGTAGAGGGTCCAGAGCGAGGAGTCGGACAGATCGAAGGCGCTGCCGCCGGACTCGCCGACCTCGAGATAGGCGAAGAACTGGCAGACCGGCAGGATTTTGTCGGTCAGCAGCATGCCCGCGAGCTCGCCGTCGGAATAGGAATTGTCGCCGTCGGAAGCTTGCGCAGCGTAGATATTCCAGTCCGACGGGCTGAAGCGTTCGCGCACGATCTCGTGCATGGCCTGCAGCGCGCTGGAGACCAGCGTGCCGCCGGAAGCCGGGCCATAGAAGAAGGTCTGCTCATCCACCTCCTCGGCGCGATCGGTGTGGCGGATGAAGACGATGTCGACATGCTTGTAGCGGCGCTTCAGAAATACGTAGAGCAGCATGTAGAAGCGCTTGGCGAGATCCTTCATGTGCTCGGACATCGAGCCCGACACGTCCATCAGGCAGAACATCACAGCCTGGGCAACGGGCTTTGGAACCGTCTCGAAGCGGCGGTAGCGGATGTCGAGCGGATCGATGAAGGGAATGCGCTTGGATTTCGCCTTCAGTTTTTCGAGCTGGGCTAGCAGCAGCAGACGCTCGTCCTCATCTGCGCAGGCAGCGATGGCGGATTCAAGCTCTTCGATCTCCTCCTTGCTGGGACGCTTGAGCGCGATACGGCGCGCCATTGCGCGCCGAACCGTCCGGCTCACCGAGATGTTGGATGGCGAGCCCGACGTGGTGTAGCCGGCGCGCTGGATGCCCTCGCTCTCGGTCTGCGCGATCTTGCGCTTGGCGAGATCAGGAAGTTCGAGGTCATCGAGGAAGAGATCGACGAATTCGTCGCGGCTGAGCACGAAGCGGAAGGCGTCCTCGCTGTCGCCTTCGCCCGGACCGGAATCCTTGGCACTGCCCTGGCCGGAGCGCTGGAGATAGTCGCCCTCGATGAACTTCTTGTTTCCGGGCAACACCATGTCGCGCGTTCCGCCGTCGCGGCGGAAACGCGGCTCGTGCATGCCGTCGAGCGGAATGGTGACCTCGCCACCCTCCAGGACGTCCTTGATGTCGCGTTCCTGCGAGGTCTTCTTGACGGCGCCCTGCACCAGGGATTTGGCCCGACGCAAGAACCGCTGCCGGTTCTCGAGACTCTTGCCGCCTGGATTCAGGCGCCTGTCAATAATGTGAATCGGCACTTTTCCATCCGCCTCAACCGGCCTGCTTCACGCGCATGTACCATTCGACGAGCCGGCGAACCTGACGCTCGGTGTAGCCGCGCTCCACCATGCGTGCGACGAACTCGCCATGCTTCTTCTCCGTCTCGCCGTCCTTCTTCGACCCGAAGGAGATGACCGGAAGCAGGTCCTCAACCTGGGAGAATATCCGCTTTTCGATCACATCGCGAATCTTCTCGTAGGAGATCCAGGTCGGATTCTTGCCGCCGTTCTGGGCGCGCGACCGTAACGAGAATTTGACCACCTCGTTGCGGAAATCCTTCGGGTTGGCGATGCCCGCCGGCTTCTCGATTTTGGTCAGCTCCTGGTTCAAAAGCTCACGATCCAGCAGCTGGCCGGTGTCGGCGTCCTTGAAATCCTGGTCCTCGATCCAGGCATCGGCGTAGTCGACGTAGCGGTCGAACAGGTTCTGGCCGTAATCCGAGTAGGATTCGAGATAAGCCTTCTGGATCTCGTTGCCGATGAACTCGGCATAACGCGGCGCAAGGTCGGCCTTGATGAATTCGAGGTAGCGCTTCTCGACTTCCTCGGGCAGTTGCTCGCGCTTGATCGATTGCTCCAGCGCGTACATCAGATGCACGGCGTCGGCGGCGACTTCCTGCGGATCGTGGTTGAAGGTCGCAGCCAGGATCTTGAAGGCAAAGCGGGTGGAAACACCGTCCATGCCCTCGTCGACGCCGGCGGCATCGCGATATTCCTGGACGCTGCGCGCCTTCGGATCGGTCTCCTTCAGGCTCTCGCCGTCGTAGACCCTCATCTTGGCGTAGATCGTGGAATTTTCGTGCTTGCGCAGGCGCGACATCACCGAGAACCGCGCCAGCGTTTCCAGCGTCGCGGGCGCGCAAGGCGCGGCCGCGAGCTCGGAGCCCTGGATCAGCTTCTCGTAGATCTTCTGCTCCTCCGTGATCCGCAAGCAGTACGGCACCTTGATCACGCAGATGCGGTCGATGAAGGCCTCGTTGTTCTTGTTGGCCTTGAAGCTCGACCACTCGGCTTCATTGGAGTGCGCAAGGATGACGCCGGTGAAGGGGATCGCGCCGATATTCTCGGTGCCGATATAGTTTCCTTCCTGCGTCGCGGTGAGCAGCGGGTGCAGCATTTTGATCGGCGCCTTGAACATCTCGACGAACTCGAGCACGCCCTGGTTGGCGCGGTTGAGGCCGCCGGAATAGCTGTAGGCGTCGGGATCGTTCTGCGCGTAGGTTTCGAGCTTGCGGATGTCGACCTTGCCGACCAGCGAGGAAATGTCCTGGTTGTTCTCGTCACCCGGCTCGGTCTTCGCGATCCCGATCTGGCGCAGCCGCGACGGCTGGATCTTTGCAACCCGGAACTGGGAAATGTCGCCGCCGAAGGCTTCCAGCCGCTTGTAGCACCACGGGCTCATCAGGCCGGTGAGACGGCGGCGCGGAATGCCGTATTTCTCTTCCAGCATTGGGCCGAGCTGATCCGGATCGAACAGGCTGAGCGGGCTTTCGAACACGGGCGAGAGCTCGTCGCCGGCCTTGAGCACGTAGATCGGATGCACCTCCATCAGCGACTTGAGCCGCTCGGCGAGCGAGGATTTGCCGCCGCCGACCGGACCGAGCAGATACAGGATCTGCTTGCGCTCTTCGAGGCCCTGCGCCGCGTGACGGAAGAAACCGACGATGCGCTCGATGGTTTCTTCCATGCCGTAGAAGCCGGCGAAGGCCGGATAGGTGCGGATCGTGCGGTTCAAAAAAATACGGCCAAGGCGTGGGTCCTTGGCCGTGTCAATCGTCTGGGGCTCACCGATCGCTGCTAGCAGTCGTTCGGCCGCGTTTGCGTATTTCATGGGATCGCTTCGACACGATTCCAGATACTCCGCCATCGACATGTCGTGTTGGCTTCTCGCCTCGAACGACTTAGCGAAAGCGTTGAATAGAGAATCGTTGTACATGATCCCTCTCCGCGTGAGTTCCGCTACACAATTGAACGAAAGCAGCGACCGGACCGTTCCTTAGCGCCACTCTCGAATCAGCGTGAGCACATGACGATCATTCGACACCCGGGCGCCTTCTCGGCGCAACGCACAACGTAGGCACAGGGTGAGTTACGAACAGGCACCTGCCTGATATTTGAGCGAATCTTTGTCTATATTGGCTCATTTCCAGAAAATGTCACTCGCTCGCAACATCCGGGCATTACCGGGGATGCGTTCATCCGGCGCCGCATCATAGCCGTCTGCGAACGGCGATCTTATGACGCTTGTGCGGCGAAGCCTTGCGTGGCGCGTTCATCTTCCTGCTGCAATGCGGTGCGTGGACCGCCGGCGGCGTGACAGTCGCGGCAAACGCGCAGCAGTGTATCAAAATCGGTCGCCAGGCCCTCCGACCGGATGACGATGCGATCGTCCGTCACACCGCGGGCCAAGCCGCGGATGCTGCAGAGCTGCCTCTGCAAGGCCGGCGTCGGCGTCAGCACGATCACCTTGCGCCCGCGGCGTTCTTCAGCCGAAATCTCCGCGATCGAGTCCCACAGCAGAAATTCATTGCCGATGCGAAGGTCGCGAATGCCATAGGGGGTGACGATCACCACCGATGCCCGCTCGGCGGGGAGCATCCAGATCAGCCGGCCGGTCATCGCGGCGAACGCCACCACGCCGGCATAGCCGACCGTCGTGTCGTAATCGCCAAAAGCGTTCCACCAGCCCAAGGCGAGCGTTGCGCTGAGCAGCGTCATGGCGAAACCCGCAACGATCAGCAACCGCAGTTGGGTCGTACATGGACCGATTTCGAGATCGTGGGACGCATCGACGCATCCGGTCGACGTGACCGACTGGGGGCTGTCTGTGACAGCGAGCGCCAGACGGTCATGATGTGCTTGCATGCTTTCCCCCAGCATGGCCATTCGCGACCGAGCCACGATGCATCAGGCGGACCGGAATCCGCTGATGAGTACTCCACGCAGCCGCTGGCGGCGAGGCGAGGCAGCTGGCGTTACACAACAAGGGCCTAGCCGATTCCTCACGGCCAACGACCTTTTACGCAACTCGGCTCCCTCTACGCGGATCGCCATGATCGCGACGGAGTTACACTGGAGGATATGACGCCCATACCCTTGATTGGTTCCCTCAAGGAAGCATGTAAGCTAGAGGATAGCGCGTCAGGACGGGCGCGGAAACCCCTCGCCCGCAGGCTTGGAGATAAATTAGCATCATGAATCCCGTCAAAGAACTGGAAAAGCACGGACAAGCCGTCTGGCTGGACTTCCTGGCCCGCGGCTTCATCGCCAAGGGCGACCTGAAGCGGCTGATCGATACCGACGGCGTCAAGGGCGTCACCTCCAACCCCTCGATCTTCGAGAAAGCGATTGGCAGCTCGGACGAGTACGACGCGCCGATCGGCAAGGCGTTGAAGCGCGGCGATCAGTCGGTCGCCGACCTGTTCGAGGCCGTCGCGGTCGAGGACATCCAGAACGCCGCCGACGTGCTGCGTCCGGTCTATGACCGCCTCAAGGGCGGCGACGGCTATGTCAGCCTGGAAGTCTCGCCCTATCTGGCGATGGACACCGCCGGCACGGTCACCGAGGCGCGGCGGCTCTGGAAGGACGTCAACCGCAAGAACCTGATGGTGAAGGTGCCGGCGACGCCGGAGGGCCTGCCGGCGATCGAGACCCTGATCGGCGACGGCATCAGCATCAACATCACGCTGCTGTTCTCCAGGGACGTCTATCTGCAGGTTGCCGAGGCCTATATCGCCGGCCTGGAGAAATACGTCGCAGGCGGCGGCGACCCCTTGCACGTGGCGAGCGTGGCGAGCTTTTTCGTCAGCCGTATCGACTCGGTGGTCGACAAACAGCTCGACGAGAAGATCGCCCGCGCCAACGACCCGAGTGAGAAGGAACGGCTCGCCGCGCTGAAGGGCAAGGTCGCGATCGCCAATGCGAAGGTCGCCTACCAGGATTACAAGCGCCTGTTCTCAGGTCCGCGCTGGGACAAGCTCGCGGCCAAGGGCGCCAAGCCGCAGCGCATGCTGTGGGCCTCGACCGGCACCAAGAACAAGGACTACAGCGACGTCCTCTATGTCGAGGAATTGATCGGTCCCGACACCATCAACACCGTGCCGCCGGCGACACTGGATGCGTTCCGCGACCACGGCACGCCGCGGGACAGCCTGGAAGAGAATGTCGACGACGCCAGGCGCGTGCTGGAAGAACTGGAGCGCTCCGGCGTCTCGCTCGATGCTATCACCGAGGAACTCGTCAAGGACGGCGTCAAGCAGTTCGCCGACGCCGCCGACAAGCTCTATGGCGCTGTCGCCCACAAGCGCGCCACCGTGCTCGGGCCTGCGATCGACCGCCAGCTGCTCTCGCTCGGCGACGGCCTCGGCAAGGCCGTGGCCAAGAGCACCGAGGAATGGCGCGCGTCGGCAAAGATCCGCAGGCTGTGGCAACGGGACAAATCGGTCTGGACCGGCACCGACGAGGACAAATGGCTCGGCTGGCTCGACAGCGCCGCCAAGGCCGACGTCGCCGATTATGAGGATTATGCCAGCCGCGTGAAAGGCCAGAAATTCTCCGACGCCGTCGTGCTCGGCATGGGCGGGTCAAGCCTCGGGCCGGAGGTGCTGGCCGAGACCTTCGGCAAGAAGCCCGGGTTCCCGAAGCTGCACGTGCTGGATTCCACCGATCCGGCGCAGGTGCGGGCAATGGAGGCCAGGATCGACATCGCCAACACCGTGTTCATCGTCTCCAGCAAGTCCGGCGGCACCACCGAACCGAATGCGATGAAGGATTATTTCCACGAGCGCGTCGCGCAGGCGGTCGGACCGAAGGTCAAGACCGGCCGTCGCTTCATTGCGGTCACTGATCCCGGATCGTCGCTGGAGACGGCGGCGAAGACGCTAAGCTATGCGCGCATCTTCCACGGCGAGCCCTCCATCGGCGGACGCTACTCGGTGCTCTCGCCGTTCGGCCTGGTGCCGGCGGCAACCGCGGGCGTCGATATCAAGACCTTCATCAAGCACGCGCTTGCGATGGCCCGCTCCTGCGGACCGGACGTGCCGCCGGCCGAGAACCCCGGCGTGCAGCTCGGCCTTGCCATGGGCCATGCAGCGCTCGAAGGCCGCGACAAGGTGACGATCCTGTCGTCGAAGAAGATTGCCGATTTCGGCGCCTGGGCCGAGCAGCTCATCGCGGAATCGACCGGCAAGGACGGCAAGGGCCTGATCCCGATCGACGGCGAGCCGCTGGGCGAGCCGGCGGTCTACGGCAATGACCGGCTCTTCATCGACATCCGTATCGAGGGCGAAGCGGACGCCGCCCATGACTCGCAGCTTGCTGCGATCGAAGCGGCCGGCCATCCCGTCGTGCGCATCGTGATGAAGTCGATCGACCATCTCGGCCAGGAGTTTTTCCGCTTCGAGATGGCAACGGCGGTCGCGGGCAGCATCCTCGGCATCAACCCGTTCGACCAGCCGGACGTGGAAGCGGCCAAGATCAAGACCCGAGAGCTCACCGCCTCGTTCGAAAAGACCGGCGCGCTGCCGGCCGAGCAGCCGGTGGTCAGCACCACCGAGGCCGATCTCTACACCGACGAGACCAATGCCGCAGCCCTGCGCGCCGCCGGCGCCAACGGCGACCTCACCTCGTGGCTGAAGGCGCATCTGTCGCGCTCCAACCATGGCGATTATGTCGCCCTGCTCGGCTACATCGCGCGCGACAAGGCGACGATCGACGCGCTCCAGACCATGCGGCTCGAGGTGCGCGAGAAACGACACGTTGCGACCTGCGCCGAGTTCGGCCCCCGCTTCCTGCACTCGACAGGACAGGCCTACAAGGGCGGCCCCGACACCGGTGTGTTCCTCCAGATCACCGCCGACGATGCCAGGGACCTGCCGGTGCCGGGCCAGAAGGCCAGCTTCGGCGTGATCAAGGCCGCGCAGGCACGCGGCGACTTCGACGTGCTTACCGAGCGCGGCCGGCGCGCGCTGCGGGTCCACTTGAAGGGCGGGCTCAAGAAGGGTCTCGCGGCGCTCAATGCGGCGCTTAACGACGCACTGAACTAAGGGAATTCCTCAAATGCAACTCGGCATGATCGGCCTCGGCCGGATGGGCGGCAATATCGTTCGCCGCCTGATGCGCCAGGGACATTCGACCGTGGTCTATGACAAGGACGCCAAGGCCGTCGCGGGCCTTGCCGCAGACGGCGCGACAGGCTCGGCGACGCTCGAAGAGTTCATTGCGAAACTGGAGCGGCCGCGCACGGCTTGGGTGATGCTGCCGGCCGGCCACATCACCGAGACCACGATCGACACGATCGCGGCTGCGATGCAGGACGGCGACGTCATCATCGACGGCGGCAACACGTTCTGGCAGGACGACGTCCGCCGCGGCAAGGCGCTGAAGGAGCGCGGCATCCACTATGTCGACGTCGGCACCTCCGGCGGCGTCTGGGGCCTCGACCGCGGCTATTGCATGATGATCGGCGGCGAGAAACAGGTGGTCGATCGGCTCGATCCGATCTTCGCCGCGCTCGCGCCCGGCGCCGGCGACATTCCGCGCACGGAGGGACGTGAGGGGCGCGATCCCCGCATCGAGCAGGGCTACATCCATGCCGGCCCCGTCGGCGCCGGTCATTTCGTCAAGATGATCCACAACGGTATCGAATACGGCCTGATGCAGGCCTACGCCGAAGGTTTTGACATCCTCAAGAACGCCAACATCGAGGCCTTGCCGGCGGATCATCGTTACGATTTCGATCTCGCCGATATCGCCGAGGTGTGGCGGCGTGGCAGCGTGATCCCGTCCTGGCTGCTCGACCTTACCTCGACCGCGCTCGCGGATAGCCCTGCACTGGCGGAGTATTCGGGTTTCGTGGAGGATTCCGGCGAAGGACGCTGGACCGTGAACGCGGCGATCGACGAGGCCGTGCCGGCCGAAGTCCTGACCGCGGCGCTGTTCGCACGTTTCCGTTCCCGCAAGGAACACACTTTCGCCGAGAAAATTCTCTCAGCGATGCGAGCCGGTTTTGGCGGCCACAAGGAGCCGAAGCAGCCGACTGCTTCGAAGCCGAAATAGCAATTAGCAGAACGAAGGCCAATAGCTCGTGACAAAAGACCCGCAAGCCAAGCGCAAGCCGGAAAATTGCGCCTTCGTCATCTTTGGTGTCACCGGCGACCTCACCCATCGGCTGGTGATGCCATCGCTCTACAATCTGGCGGCCGAGCATCTGTTACCCGAAAAGTTCTGCGTGGTCGGCGTCGCCCGCCGGGGCCAGTCGGACAACGAGCTGCGCGACAGCCTATTGAAGGGCTTGCGCCAGTTCGCGACCCGGCCGGTGGACGACGACATTGCCAAGAAGCTGCTGGAATGCGTGACCTTCGTCGAAGCCGACGCAAAGGATCCGCCATCCTTTGATCGCCTGCGCGAGCATCTGGATTCCCTGGAATGCGCGCAGGATACCGGCGGCAACCGGCTGTTCTACCTCGCGACCCCGCCGGCTGCGTTCGCGCCGACCGCGCGCGAGCTCGGCCGCACCGGCATGATGAAGGAGAACGGGGCGTGGCGGCGCCTGGTGATCGAAAAGCCGTTCGGCACCGACCTCGCCTCGGCGCGCGCGCTGAATGGCGAGCTGCTGAAGATCATGGACGAGCACCAGATCTACCGGATCGATCACTATCTCGGCAAGGAGACGGTGCAGAACATCCTGGTGCTGCGCTTTGCCAACGGCATGTTCGAGCCGATCTGGAATCGCAACCATATCGACCACATCCAGATCACGGTGGAGGAAAAGCTCGGCGTCGGCCATCGCGGCGGCTTCTACGATGCCACCGGCGCGCTGCGCGACATGGTGCCGAACCACCTGTTCCAGCTGATGTCGCTAGTCGCGATGGAGCCGCCGGCGCGTTTCGACGCCCATTCGGTGCGCTCAGAGAAGGCCGAGATTCTGACCTCGATTCAGCGCCCGAGCGAAGAGGAAGCGCTGAAGAGCTCGGTGCGCGCCCAATATCTCGCAGGGCGCATCGGCGACGATGAGATCCCGGACTATCGCAAGACCGAGGATGTCAAACCCGGCAGCACTACCGAGACCTATGTCGCGCTGAAGCTGATGATCGACAATTGGCGCTGGGCCGGCGTGCCGTTCTATTTGCGGACCGGCAAGGCGCTCGGCCACAAGCGCACCGAGGTGGCGATCAAGTTCAAGCAGGCACCGTTGTCGATGTTCTCAGGCACCGCTGTCGATCGCCTCTCCCAAAACTTCCTCACGATCGGCATCGCACCCACCGAGACCATCGAGCTCCAGTTCAACGCCAAGATCCCGGGGCCGAGCGTCACCATCGACGGCGTCGAGATGAAGTTCCGCTATGGCGACTATTTCCGGGCCGATCCCTCGACCGGCTACGAGACGCTGATCTACGACTGCATGATCGGCGACAACATCCTGTTCCAGCGCGCCGACGGCATCGAAGCCGGATGGGAGGCGGTGCAGCCGTTCCTTGACGCCTGGAAGAACGCGGGCAGCAACGGCATCGAAACCTATCAAGCCGGCAGCGACGGCCCCGCCTGCGCCGATGAATTGCTCCGCCGCGACGGCCGAAGCTGGCGTAAGTTTTCGTGACGGCGGCGAGACAGCCGAAGCTGATCGTCGAGGCCGACGCCGAGGCTCTCGCGCGAGGCGCGGCCGAACGGGTGATGGCGCAAATCGCGGCCAATCCCGGGCGCATTGCGATCTGCCTGACCGGCGGCTCCAGCCCGAAGAGGCTCTACCAGCTGCTGGGCAGCGAGGCCTGGCGCGAAAAAATCCCGTGGGAGCGCGTGCACTGGTTCATCGGTGACGAGCGCTTCGTGCCCGAAAGCGATCCCCTCAACAACATGGCGGTCGCGCGCGCGACCTTTCTCGATCGCAACGCGCCCTCCGGCCATGTTCACCCGATCCCGACGACGGCTGACGACCCTGATCAGAGCGCCGAGGCCTATGCGCGCGAGCTGCAGTCTTTCTACGGCGCGGAAAGCCTGGATCCGGCACGGCCGCTGTTCGACATGGTCTTGATGGGCGCGGGGCCGGACGGCCACACGGCTTCGCTCTTCCCGGGCTACCCCGCGATCGAGGAGACGGGACGCTGGGTGGTCGGCGTCCCCAAGGCCAATGTTGCCCCCTTCGTGCCGCGGGTCTCGCTCACCCTGCCCGCACTGGCGTCCTGCCGCGAAATGCTGTTCGAGATAGCGGGGCACGACAAGCAGCCGATCTTGACGCGCCTGCTCAATGGCGAGACTCTGCCGGCTGTACGCGCGCGCTCGAATGGCGAGACCGTCTGGCTGGTCGACCGGGCCGCGCTTCCGGAGGGAATTCGTGGCCGGCGTTGAAGCACCTTGTGCATTGATCGTGATGGGCGTGTCGGGCTCGGGCAAGAGCACGGTTGCAAAAGCGCTCGGCGAGCGCCTCGGCTGGCGTTTCGAGGACGGCGACAGCTTTCATCCCGCCAGCAATGTCGAGAAGATGCGGGCCGGCCATCCCCTCACCGACGAGGACCGCTGGCCCTGGCTCAACGCCATTGCCGACGAGATCGCGAGGGTCTGTGACAAGGGCGAGCACGTCATCATCGCCTGCTCGGCGCTGAAGCATACTTATCGGGACGTGCTCCTGCGCGGACGCGACGACGTCCGCTTCATCTTCCTGAGGGGCACGAAGGAGCTGATCGCCGCACGCCTGGCGCAACGTAAGGGGCACTTCATGCCGCCCGGCCTGCTGACGAGCCAGTTCAACACGCTGGAGCCGCCGGAGGCTGGCGAGCACGTGATCACAGTCTCGATCGACGAATCCGTGGAAGCGATCGTAGACGGCGCGGTGCGGCAGTTGAAACTGGGCGGCGCGAAACGCTGAGGCCAAACACCCAAGAAACACCCAAGGGACCGTCATGACAAAAATCTCGCTCGTCGTCTCCGACGTCGACGGTACGCTGCTGACCAAGGACAAGACGCTGACCGACCGCGCGAGGTCCGCGGTTCAGCGTCTGCACCAGGCCGGCATCGGCTTCACGATTACGTCGAGCCGCCCCGCGATCGGCATGCGTTTCCTGATCGAACCGCTGGCGCTCTGGCTACCGCTCGGCCCGTTCAACGGCTCCTCGATCGTCGACCCCGAGATGAATCCGGTCGAACAGCATCTCATCCCCGCCGCGGCGGCCGAGCGAAGCTTGCAAATTCTGCGGGACTTCGGCGCCGACATCTGGCTGTTCACCACCGACAAATGGCTGATCGACAAGCCTGATGGCCAATACGTGGCACATGAGCAGCACACCATCCGCTCCGACCCGACCATCGTGACGGATTTCTCGCCGTATCTCGCGAGCGCCTGCAAGATCGTCGGGGCCAGCGCCGATGCAGCCGGCCTCGAAGCTTGCGAGAAGGCGATGCAGAAGGCGCTCGGCAGCGAGGCGATGGCGGTGCGCTCGCAGACCTATTACCTCGACATCACCCCGCCCGGCTTCGACAAGGGCACATTCGTGCAAGCCATGGCCAAGCGCCTCGGCATTTCAACGGACGCGGTCGCCACCATCGGCGACATGCAGAACGACCTCGCGATGTTTCGCGTCAGCGGCGTTTCGATCGCAATGGGCAATGCGGCCGACAACGTCAAGGACCAGGCCACCCACGTCACCGCGACCAACGAGCACGACGGTTTTGCGGAAGCGATGGAGATGATTTTGAAGCGGAACGAGGTCGCCTAGGTCACTGCTTCGACCGCTGCATTGCAGGCTTCTTGCTGCCCTGCCTTGCGGCCGACAGGTTATGCGCGGTGTTGACCAGCGCGATATGAGTCAGCGCCTGCGGGAAATTGCCGGTCTGACGCCTGGCGCCTGAATCATATTCCTCGGCCAGCAGTCCCACATCATTCGCGACACCGACCACGCGATCGAACAAGGCTTGCGCCTTGTCGAGATCGCCCGCCAGTACATGGGCATCGGCCAGCCACAGGCTGCAGGCGAGGAAGGCGCCCTCGATCGGCTGCTTCTCCTCGGACACTTCGCGCGGATCGTGCCGCAGCACAAAGCCGTCAGGCATCATGTGCTTTTCCATCGCCGCGATGGTGCCGCGAATGCGCGGATCCGACGCTTCCAGGAAGCCAACGGACGGCAGCAGCAGCACGCTGGCATCGAGCAGCTTCGAGCCGTAGGACTCCACGAAGGCATTCTCCTCCGCGTCGAAGCCCCGGTTGCAGACGTCGCGATGAATGGCGTCGCGCAAGGTGCGCCAGTGCAGCAGCGGCGCCTTGAAGCCGAAGGTCTCGGCGCTCTTGATGCCGCGGTCGAAGGCGACCCAGGTCATCACCTTGGAGAAGACATAGTGCTTCGGCTGTCCGCGCCGCTCCCAGATGCCGTGATCGGGCTGGTCCCAGACTTCGGCGAGATGCTTGAGCACGGCGCATTCCAGCGCCCAGCTCTCGTCGTCGAGCTTGAGCTTGGCCATCCGCGATTGGTGGAAGGCGTCGATCAGTTCGCCGTAGACGTCGAGCTGGAGCTGCGCATGCGCGGCATTGCCGACGCGCACCGGCTGTGCGCCCTCGTAGCCATCGAGCCAACCGGCCTCCCATTCCAGCAGCCGCCGCTGGCCCCAGATGCCGTACATGATCTGCATGTTCGCCGGTGAGCCTGCCGCCGCACGCAACAGCCAATTGTGCCAGGCCGAGGCTTCCTCGGTGTAACCCGAGTTCATCAGCGCCAGCAGCGTGAAGGTGGCATCGCGCAGCCAGCAGAAGCGGTAGTCCCAATTCCTGGCGCCGCCGAGCTTCTCCGGCAACGAGGTGGTCGGCGCCGCGACGATGCCGCCGGTCGGAGCGAAGGTCAGCGCCTTGAGTGTGATCAGCGAGCGCACGATCAGGTCGCGATAGTCGCCATCGCGATTGCAGTGGCTGCACCAGTCCTGCCAGAATTTCTCGGTCTCCTTGAGTGCGACCTCCGGATCGATTGGCGCGGGCGGCTCGAGATGCGAGGGGCCGTAGGTCAGCACGAACGGCACGGTCTCGCCGGCCTTCACCTCGAAATCGGAAACCGTGGTCAGATCCTCGCCTCGGGTCTTGGCCGGTGTCCGCAGCACAGTCATGTCCTGCCCGGCGACCGCCAGCAGGGAATGATCGATCCGCCGCACCCAAGGGATGTCGACGCCGAAGCCGAAGCGGATGACGAGTTCCATCCGCATCTTCACCGTGCCGCTGACACCGCGGACCAGCCGCACGATGTCGGAGGCCTTGCCGCGCGGCGGCATGAAGTCGATCAGCGCAACGGTGCCGCCGTCAGTCTCAAAGCGCGTTTCGAGGACGAGGGTGTCGCCGAGATAGCGGCGCGACGTGGCGGTGACGCCCTCGTCCGGCGCGATCAGCCAGCGGCCGTTCTTGTGCATGCCGAGGAGCGCTGCAAAACAGGCGTCGGAATCGAAGGCCGGCCAGCACAGCCAGTCGATCGAGCCGTTGCGGCCGACCAGCGCCGCGGTCTCGCAGTCGCCGATCAGCGCATAATCTTCAATCCTCTGAGACAATGTCGTGCGAGCCTCGAAAACGACGTCCGGAGACCCCGGCGATCAACGCCCGCCGGGTAACGAGCGTTCCCGTGTCGCGGCCTTCAAGGCTGCGACATCGACCTTCGAAACGATCTTGTCGAGCGTCACAGGCAGGCGCTGGCGCCAGTTCGGATGCTCGTCAATCGTACCGGGAATGTTGGGCTGGTCGATCACGCCGAGCAGATCCTCCAGCGACACCGCAAGCAGCCGCGACGGCGTGCGCGACAGGAAGGCGAGCACCGAATAGACATCATTGGCACGGATGCCGTTGGCACGCAGGATCTCGTCGAGCAGGCCGAGCGCATCCCAGCGGGCCTGATCGTTCTCGCCCGGATCGAGCCCGAGCGAGCGCTTCATCCTGAGATCGCTGAAAGAGCGCCAGCCGGCATAGGTCGACAGATCATGCGTGTTCAACGTCACCAGCGCGTTGGGCCGGTAGTGATCGACGGGCCGGAAGTGACCGGCATCGTCGCGCTCGAACATCATGACGAGGTAGGACCAGATGCCGAAATCCTGCATGGTCTCGCGAAAACCTTCCGGCACCGTGCCGAGGTCCTCGCCGATCACAATGCACTTATGGGCCGCGCTCTCCCGCGCCACGGTCGCCAGCAGCGCCTCGAACGGCATCTGCACATAGGCGCCGTTGTCGGGCTTGAAGCCGCGCGGCACCAGATAAAGCCGCTTCAAGCCGAGCACGTGATCGAGACGGATGGCTCCGGAATGGCGCATCGAAGCCGCGAGCATATCGGCGAATGGCACGAAGGATTGCGCCTCCAGGCCGCCGGCATTGAAGCCGGCCAAGCCCCAATCCTGGCCAATGGTATTGAGCACGTCCGGCGGCGCGCCGACGGCGAGATGACGGGAGATCGCCCCCTGTTCGTTCCAAGCATCGAAGCCGTTCGACTGCACGCCGACGGCAACGTCAAGATAGAGCCCGACCCGCATGCCGAGCTGGCCGGCCAGCTCCTTGGCCGCATGCAACTGGCTATCGGCGGTCCATTGCACGAATTCGACGAACTCGACCTCGTGCTTGTCCGGGCCGTTGCGCAGCTCGGCGCATTTCGTCTCATCCGGCTGTTGCCATTCCTGCGGCCATTCCCACCACGGCGCCGCAAAGCGATGGCGTAGCACCTCGAAGCAGGCAAAACGGGACAACAGCGGCGCGCGAGCCGCCCGGAAGGCGTCGAACTGGTTGCGGCGGACGCCGCTCGCGGTTTTCGCGAAGCTGTCGAAGGCGGCACGCAAGGCCAACCATTTCAAGGCCGCCATGTCCGGATAGGGCACACGATCACCGTCGCGGAGCCGCGCGGCGGTCGCGGCCGCATCGGGGACGAGGTCGGGGGAAAATTCCGGGATCGCCTCGACGTCGATATAGAGCGGATTGAGAAACAGCCGGCTGTTCGGCGAATAGGGGCTGCAATCGGCCGGATGGTCATCGAACAACACATGCAGGGGATTGAGCCCGACGCCGTCGGCGCCCAACTGCTTCGCGAGCCGGACCAGACCGGCGAGGTCGGTGAAATCGCCGATGCCCCAATTGCGGTCCGAGCGGACGCTGTAGAGCTGCACGGCAAGCAGCCAGCCCCGGTCGAAATCGCCGCCGAAGGCCCGCTCCGGCGCCACGATCATCGGCACCTCTTCCGTCACGCCTCCGGCATCCGTCAGCGTCAGCCGGTGATAGCCGAGCGGCAGGCCGGCCGGCCAGGCAATCACGGGCTCGCGCGTCTCACCTTGCGCGATCAAATTGCCGTTGCCGGTCATCTTCCATTTGAGCGGCGGCGCACCGATCGTCACCAATTCGGTGCGCGGATGGCCCAAGGCGCGTACCACCACAGGCCCGCTGACGAAGCGGTAAACCCGCTTTTCCGGCAAGGCGTCGAGGATGGATTTGAGGGCCACGGGATCGGTGACCCGCAGCTTTCCGAGGGCATCGACGAATTCGGATTGAACGCCCTTGATCCGGGCTTGAGCTAAAAGATCCATTCGGCACGCAGCTTGCAGGCCATTTTGTGGCCGGGGGCATCGATTTTAACGAGGTCGCGGAAGAAGTTAGTCAGGGTTAACTCGCGAGCCGCGCCTGCCGTTCCCCAGGGAACCAATGACACACAAGCGGCTTTCTATAGTGGTATCAAGCGTAGGTTCCCGGCAAGGGAAACGGGCTCCTGCTTTCTTGTCAATGGCATCACCGTGAACAAGACAATTCAAACTGTCGAGAGTGCCGCAGCCGGCAGCACTTTCCTCATCGAGGACGTCTATCCCCTGATCGACGGCGGGCGCTTCCCCGTGAAGCGGATCGCGCGCGAACCGGTCGAGGTCTGGGCCGACATCTACCGGGACGGCGACGCCGTGATCGGCGCAGCGCTGATCTGGCGACAGGAGCAGGACCGCGAATGGCAGAGCGAGCCGATGATCCCTCACGGCAATGACCGCTGGTCCGGCGCGTTCACACCCGTCGAGCCCGGCAAATATGTCTATGCGATCGAAGCCTGGACCGACGAATTCGCCACCTGGTCGCACGCGGTCGCGCGCAAGCAGCGCTCCGGTGCCGACGTCACGCTCGATGCGATCGAGGGCGCCGGCCTTTTGACCAAGGCGCATGGCGCGCAGCAGGACGCCGCCGCCGTCATCGTCAGGCGATGCGAGGACTATCTTCAGACCGGCGACGTTGCCCCGCTGCTGGCAACCGAGCTCGGCGCAGCCATGGCCGAGAGCCAGTTGCGGCCTGATCTCACGCGCTCGGCGCTATTCCCACTGTTCGTCGACCGCGACAAGGCACGCTTCGGCGCCTGGTATCAGATGATGCCGCGCAGCCAGAGCGTGGTGCCAGGACAGCATGGCACGCTTCGCGACTGCATCGCGCGCGTGCCCGACATCGCCGCGATGGGCTTTGACGTGCTGTACTTCACGCCGATCCATCCCATTGGCCGCACCCGGCGCAAGGGCCGCAACAACATGCCGGTGGCGGGCGACGGCGATCCCGGCTCGCCTTATGCGATCGGCGCCATCGAGGGCGGGCACGACGCGCTGCACCCCGAACTCGGCACGATCGAGGATTTTCGCGCGCTGGTCGCGACCTGCCTGGAATACGGCCTCGAACTCGCGCTCGACTTCGCCGTGCAATGCTCGCCGGACCACCCGTGGCTGACGCAGCATCCGGAATGGTTCAAATGGCGCCCGGATCGGTCGGTGCGGACGGCTGACGGGCCCTATTCCGATATCGTCATCCCCGATTTCGCGTCCGTCGACCGGGCTGGACTGTGGAACGCGTTTCGCGACGCCATGCTGTTCTGGATCGACCACGGCGTCACCATCTTCGCCATCGACAATCACGACACCGCGCCGCTCGCCTTCTGGGAGTGGCTGATCCGTGACATCCGCCGCCGGCATCCCGAGGTGATCCTGTTTTCCAAGACGTTCGCGCGCCCGAAGCTGATGAAGGGCCTCGCCAAGCTCGGCTTTGCGCAATCGTTCAGCTATTTCCCCTGGCGCACGGCGAAGTGGGAGCTGGAGCAATATCTCGGCGAGCTGACGCGCTATCCCGAACGTGACTTCTATCGGCCGAACCTGTTCGTGAATACGCCCGATCTTTTGCCCTATCATCTCCAGGGCGGCGAGACATGGGCGTTCAAATCGCGCGTCGCGCTGGCGGCGACGCTGTCCGGCAATTACGGCGTCTACAGCGGGTTCGAGCTGCTGGAGCACGACGCGATCCCCGGCCGCGAGGAATATCTCAACTCCGAGAAATACCAGATCAAGCAGCGCGACTGGAACAAGCCCGGCCACATCAAGGCCTACATCACGGAGATCAATCGCATCCGCAACGAGAATGCTGCGCTTCAGCAGACGGCGAACCTGCGCTTCCTCGGCATCGAAGACGGCGAGACGATCGCCTTCGTCAAGGAAGCGACCGACCCGGCCAACATCGTCGTGGCCGTGGTTGCGCTCTCGTGCCACGTGCGCGAATTCTGGTTGCCGCTCGGCGACGTCACGGTTGACGCCGGCGGGCAGCGACACCATGTGTCGGCACTCGAAAACCTCCTCACCGGCGAACAGGCCCGCATCGAATGGGGCGGGATCAGGTTGCGTATCGATCCCGAGCGCGATCCGGCGCTGCTGTTCCGCTGCCTGGCGTAAGGGCGCACGCCATGAACGTATTGTCTTCCGTCGACACCAAGAAAGCCGAGGCTGCCGAGATCGTGGACGAGCTCTGGTACAAGGACGCCATTATCTATCAGCTTCACGTCAAGGCGTTTGCCGATAGCAACAATGACGGCATCGGCGACTTCGCCGGGCTGACCGAGAAGCTGCCCTATCTCCAGGAGCTCGGCGTCACCGCGCTCTGGCTGCTGCCGTTCTATCCCTCGCCCGGCCGCGACGACGGCTACGACATCGCCGACTACGGTTCGGTCAATCCCGATTTCGGGACGATGAAGGATTTCAAGCGCTTCATCCAGGAGGCCCAGAAGCGAGGCTTGCGCGTCATCACCGAGCTCGTCGTCAACCACACCTCGGACCAGCACAATTGGTTCAAGCGTGCTCGCCGCAGCCCGGCAGGCTCGAGCGCCCGCAACTGGTATGTCTGGAGCGACACCGACCAGAAATACCAGGGCACCCGTATCATCTTCACCGACACGGAGAAGTCGAACTGGACCTGGGATCACGAGGCCGGCGCGTTCTACTGGCACCGCTTCTTCTCGCACCAGCCGGATCTCAATTTCGACAATCCGCGCGTCGTCAGCGCGCTGATCCAGGTGATGAAGCGCTGGCTGGATGCCGGCGTCGACGGCTTCCGTCTGGACGCCATTCCCTATCTCTGCGAGCGCGAAGGCACCTCGAACGAGAACCTCCCCGAGACGCATGCCATCATCAAGCGGCTCCGCCACGAGCTGGATTCCTACTCCAAGGGCAAGCTGCTGCTGGCCGAGGCCAATCAATGGCCGGAGGACGTGCAGGAATATTTCGGCCGCGGCGACGAGTGCCACATGGCCTACCACTTCCCGCTGATGCCGCGCATCTACATGGCGATCGCCCAGGAGGACCGTTTCCCGATCACCGACATCCTGCGCCAGACGCCGGATATTCCGGCGAGCTGCCAATGGGCGCTGTTCCTGCGCAACCATGACGAGCTGACGCTGGAGATGGTGACCGACGTCGAGCGCGACTATCTGTGGACCACCTACGCCAACGATCCGCGCGCCCGCATCAATGTCGGCATCCGCCGGCGCCTCGCGCCGCTGATGGACAACGACCGGCGCAAGATCGAGCTGATGAACTCGCTGCTGCTGTCCTTCCCCGGCACGCCGATCATCTACTACGGCGACGAGATCGGGATGGGCGACAACATCTATCTCGGCGACCGCAACGGCGTGCGCACGCCGATGCAGTGGAGCCCGGACCGCAACGGCGGCTTCTCGCGCTGCGACCCGGCCCGCCTCTACGCGCCGCTGATCATGGATCCGGTCTACGGCTATGAATCGGTGAACGTGGAGGCGCAGTCGCGCAGCCTGTCCTCGCTGCTCAGCGCGACCAAGCGTCTGATCTCGGTGCGCAAATCGACGCTCGCCTTCGGCCGCGGCACCATGACCTTCATCCGCCCGGCCAACCGCGCCGTGCTGGCCTATGTCCGGCAGTACCGCGACGAGGTGATCCTCTGCGTCGCCAATCTGTCGCGCGCGGCCCAGGCGACCGAGCTCGATCTGTCGCCCTGGAAGGACCGCATCCCGCAGGAGATGCTCGGCCGCACGCGTTTTCCGGCGATCGGCGAACTGCCCTACATGGTCACGCTGGGGCCCTATGGCTTCTACTGGTTCCAGCTCACCGAGCGCGACAAGTCCGAGCCGGTGACGCCGCGCGCAGTGCCCGAATTCGAGACGCTGGTGGTGCCGGTGAACTCGACCTGGGTGTCGCTGGCGCGCGAGCGCGGCGTGTTCGAGCACGAGGTGCTGCCGGGATTCCTGTCGCGCACGCGCTGGTATCCGGAGCACAATCCCAAGCACATCAAGCCGACGCTGACCTCGGCGGTGCCGTTCTGCGACATCGGCGACAACAGGCCCTGGATCGCGTTCTTCGAGGCGGCGCAGGGCGACGTCACCACGCGCTACGTGCTGCCGATGCAGATCGAATGGGTGCGCTTCGACCGCGAACGCTTCAATCCCAGGGCGCTCGCCGCCGTGCGTCAGGGGGCCCGCGAAGGGACGCTGCTGGACGTGGCAACCGAGCAGATCTTCATCGGCCTGTTCCTGCGCAATCTGTCGCAGAACCTGGTGGTGGAAGAAAACAATCTGCGGCTGGAGTTCAAGGCGACCAGCCGGTTTGCCGAGTACACCATCAAGGAGCCCGAACGCATCCGCACGATCGAGCAGTCGAACAGCACCGCGCTGGTCGACAACCAGTATGTCGCCAAGATCTATCGTCAGCTCGAAGCCGGCATCAATCCCGAGATCGAGATCGGCTCCTACCTCACCGAGATCGCCCGCTTTGCCAATACGCCGGCACTGCTCGGCAGCGTCGAGCTGGTCGAAGACGACCGTCGCAGCGCAGTCGGCGTGCTGCACGCCTATGTCGAGAACCAGGGCGACGGCTGGGGCGTCACCGCGGGCTATCTCGACCGCTATATCGACGAGCAACGGGTGCTGCCACCGGGCGAGATGCCCCGCGAGACCCAGGAGCAAGCGCCCTATCTGCACTTCATTACGCAGATCGGCCGACGGCTCGCCGAGCTGCATGTGGCTCTGGCCGCTGCAAAGCCCGGAGATCTCGCGCCGGAGCCCATTGGCTCCGCACACGTCAAGCGCTGGTCATCCGAGCTCGAGACACGGGCCGAGCGGGTTTTCGAGCGGCTGGCCGCCAGCACCGACCGCCTGCGGGAGGTGGACCGACCGCTGATCAATCAGCTCGCCGCGGAGCGCGCGACCCTGTCCGGCCGGCTCAACGCGCTCTTACCTTCCGAGCTCGGCGGGTTGAACATCCGTCATCATGGCGATTTCCGCCTCGGGCAAACTCTGATTGTGAAGGACGATATCTTCATCATCGACTTCGACGGAGATCCGCGTTTGCCGCTGGCCGACAAGCGGCGCAAGCTGCCTGCGGCGCGTGACGTTGCCGGCCTGATCCGCTCGATTGATCTTTCGGTTAACGCGGCGCTTCACCGCGCGCTCACGGGCGCCTCCGACGAACAGGGCCGTCTCACGGCAGCGCTCGACGAATGGCGCGAGCGCACCACCGCGACGTTCCTCACCGCCTACCGCGAAGCCATGACCGATCGGCGGCTGTGGCCGGAAGATCCGCAATCTGCGGCTGGCCTGTTAAGGTTTTTCCTGCTTGATCAAGCGTTCGAGGAAGTAGAGTACGAGCTGTCCCACCGGCCTGAGGGGCTCCATGCGCCGCTGTCCGGACTGCTTCGCATTCTGTCCAGTATCGAGAGCGAAGCCCATGCCTAAACTCCCTGCCGAGGCCTATGCGATCATCGAGGGTCGCCACTCCGATCCGTTCCACTATCTCGGGCTGCATCCCGAGGGCGACAAGAGCGTGGTGCGCGCGTTTCTTCCCGATGCTTCCAACGTCGAGGCGGTGGGCGAGCACGGCGAGGTGGCGAAGCTCGATCGCGTCCATGATGCCGGCCTGTTCATCGGAGCTCTGCCGAACGGCGCGAAGCACTACCAGCTCCGCGCGAAGTTCGGCGACAACGTCATCGAATTCGAGGACACCTATCGCTTTCCGCCGATCCTGACCGATTTCGACCTCTATCTGCTTGGCGAAGGCACCCACCAGCGCCTTTACGACAAGCTCGGCGCGCATCCGATGCGGCTCGAAGGCATCGATGGCATCGGCTTCGTGGTGCTGGCGCCCAACGCCCGGCGCGTCTCCGTGGTCGGCGATTTCAATTTTTGGGACGGACGGCGCCATCCGATGCGGGTGCGCGGCGCGGGTTATTGGGAATTGTTCATCCCGCACGCCAAGGCCGGCGACCACTACAAGTTCGAAATTATCGGACCGCATGGCCATCTGCTTCCGCTGAAGTCCGATCCGATGGCTTTTGCAAGCGAGGTGCGCCCGAAGACCGCTTCTATCGTGTTCGACGAAGCACATCTGCCCCGGCCGCGACCGGCGCCCGACGGCATCAACGCGTTGTCCGCGCCGATGTCGATCTACGAGGTCCATCTCGGCTCATGGCGGCGCAAGAACGGCAATGAATGGCTGACCTATCGCGAGCTGGCCGAGCAGCTGCCGGCCTACGCCCGCGACATGGGCTTCACCCATCTCGAATTCCTCCCCGTCAGCGAGCATCCTTTCGACGGCTCGTGGGGCTATCAGCCGACGGGGCTGTATGCGCCGACCAGCCGCTTCGGCACGCCGGAGGATTTTGCCGCGCTGGTCGATGCCTGCCACCGCGAGGGCGTCGGCGTGCTGCTCGACTGGGTGCCCGGCCACTTCCCGGACGATCCGCACGGGCTCGGCAGCTTCGACGGCACAGCGCTGTACGAGCACGCCAATCCGCTCCAGGGCCGGCATCTCGATTGGGGCACGCTGATCTACAATTACGGCCGCACCGAAGTGACGAACTTCCTGGTCTCGAACGCGCTGTTCTGGCTCGAGCGCTACGCGATCGACGGACTGCGCGTCGATGCCGTCGCGTCCATGCTCTACCTCGACTACAGCCGTCCGCCCGGCGCGTGGATTCCGAACCAGCATGGCGGCCGGGAGAACATCGAGGCGATCGCGTTCCTGCGCCGCTTCAACACCGAGCTGTTCGCGCGTTTCCCGCAGGCGACCACGGCCGCCGAAGAGTCCACCGCCTGGCCGCAGGTCTCGCGCCCGGTCGAATTCGGAGGGCTCGGCTTCGGCTACAAGTGGAATATGGGCTGGATGCACGACACGCTGAACTACATCAGCAAGGACCCGATCCACCGCAAGCATCATCACGGCGACATCCTGTTCGGCCTGCACTACGCCTTCTCGGAGAACTTCGTCCTGCCGCTGTCGCACGACGAAGTCGTGCACGGCAAGCGCTCTATCCTCGGGCGCATGCCCGGCGACGAATGGCAGCGCTTCGCGAATTTGCGCGCCTATTACAGCTTCATGTTCGGCCATCCCGGCAAGAAGCTGCTGTTCATGGGCGCCGAGATCGCGCAAAGCCGAGAATGGAATCACGACCAATCGCTCGACTGGCACTTGCTCGAGTACAAGCCCCATTCAGGCATCCAGGCGTTGATCCGCGATCTCAACCGGCTCTATCGCGCGGTGCCCGCCCTGCACCAGATGGACTGCGAGCAGGCCGGCTTCGAATGGCTGATCACCGACGACGCCAACCGCAACGTGTTCGCCTGGCTGCGCAAGGGATTTGACGAGCACGCCCGGTGCATGGTGATCGTCAACTTCTCACCCAATGTCTATCGCAATTACCGCGTTCGCGCGCCGTTCGGTGGCAAGTGGAAGGAAGTGTTCAACTCGGACTCCGCTCATTACGGCGGCAGCAATGTCGGCAACATCGGCGAAGTCCACGCCGTCAATGGCGAGCTCCGCCTCACCATTCCGCCGCTCGCCGCGATCTTCCTCGTTCCGGAAAGCTGAACGATGCGCCTGACTGCTGGATCGCCCGCACGCCTCGGCGCAAGCTGGGACGGACGCGGCACCAATTTCGCGCTGTTCTCCGCCAACGCGCAGAAGGTCGAGCTGTGCCTGTTCGACATGCAGGGCCGCCGCGAACTCGAGCGCGTCGAGCTGCCGGAGCGCACCGAGGATGTCTGGCACGGCTATCTCAACGACGTCTCGCCCGGCCAGCTCTACGGCTACCGCGTGCATGGCCCCTACGAGCCGGAGCACGGCCACCGCTTCAATGCCAACAAGCTCGTGCTAGACCCCTATGCCAAGCGGCTTTCCGGGCGGCTGGTCTGGAGTGACGCGCATTTCGCCTATCGCACCGGAAGCCCGCGCGAAGACCTGTCGTTCGACCGGCGCGACAACGCGCGCGGCATGCCGAAGGCCGTCGTCGTCGACGAGACCTTCAACTGGGGCCGCCGCGAGATCCGGCCCAACATTCCCTGGGAAGATACCATCATCTACGAGGCCCACGTCAAGGGACTGACACAGAAGCGCGACGACGTGCCGCCGAATTTGCGCGGCACCTATGGCGGCCTGTCCTCGCCCGCGATGATCGAGCACCTGAAGAAGCTCGGCGTCACCACGGTAGAGCTTCTGCCGGTGCACAGCTTCGTCGACGACCGCATCTTGGTGGAGAAGAAGCTCGTCAACTACTGGGGCTATAACACCCTGTCCTTCTTCGCGCCCGAGCAGCGCTACGCCCAGGACAACGCTCTCGATTCCTTCCGCACCACGATCGCACGTCTGCACGATGCCGGCATCGAGGTGATGCTCGACGTCGTCTACAATCACACCGCCGAGGGCAATCATCTCGGTCCGACGCTGTGCTATCGCGGCATCGACAACGCCTCCTATTACTGGCTGAACCGCGAAAACCCGCGCTACTACGACGATTTTACCGGCTGCGGCTCGTCGGTGAACCTCACCCACCCGCGCGTGCTGCAGATGGTGATGGATTCACTGCGCTACTGGGTCGAGGTCTGCCACGTCGACGGCTTCCGTTTCGACCTCGCCACCACGCTGGCCCGCGGACCGAACGGTTATGATCGAGGCAGCTCGTTCCTGACCGCGATCCGCCAGGACCCGGTGCTGGCGAGCGTCAAGCTCGTCGCCGAACCCTGGGATCTCGGCCTTGGCGGCTATCAGGTGGGCGCATTTCCCTCGCAATGGTCGGAGTGGAACGACCGTTACCGCAGCGCCATGCGCCGCTACTGGAGCGGCGAAGGCAGCCTGATCGGCGATATCTCCAGCCGCATGACGGCGTCCTCCGACCTGTTCAACCACGACGGACGGCGGCCGCGCGCCAGCATCAACCACATCACCGTGCATGACGGCTTCACCCTGGCCGATCTCTTCAGCTACAACGAGAAGCATAACGAGGCCAATGGCGAGGACAATCGCGACGGCTCCAACGACAACCACAGCAACAATTGCGGTGTCGAGGGTCCGACCGACGATCCCCAAATCGTCAGCTTGCGCCGGCAGCTTCGCAAGAACGTACTGGCCTGCCTCATGCTGGCGCAGGGCATTCCGCTGATCCTCGCAGGCGACGAGGTCGGGAATTCGCAATCAGGCAACAACAACGCCTATTGCCAGGACAACGAGGTGGGCTGGGTCGGCTGGGACAATCTCGGCAAGGACGGCGACGACATGGTCGGTTTTGTCGCCGAACTCGCCGATATCCGCCGCCGGTTCTCGCAGCTTCGCAGCCATCGCTGGCTCGACGGCCGCCCCAAGGACGGCATCTCCTATGGCGCGCTGTGGCTGACGCCGGCCGGCGACGAAATGACGGAAAGCGACTGGAAATTCCCGGAAGGGCGGTTCCTCTCCTATGTGATGGGGCCGATGGAACCGGGCAGCGCCGCGATCTTTATCGTACTCAACGCAGCCCCCGAAGAGATCGCATTCAAATTGCCAAAAATGACTGAATACAAGAGCTGGCAGCAGATCCTGAACACGACCGACGCCAAGCTGAATACGATCGACTTCCAGCCCGGGAGCGACAGCAAGGCGCCGCCGCGCTCCGTGCTCGCTTTCGCGGGGGCGCTATGAGGCCATCCTTCGGGGCGAGGCCGACGAGGGACGGCGTATCGTTCCGGCTGTGGGCGCCTGCCGCGCGCCGTGTCGATCTCCTGCTCGACAGACGACACGCGATGCAGCGCCGGCAGGATGGCTGGTATGTCGCCGAGATTGCCAATCTGCCCGTCGGCAGCAACTACAAATTCAGGATCGATGACGAGATCGACGTGCCCGATCCGGCGTCTGCATTCCAACCCGACGACGTGTTCGGCCCGAGCGAGGTGATCGATCATGACGCCTTCGCCTGGCGCGCATCCGATTGGCGCGGCCGCCCGTGGGAAGAGACGGTGCTGATCGAGACGCATGTCGGCACCTTCACTGCGGAAGGCACCTATCGTGCCATGATCGACAAGCTCGATCATCTCGTCGCGACCGGCATCACCGCGATCGAACTGATGCCGCTGGCTGACTTCGCCGGTCGCCGCGGCTGGGGTTATGATGGCGTGCTGTGGTACGCGCCCGACAGCGCCTATGGTCATCCCGATGAATTGAAGACGCTGATCGACGAAGCCCATCTGCGCGGGCTGATGGTGTTCCTCGACGTCGTCTACAATCATTTCGGCCCCGAGGGAAATTACCTCGGCCGCTACGCGCCGGCCTTCTTCACCGACGCGCACACGCCATGGGGCAGTGCGATCGATTATCGCGTGCCGCAGGTTCGCGCTTTTGCCGTCGAGAACGCGCTGTCGTGGCTCAGCGACTATCGCTTCGACGGCCTGAGGCTCGATGCCGCCAATCACATCATGGCGATCCCCGGCGAGCAATCGATGCTGCAAGACCTTAGCGTCGCCGCGGGCGAGCTTGCCAAGGCGACGGAGCGCCATATCCATCTCGTGCTGGAGAACGGCGACAACCGCGCGAGCCTGCTCGACGCGGCGCAGGAGCCTCCGAACGGCAAATATCGCGGCCAGTGGAACGACGACTACCACCACGTCTGGCACGTGATGCTGACGGGCGAACTCGCCGGCTATTATGCGGACTATCAAACGCCGCGGCTCGATCTCGCACGCGCGCTCGCCTCCGGCTTCGTCTATCAGGGCGAGATCTCGGAATTCTGGGGCAAGAAGCCGCGGGGCGAGAACAGCGGCGAGCTGCCGCCGGCAACCTTCGTCAACTTCCTGCAGAACCACGACCAGATCGGCAACCGGCCGCTTGGCGACCGGCTCGAAAGCCTGGCATCGCCCGAGCAGATCGAAGCCGCACTCGCGGTGACCCTGCTCGCACCGATGGTGCCGATGCTGTTCCAGGGCGAGGAGTGGGGCTCCATCGCGCCCTTCCCGTTCTTCTGCGACTTCCAGGGCGGACTGGCTGATGCCGTCCGCAGGGGGCGCAGGCAGGAATACGCCTGGGCCTATGAAAAGTACGGCGACGAGGTGCCCGACCCGCTCGATCCGGCAACACTGCAATCGGCCGTGCTCGACTGGACCGACCACACGCCGGAGCAGGATGCGCGTCTCGCGCTGGTGCGGGAGCTGCTCGCACTCCGCCACAAGGAGATCGCGCCACGACTGAAAGGTGCGCGCTTCGGTGATGCCGCCGTGGCCGATAGCGGCCTGCTCACCGCACATTGGCACATGGGAGATGGCGCGACGTTGCGCCTCGTGGCCAATCTCTCCGACAAGGACATCGCGTGTTCCGACGGCGGTGTGGGGACCCTGATCTGGGGCGGCGCAACCGGCGACCGGCTTGCGCCCTGGTCGGTGGTCTGGCGCCTCGGAGGTTGAGATGCCTCCAGCCATTCCTCTCGCAACCTACCGGCTTCAGCTCACCGCGGATTTCGACTTCGACAAGGCCGCCGCGGTGGTGCCCTACCTGAAGGCGCTGGGAATCACGCATCTCTACACCTCGCCGGTGATGAAGGCCCGCAAGGGCTCGACGCACGGCTATGACACCGTCGACCACAGCCAGTTCAATCCGGAGCTCGGCGGCGAGGCCGGCTTCGCGCGGCTGAGCGAGGCGCTGACGCGACACGACCTCGGCCTCATCATCGACTTCGTACCGAACCATGTCGGCGTGCACTTCGCCGACAATCCCTGGTGGCTGGACGTGCTGGAATGGGGCCAGGCCTCGCCGCACGCCGTCTCCTTCGATATCGACTGGGATCAACTGGCCTTCCGCGCCCGCGGCGGCGTGCTGCTGCCGATCCTCGGAGCGTCCTATGGCGAAGCGCTCGAGAGCGGCGATATCGAGCTGCGCTACGATCCCAACGAAGGTAGTTTTTCCGCCTGGTATTTCGAACATCGATTGCCGATCGCGCCGGAGCGCTATGGCGAGGTGCTGCGGATGATCGTGAAGGACGCCGACGCCGCCGAGACCGAGACGGGCAAGCGCCTGCTGTCGCTCGCGGCGCGCTACACGGGACTGCGCCGCCCCAACCGCAAGGAAGCACCCGGCTTCAAGGCGGAGCTCAGGGAGATCGCAGGCAGCGCCGATATCATCGGGCGCGGCCTCGGCGCCTATCGCGCGGCCAAGGACCGTCCCGCGCAGACGCTGGCGCTGCATCATTTGCTGGAGCGCCAGCACTACAAGCTGGGGCACTGGCGGCTTGCCTCCAGCGACATCAACTATCGACGTTTCTTCGACGTCAACGGGCTCGCCGGCATGCGCGTCGAGGATCCCGGCACGTTCGCCGCCACGCACCGGCTGGTGAAGCAACTCATTGCCGACGGCAAACTGCAAGGCATCCGGCTCGATCATATCGACGGCCTGCGCGATCCCGCGCAATATTGCCAGCGGCTGCGCCGGCTGGTGCGCGACGCTCAGGGCACCACAAAGCCGTTCTATACGGTGATCGAGAAAATCCTGTGCGAGCACGAGCGCCTGCCGCATTTCGCCGGCGTCCAGGGCACCACCGGCTATGAGTGGATGAATGCCATCACTCACGTTCTGGTCGACGCCAAGGGGCTGGAGGCCATGGACGAGACCTGGCGACAGATCAGCAACCGGCCGCCGCGGCTCGCGCCTTACGTCAAGGATGCCAAACGGCGCGTGCTGGAGACGCTGCTGACCAGCGAATTCACGGTTCTGACGCGCCTGCTTGCGCGCATCGCCAACGGGCACTACTCGACCCGCGACTTTTCCGCTGACAGCCTGCGGCAGGCGCTCGAGCTCTATGTGCTGCATTTTCCGGTGTACCGCACCTATTTGACGACAAGCGCGCCAACGGCGAACGATCGTAAGCTGATCGACAACACCATCGAGCACGCTCGCCGGGAATGGTTCGCCGCGGACGAAGGCATTTTCGACTTCCTGCGCGACGCCCTCACCATGGACCTGCTCAAGCCTGGCCGTCCCCCGCACAGTGCCCCGCGGGTGCGCCGCTTTGCGCTGAAGGTGCAGCAATTCACCGGGCCGATGATGGCGAAGTCGTTGGAGGACACTGCTTTCTATCAATTTCACCGGCTGCTCGCCCTGAACGAAGTCGGCGGCGATCCCGCGAGCAAGGGCCTCACCATTCCCGCTTTCCACGAGACCATGCAGGCCCGCGCCAGGGAATGGCCGCAAGGGATGACGGCGACCGCCACGCACGACACCAAACGTGGCGAGGACGCCCGGGCGCGGATCGCTGCCTTAAGTGAAATTCCCGGCGAATGGACCAGCGCTGTGGCACGCTGGAAAGTCCTGAACGCACCGCACCTCGCGCTCGACGGCAATCTGCGCGCTCCGTCGGCCACGTTCGAATACATGCTCTACCAGACCCTGCTCGGCGCCTGGCCGCTCGTGGAGCCGGCCGATGCCGGTTTCGTCGCGCGTATCCAGGCCTATGCGCTCAAGGCCGCGCGCGAGGGCAAGGAGGAGACCAGCTGGCTCAACCCGCACGAGGCCTATGAGAACGGCGTCAAGAGCTTCATCGCGAAGATCCTCGATCCCGCGCAATCAGGCGAATTCCTGGAGGCGCTGAACACGCTGGCTCGCCGCGTCGCGCTGCTCGGCGCGCTGAACGCGCTGAGCCAGCTCACGCTCAAGGCGACACTGCCGGGCGTGCCCGACTTTTACCAGGGCACCGAATTCTGGGATCTGTCGCTGGTCGATCCCGACAACCGCCGCCCGGTGGATTTTTCCGCGCGACACGCGGCGCTGGGCACGCTGGACAACCCGGATTGGAATCATCTGATCAAGAGCTGGCCGGACGGTCAGCTCAAGCTGGCCTGGACGCGGCACCTGCTCAAGCTGCGCAACGAGCTGCCCGACGTCTTCGCGCGAGGTGACTACCAGCCGCTTCAGGTGCGGGGCGCACATGCCGACCATGTCGTAGCGTTTGCCCGCCGCCACGGCCGGGCTGCGGCGATCGTCGTGGTCGGGCGCCAGTTCGCACCTTTCACGCAAGCAGGCCGCGAATGGCCGGCGTTCGATGGGGCCGACGCCACTATTGACGTCACGGGCTATAATGTGCCGGGTTTCGCCGGCAACGATCTGCCGCTCGCGCAGGCGCTTCGCGGTTTTCCCGCTTCGGTCATCCCCGCGCGCCCAGCGGGCGCGGCGAAGCCGGTGCGACAGCGCACCCGCGCTTGAACGCTAGCTTTTCCCGTCCTTGCCCAACAGCAGCTGGCCGCGCTTGCGAATCGTGGCCTGCGCCATCTCCGCAAAGCGCTGCAATAGCCAGGGCAGCACCACCTGCACCTTGACATGGTCGTCGGCGACGTCGACCTGCCCCGTCGCGATCTGCCCGAGCGCGCGGATGCGGAAATTCATGCTGTCGCCGCTCCAGCTCTCCTCCTCGACCTGCATCACGGGAATGCTCGCCGCAGCACGGCCTAGCCCAGTCTTGAGCCGGCGCACCGCCTCCTCGCGGCCCAAGCGGTGGGGAATGGAGACGACAAGCGGTGCTGACATGGCTCTGCCCGGTTAGTGATTGAACCTCACATAGTCATGCCCGGCGGTACCACAAAGGTTCCATGCAAGTTGCGCGTGCACGGTGTTTCATTGGCGGAACTTTAGAACCTGCGGCAAGTTGCCCTCGCACCACGGGACAGGTTGCAAACGACCCTTCTAACGAAGGGCTGGAGGAGATTTCCGCATGTCTATCGGTACGATCATTCTGATCATTTTGGTCATCGCGCTGCTCGGCGGCTTCAGCGGCATCGGCGGCGGCCCGTTCTACGGCACCGGCTATTACGGCGGCGGCGGTCTCGGGCTCGTCATCGTGATCCTGCTGATCCTGCTCCTGCTGGGACGGATCTAGCCACCAAACGAAGATCTAGTAGGGTGGGCAAAGGCGGAATGCGCCGGGCCCACCTTTTTGCTCGGCTGAGAGAAGATGGTGGGCACGCTTCGCTTTACCCACCCTACTTCGTTTTCCCGGCGAGCTTCTTGATCGCCGCCTTGATCGACGCCGCTGCATCGTCATAACCATCCCACGCCTTCGATCGCGCCAGCAAGCCGGGCACCGTCCGCACCGTGTACCGCTTCGGATCGAGGTCGCTCTTCACCTGCGCCCACGTGACCGGCATCGACACAGTCGCACCATCTCGCGCACGCGGCGACAGCGGCGCCACCGCCGTCGACATCCGATCGTTGCGCAGATAGTCCAGGAAGATCTTTCCGTTGCGCAGCTTCTTCGACATGTTGAGCAGATAGCGCTCGGGAGCGTCGTCCGCCATCCACTGGCAGACGCCTTGCGCGAAGGCCTTGGCCTCCTTCCAGCTCACCTGGTCGCGCGCGCCGTGACGCAGCGGGACCACGACGTGCAGACCTTTGCCGCCGGTGGTCTTGCAGAAGCTGTCCATGCCGATGTCGGTCAGCCGCTGCCGCATCTCCTTGGCGGCCTCGACGACCTCGGCGAAGACGACGTCGGGCGCGGGATCGAGATCGAACACCAGCCGGCCCGGGGTATCGTAGGCGTAGGGCGCGCAATTCCAGGGATGCAGCTCGACGCCGCCGATCTGCGCCACGGCCGCGAGCCCTTCGATGCGGTCGATCTGCAAATAGGGCTTGCGGTCGCCGGAGACCCGCGCGAGCTCCAGAAGGTTCGAGGTGCCCTGCATGGCGTGGCGCTGGAAGAAGCATTCGCCCTTGATGCCATCAGGGGCGCGGATCAGCGAGCACGGCCGGCCCTTGAGGTGCACGATCATCCATTCGCCGACGGCTTCGAGGTAGCGCGCGAGATCCAGCTTGGTAACGGGATCGCCATTGCCGTCGTCCGGCCACAGCGCCTTGTCCGGCTTCGAGAGCACGACACCCATCACTTCGGCAGTGCCGGCTTGCGCTGTTCGTGCACCGGTCTTCGCTTGCGCGCGCGGCTTCGCGCGCTGCTTCGTCGAGGGCTCGGCAAGCTCGGTATCGACCGGTGTCTCGGCCTCGACCTCCTCCGCCGGCTTGTCCTGCCGCAGACCCTTGAAGGCGGCCTGGCGGATATTGCCGTCGGCAGTGAAGCCGGCGAACTCGATCTCCGCCACGAGCTCCGGCTTCAGCCAGTGCACCTCGCGCGTCTTTTTCGGTGCGTTCTTGCCGCCGAAGGGGCTTTGCTTCGCCTCCATAGCCTTCAAGGACGGCATGATGCGCTTGACCTTGTCCGCGCCGAAGCCGGTGCCGACCATGCCGACGAAGGCGAGATGATCACCGCGGTGCACGCCGGCCATCAGCGAACGGAATTTGCCATTGGTGGTCTTGTAACCGCCGATCACGACCTCATGGCCGGCGCGGCATTTTGCTTTGGTCCAGCTTTCTGTCCGCCCCGAACGATAGGGCGCGTCCAGCTTCTTCGACACCACGCCCTCGAGCTCGAGCTTGCAGGCGGATTGCAGCACGGCGTCGCCGCCGCTTTCGAAATGCTCGACATAGCGAATCTGGCTCGATTTGCGCTTACGCGCTTCCAGCAGCTCCTTCAAGCGCGCCTTGCGCTCGCCGAGCGGCAGCCGGCGATAATCGAGGCCTTCCGCAAACAGCAGGTCGAACGCAAAGAAGATGAGCTCCTCGGTCTTGCCGTCCGACAGCGCCGCCTGGAGCGACGAAAAATTGGGTGCTCCATTGTGGTCGAGCGCGACGATCTCGCCGTCGACCATCATATCCGGCAGCGCGCCCGCCTCCTTCGCGATAGTTGCGAATTTTTCGGTCCAGTCGAGGCCTTTGCGCGTCTTCAACGTCGCCTTGCCGCCCTCGACCCGCAGCTGCACGCGGTAGCCGTCGAACTTGATCTCGTGGCACCAGCCGTCGCCGCTCGGCGGGCGCTCGACCGACGTACAGAGCTGCGGCGCCACGAAATCCGGCATCTCCGCCGCCTTGTTCGCGGTCGTCGCGGTCGTCGCTTTCTTCTTGACTGTTTTGCCGGTTTTCAACGCCGCGCGGGGCGCCGGCTTGACCGTGCGCTCTTTCGCCTCGTCCGCCCGGTTGGACTGCCAGACCGCGTCGGCCTTGGCCTTGGTGCCCTTCGCCAGCATGAACGGTTTTGGCGCACGGCCCTTGCCTTCGGCGATCTGATCCATCGCGCGGCCGGAGGCGACCGATTTGTCCTCCTCGAGAATGTCGTTGTCTGCGCCCTCGCGAACATATTCGTCGCGATGCTTGATCAGGAGCCAATTGGTCCGTTTGCCGCCGGTGCGGTCGTTGCGCATGCGCACCAGGACCCAGCTGCCGTGCAGCTTCTCGCCGTGCAGCGTGAACTTCAGATCGCCCTTCTTGAAACCGCGTTCGGGATCATCGGATTCCCAGGTGCCGCGATCCCACAGCATGACCGTGCCGCCGCCGTACTGGCCTTCCGGAATCGTGCCTTCGAAGTCGCCATAGTCGAGCGGATGGTCCTCGACCTCGACGGCCAGCCGCTTGTCGTGCGGATCGAGCGAGGGCCCTTTTGTCACCGCCCAGGACTTGAAGACGCCATCGAACTCGAGCCGCAGATCGTAGTGCAGCCGCGAAGCGTCATGCTTCTGAATCACGAAGCGGCGCTGCTTCGACGGCGCCACCGCGGTCTTGCCCGATGGCTCGGGCGTCTTCTCGAAATCACGTTTCTGTCGATACTTGGAGAGCTTTTGCAGCACGACTGGTCCCGGATTCTCTTTGGCGTGAAGCCTATCACGGCCCGCATCCCACCCGGAACCAAAACCCCGCGGGACGGTTGGGGTTCCAAAATGACTCGCAGACGCTGGAGAACGGAATGGCACCGCGCGCCTATTGGAAGGGAACGTTGAAGCTCTCGCTGGTCAGTTGCCCCGTTGTGCTTTATCCGGCGACCACCGCGGCCGAGAAGACGCGGTTTCACATGATCAACCGGGAGACCGGCAACCGGTTGAAGCAGCAGATGATCGACGCCGAGACCGGCGACGTCGTCGAGAGCGACCAGAAGGGGCGCGGCTACGAGCTGCGCAAGGGCAAATATGTCGAGATCGAGCCGGAGGAGCTCGAAGCGGTCCAGATCGAGAGCAACCACACCATCGACATCGAGAGCTTTGTGCCGAGCGACGAGATCGACCAGCGCTATCTCAACCACCCCTACTACATCGCGCCCGACGGCAAGGCCGCGGTCGATGCTTTTGCCGTGATCCGCGACGCCATGAAGGACCAGGATCGCGTCGCGCTCGCCAAGATCGTGCTCACCAATCGCGAGCACATCATCGCGATCGAGCCGCTCGGCAAGGGCCTGCTTGGCACCACGCTGCGCTTCCCCTACGAACTGCGCGACGAGGACCAGTTCTTCGACGACATCAAGAGCCCGAAGATCACCAAGGACATGGTTGAGCTCGCCGGCCATATCCTCCAGACCAAGACCTCCCATTTCGATCCCAGCAAGTTCAAGGACGACTACGAGACCGCGCTGAAGGCCCTGGTGAAGCGCAAGGCCAGCGGCAAGACAATCGAACTGCCGGAGCCCGAGGAGAAGCCGAGCAATGTGGTCAGCCTGATGGATGCGCTGAAGCAGAGCTTGAAGGGACGCGGCGGGAAGAAGACGGCGGCGAAGTCCCATGCGCGCCGGGCGTCGGGGCGAACGGGCGCCGCGAAGAAGACGCATCGGTCGACAGCGCGGCAGAGGAAGGCGGGTTAGCTCTCCACCGCGCACCTCACTCTCTTCCCTCAAGGTGAGGAGGCGCGAAGCGCCGTCTCGAACCATGCAGGCCTCGCTGCAACAGTCGGGACCTTCATCCTTCGAGACGCGCGTTCCGCGCTCCTCAGGATGAGGGATGCAGCGTCAATCCCCCGCCTTCAGCCGATAGCCGATCCCCGTCTCCGTCAGCACATGTTGCGGCCGTTCCGGATCCGCTTCGATCTTTTGCCGGAGCTGGCGGACATAGACGCGGAGATATTGCGCGTCGGTCAGCTCGTCCCATAACTCCCTCAGCAGGAAGCGGTGGGTGAGCACCTTGCCGGCGTGCTGCACCAGCACACGCAGGAGGTCATATTCCTTCGGCGACAGTTTGACGTCGCGCTCGCCGACCCTGACGACCCGGCGCACCAGATCGACCGAGAGATCGCCGGCACGAAACACCGGCCGTTCGCCCTGGATCTGAAGCTGGTGGCGCAGCGCGGCGCGCAGGCGCGCCAGCAGCTCGTCCATGCCGAACGGCTTCGTCAGGTAATCGTCGGCACCCAGATCCAGCGCCTGCACCTTGCCGGCCTCATCGCCACGGCTCGACAGCACCACGATCGGCACAGCTTCGTTGCGGGCGCGGATGGTACGCAACAGCTCATGGCCCTGGATGTCGGGCAGGCCGAGATCGAGGATGATCAGCGCGGGATCCTCGCTGAGCTTCTCCAGCGCGGTCTTGCCGTTCGACGCCTCCAGGATCTCATAGCCTTGCGTCGAGAGCCCCATCCGCAGCAATTTGCGGATCGGCGGCTCGTCGTCGATGACCAGCACTTTGATCGGGGCGGCGCTCATGCGGCGGTATCCAATGCACGGGTCCGGGCGGGAATGGGCAGACGGATGGTCAGAACCGCGCCGCTCCGGTCGCTGCGATTCGCCGCCGAGATCGTGCCACGCATCGCCTCGACGAAGCCGCGGGAGATGGCGAGCCCGAGCCCGGTGCCGGGACGGACATGGTCGCCCTTCTGCACGCGATAAAACTTGTCGAACACCCTCTCGAGCTCCTCAGACGGAATGCCGTCGCCCTCGTCGGCAATCTGGAGCACCACATGATCGCTGTCGCGCCGGCTGCGGATCGAGACCGTCGCGTGGGGCTGCGAATATTTGGCGGCGTTGTCGAGCAGGTTGAACAGCACCTGCTCGAACAGCACCGCATCGAGCTGGAGCATAGGAAGGTCTGCGGCCAACTCCAGCTCCACCTTGTGGGCGGTGAGGATCTTGGCTGCCCGCCGGAGCGCGCTGCCGACGATCTCTCCGAGATCGTGCAACGCAGCGTTGGGCACGATGGCGCCGGATTCGAGCTTGGTCATGTCGAGCAGATTGGCGATGAAGCGGTTGAGCCGTTCGGATTCGTCGATGACCGTCGCGAGCAGGTCGCGATTCTCGGTGTCGGAGAGCGCGCTGGCGAGATCGCGCATGGTCGAGGCCGCACCCAGCACGGATGCGAGCGGCGTCTTCAGGTCGTGTGAAATCGAGGTCAACAATGCGGAACGCAGCCGCTCGGATTCGACGGAGCGCTTGACGCGATCGACGTCCTCGACCAGCAGCACGCGTTCGATCGCCAGCGCGCCCTGGTCGACCAGCGCGTCGAGCAGCCGGCGCTGGTCCGGCGTCAGCAAGGGACCGCTGCGGTCGTTGTCGATTCCGATGACCCCGATCGGGCCGCGCCCGGTGCGCATCGGCAGGAATAGCCGTTTTGCACCAGGCAGCGTGTCCGAGCCGCGGCCTGCAGGCCGGTCATTGCTCCAGGCCCAGTTGGCGGCCGCAAGGTCGGCCTGATCGAGATCGTCCTCGGGCGGATAGCCCGACTTCACCGTGAGCAGCCCTTCGTCCGGCAACAGCAGCACCACGCGGACTTTCAGCATCAGCGCGATCTGGTAGGCGGTCGCCCACAGCACGTCGTCGAGCGTGCCGGTGCCGGCGAGCTTGCGGCTGAAAGCATAGAGCTGCTCGGTGGTCCGGATGCGGCCGATCGCAGCATCAGCCTGGGTGCGGACCCGCCCCGCCACATTCGACACCACGAACGCAATCAGCATGAAGAAAAAGAACGCCGCGACATTGGTCGGATCGGTAATGGTGAAGGTATAGACCGGCGGCAGGAAGAAGAAATTGTAGGCGAGGGACGCCGCGACACTCGCAAGCAACGACGGCCACAATCCGTAGCGCACGGCAACCGTCACCACGGCGGTCAGAAACATCAGGTCGACGTTCTCAATGCCGAAATACGGCTTGATCGCCACGGCGGCAGCGAGGCCAAGCGCGGTGATCCCGACCGCCTTCAGATAGGGCCGCCCATCGAACGGGTCCGATCGCGTTGCGGTCTGTACCGCCGTCTTCGGCGGCGGCTCGTTCGTGAATTCGTCGCCAGGGATGACATGCACGCTGATGTTACCGGCGCGGCGCACCAGATCGTGCACGACGGAGCCGCGCGTCATCTCGAACCAGAGCGAGCGCGTGGACTTTCCGATCACGATCTGGGTGACGTTGTTGCCCTGCGCGAAGTTGACCACGTCGTCGGCGAGGCGGCGGCCGACGCCCGGAATCGTCAGTGCCTCGCCGCCGAGCGATTCCGCGAGCCGCAGCGTATCGGCGAGCCGGTCGCGCTCCTCATCGGACATTTGCAGGGACCGCCGCGTCTCGATCGACACCGCGATAAACGGCGCGTGCAGCCGGTCGGCCAGCCGCTTGGTGTAACGCACGAGGCTGGCCGCGCGCGGATCTTCGCTGATGCAGACGAGGATGCGCTCGCCTGCGGCCCAGGGACCGGCGATCGCGTTCGCCTGCATGTGGCTGAGTAGCTGCTCGTCGACCCGTTCGGCCGTGCGCCGCAGCGCGAGTTCACGCAGCGCGGTCAGGTTGCCCGGCGAGAAATAATGCTCCAGCGCCCGCTCGGCCTGCCTGGGGACATAGACCTTGCCTTCCTTCAGGCGCTGGATCAGGTCGTCGGGCGTGAGGTCGATCAGCTCGATGGCGTCTGCGCGGTCGAACACCGAATCCGGCACGGTCTCGCGCACCCGCACATGGGTGATCTGCGCGACAACGTCGTTCAGGCTCTCGATGTGCTGGATATTGACGGCGGTGTAGACGTCGATGCCGTGGGACAGCAGCTCCTCGACATCGAGATGGCGTTTTGGATGGCGGCAAAGGGGAGCATTGGTGTGGGCGAGCTCGTCGACCAGCGCGATTTTCGGGCGGCGCGCGATCACGGCGTCGAGATCCATTTCTTCGACAATCTGGCCGCGGTAGTCGAGCTTCTTGCGCGGGATCACTTCCAGCCCACGCACCAGCGCCTCTGTCTCGGCCCGGCCATGGGTCTCGACGAAGCCGACCACGAGGTCGATGCCGGCCTTGCGCTTGGCGTGGGCGCTTTGCAGCATCTCGTAGGTCTTGCCGACGCCGGGAGCGGCGCCGACGAAGATTTTCAGCTTGCCGCTCACGCCCTCCTCCCGGCGCGCGGCCTCCAGCAGCGCCTCGGGCGAAGGACGTTGTTCGGGATCGCGGCGCTCTCGGACCATCAGATCAATATAATCATCCGCGCGGACCTAGCCTAGACTACTTCGTGGCACGATCGAGCGCGAGATTCAGAGTCAGCACGTTGACCCGGGGCTCGCCGATCAGGCCGAGCAGGCGGCCCTGGGTGTTGGAAGCCACCAGTTGCTTGACCTGATCCTCCGGCACGTTTCGCGCCTTCGCGACGCGCGGCACCTGGAATTGCGCCGCTTCCGGCGAGATATCCGGATCGAGGCCACTGGCTGAGGTCGTCACGAGGTCGACCGGCACGGCGGCATTCGGATTCTCGCCCCTGAGCTTGTCCACGTCTTCCTGCAGCCGGTCGGCCAGCGCCTTGCTGGTCGGGCCGAGATTTGAGCCACCCGAATTCGCGGCGTTGTAGGGCGCCGGTACCGTCTTGGTCGAATCGTTCGGATTCGGCGCCACCGTCGCCGAGGGACGGCCGTGGAAATATTTGTCGTCCTTGAACTCCTGCCCGATCAGGGCGGAGCCGACCACCTTGCCGTCGCGCTCGATCAGGCTGCCCTGCGCCTGCGCGGGGAAGATCGCGCCGGCAATAGCGGTCATCGCGAGCGGATAGGCTAAGCCAGTGATGGCGGTGAGCACCAGCAGCAGGACGATGGCGGGGCGGATTTCTCTGAGCATGTGTTTCTCCTATTTCTTTCGTCATTGCGAGGGGCGAAGCGACGAAGCAATCCAGTCTCTCAGCCGCGGCAAGAATTCTGGATTGCTTCGCTTCGCTCGCAATGACGGGGTTAGGCCAAATGCAAAGCGGTCACCACGAGGTCGATCGCCTTGATGCCGATGAAGGGAATGACGATTCCGCCGAGGCCGTAGATCAGCAGGTTGCGCCGGAGCAGTGCGCCGGCCCCGACCGCGCGATAGGCGGCGCCCTTCAGCGCCAGCGGGATCAGCGCGATGATAACAAGCGCGTTGAAGATGATCGCCGACAGGATGGCGCTCTGCGGGCTCGACAGATTCATGATGTTGAGCACATTGAGCTGGGGGTAGAACGCCAGGAACATCGCCGGGATTATCGCGAAATATTTCGCGACGTCGTTGGCGATCGAGAATGTAGTCAGCGCGCCGCGCGTCATCAGGAGCTGCTTGCCGATCTCGACCACCTCGATCAGCTTGGTCGGATTGGAGTCGAGGTCGACCATGTTGCCGGCCTCGCGAGCCGCCTGGGTGCCCGTGTTCATGGCGACACCGACATCTGCCTGCGCGAGCGCCGGCGCATCGTTGGTGCCGTCGCCGCACATCGCCACCAACTTACCCTTGGCCTGCTCGTCGCGGATCAGCTTGAGTTTGTCCTCGGGAGTTGCCTGCGCCAGGAAGTCGTCGACGCCGGCTTCCGCTGCAATCGCGGCCGCCGTCATGGGATTGTCGCCGGTAATCATGACGGTGCGGATGCCCATGCGTCGCAGCTCGGCAAAGCGCTCGCGGATACCGCCCTTGACGATGTCCTTGAGCTGGATGATGCCGAGCAGCTTGCCGTCCCGGGCGACCGCCAGCGGCGTGCCGCCGGCCTTCGATATGTCGTCGGCGATGGTCTGAATCTCGCGGCCGATGTCCGAGAGCCCGGCGGGCTGGATGGAACGAGCCGTGTTGCCGGAGGCGACCACCAGCGGCGCACCGCCACCGACATAGTTGAGGATCGCATCGACCGCGCCCTTGCGCACCGACGAGCCGCCGGCATCGACGCCGCTCATGCGGGTCAGCGCCGTGAACGGGATGAAGGTGGCTCCCAACTCGGCCATGTCGCGGCCACGGATACTGTATTTTTCCTTGGCCAGCACCACGATCGAACGGCCCTCCGGGGTCTCGTCGGCGAGCGAGGCGAGCTGGGCCGCGTCCGCGAGCTCCTGCTCGGTGACCCCGCGCACCGGGCGAAAGGAGGTCGCCTGGCGGTTGCCGAGCGTGATCGTTCCGGTCTTGTCGAGCAGTAGCGTGTCGACGTCTCCGGCGGCCTCGACCGCACGGCCGGACATCGCCAGCACGTTGAAGCGGACCAGACGGTCCATGCCGGCGATGCCGATCGCCGACAGCAGTGCGCCGATCGTGGTCGGGATCAGCGTCACGAACAGCGCGACCAGCACAACCACCGAGATCGAGCCGCCGGCATAGGCCGCGTAGCTCGGGATGGTGACGGTGGCGAACACGAAGATGATGGTGAGGCCCGCCAGCAGGATGTTGAGCGCGATCTCGTTCGGAGTCTTCGCCCGCTCGGCGCCCTCGACCAGCTTGATCATACGGTCGATGAAGGTCGAGCCCTGCGCTGCCGTGATCCGCACGCGAAACCAGTCGGACAGCACCTGGGTGCCGCCGGTCACCGCCGAACGGTCGCCACCGGATTCGCGGATCACGGGTGCGGACTCGCCGGTGATGGCGGCCTCGTTGACGGACGCGACGCCCTCGATCACCTCGCCATCGGAGGGAATGGTATCGCCGGCCTCGACCAGCACGATGTCGCCGACCTTGAGGCTGGTGCCGGGCACCAACTTGAAGGTGCGGTCAGAGCCGGTCAGTAGCTTGGCCTGGCTCTCGGTGCGGGTCTTGCGCAGCGATTCCGCCTGCGCCTTGCCGCGGCCTTCTGCTACCGCTTCGGCGAAGTTGGCAAACAGCACCGTAAACCAGAGCCAGACGATGATCTGGAAGGTGAAGCCGAGATTCTCACCGCCGGTGAGGAGATCGCGCAGGAAGATCACAGTGGTGAGCGCGGCCACGATCTCGACCACAAACATCACCGGATTCTTGATCATCAAGCGCGGATCGAGCTTGATGAAGGACGCGCGGATCGCAGGCACGACGATCTTGGGATCGAGCATCGCCGAGACGGACGCGCGTTTTTGCAGTTTCGTGGTATCCATGGAGGTCACTCCAAACAATCAGAAGGCGGTCGATCAGAACACTAGTCGTTCAGAACACCTGGCCGGCGTTCATCGCGAGATGCTCGACGATGGGGCCGAGGGCGAGGGCCGGGAAGAAGGTGAGGCCGCCGATGATCAGGATCACGCCGACGACGAGGCCGACGAACAGCCCGCCCGTGGTCGGGAGGGTGCCCGCGGACGGCGGGATCGATTTCTTGGCGGCCAGCGAACCCGCGATCGCCATCGCCGGGATGATCATGAAGAAGCGGCCGACGAACATCGCGCTTGCGAGCGTGAGATTGTAGAAGAAGGTGTTGCCGGTGAGGCCCGCGAAGGCCGAGCCGTTGTTGCCGGTCGCCGAGGTGAAGGCATAGAGCACCTCGGTGAAGCCATGCGGCCCGGCATTCGCCATTGAGGCGACCGCCGCCGGATAGACCACGCCGACCGCGGTCCATCCCAGATACATCAGCGGCAGCACCAGGATCGCGAGCATCGCCATCTTCACTTCGCGCGCCTCGATCTTCTTGCCGACATACTCCGGCGTGCGGCCGACCATCAGGCCTGCCACGAAGATCGCGAGCACGACGAACAGCAGCATGCCATAAAGGCCGGCGCCGACCCCGCCGACGATGATTTCGCCGAGCTGCATATTGATCAGGGGAATCATGCCGCCGAGCGCCGTGAAGCTGTCATGCATGGCGTTGACCGCGCCACAGGAGGCGGCCGTCGTGATCACCGCGAACAGGGAGGACGCGACGATGCCGAAGCGAACCTCCTTGCCTTCCATGTTGCCGCCGGTCAGGCCGAGCGCGTGCAGGGTCGAAGTACCGTTGGCTTCCGCCCAATAGGTGATGGCGACACCGGCGACGAACAGCACACCCATCACGGACAGGATCGCCCAGCCCTGGCGCTGGTTGCCGACCATGCGGCCGAACACGTTGGTCAGCGCCGCACCCAGAACGAAGATCGACAGCATCTGCACGAAGTTCGACAGCGCGGTTGGATTTTCGAACGGATGCGCCGCATTGGCGTTGAAGAAGCCGCCGCCATTGGTGCCGAGCATCTTGATCGCGACCTGGGAGGCGACCGGGCCGACCGCGATGGTTTGCTTGGCACCCTCGAGCGTGGTGGCCTCGACATAGTCACCGAGCGTCTGCGGGATGCCCTGCCAGACCAGGAACAGCGTATAGACAATACCGATTGGCAACAGCACATAGAGGCTGCAGCGGGTGACGTCGACCCAAAAATTTCCGACGGTGCGCGCCGACGCGCGCGAGAAGCCGCGGATCAGGGCGACCGCCAGCGCGATGCCGGTTGCCGCCGACAAGAAGTTCTGGTGCGTCAAGCCGAGCATCTGCACGAGATAGGACAGCGTGCTCTCTCCACCGTAATTCTGCCAGTTGGTGTTGGTGATGAAGGAGATCGCGGTGTTGAAGGAGAGATCCGCGGCGACAGCGCTTTGGCCGGCCGGATTGAACGGCAGGACGGCCTGCAACCGCATCACGCCGTAGATGATGAGGAAGCCGCCGACATGGAACAACAGCATGGCGACCGTATAGGTCAGCCAATGCTGCTCGCGCTTCTCGTCGACGCCGGAGAACCGGTAGATGCCGGCCTCGATCGGACGCAGCACCGGAGACAGGAAGGTCCGCTCGCCGTTGAACACGCGCGTCATGTACCAGCCGAGCGGTTTTGTGAGCGCGACGGTAATGACGCAAAAGAGAATGATCTGGAGCCAACCGATCATAGTCATGATATCAACCCTTCAGGCTTCGTGAGCACGGTCAGAACCGCTCGGGCCGCAGCAGCGCGTAAGTGAGGTAGAACAGGAGGCCGAGCGAAACGGCGCCGGCGAGCGAATAATCGAAGATCATGGCCGCTCCTTCAAAGCCGTTCGCAGGCGTAGGTGTAGCCAATCGCAAGGGCGAAGAAGCCGAAGCCCAGCGCCAGCATCAGAATGTCCATCATGGAGATACTCCTCGTTGCGCCATTGATTTGGACGCAACCGTTTCTCGGGAGACCCGGTCGGCGCGTGAAAGGAAATGCCAGTGCATTTCCACCGCGCCCACCGGGACCTTTGACCGTGCTGAAGTGCCACCCCAGGCATAGGTTTTCGAGACGAGGGCCGTGGCGAAGTTATAGGAATCTCATAAAAGGCCGAGGCTGGCCTGGTCGGACAACGCTCGCGAGGCACATCACATCGTCGTCCCGGCGAAGGCGGAGAATGGCGCGCGACCGCCCCCATCCCGCACTTATGAAATCCCTATATCTCCCGCCCCGCCCCCATCTCGTTTTCAAATGCCGTTTTGGCCATCTTGGAGAGGCCGGCCGACTGACCGACGCCACCTCCAGGAGGCCTGACATGACCACCGCCGCTCTCCGACACTACGATCCACCGTCACTTGGCAACCGCTTGCGCAATGCGCAGGTGATGACGCAACCGCTGATGCTCGAGATCATCGACAAGGCGTGTCGGCACTTCCCTTCAGCTCGGACAGATCGAGCCCACCGCGCGCGTCACGCGCCTGATCGAAGCAGAGGCCTGGGCCGATGCCGCGCACTGATGGAGCTGGAGCTGCCGCTCTGGCAAGTCCGCCGCATCGCCTATGACGAGGGTGAATGGCATTGCGCTCTCTCGCGCGAGCGCGAATTGCCGGACTGGCTCGACGCCGCGGTCGAGGCGCGCTACTCCGATCTCGCGCTCGCACTGCTGTCGGCTTTCATCGAGGTTCAGGCATTGGCCCTGGAAGTTTCGCGTCCGAGTGTTCCCACTGTTCGCCCCGCGCCTGACCCGCTCTACGAGCCGGTAGGCTGCGAAAATTTCGGCTAGTGGGCGCGGTCCTGACGCTCGTCATCACACTCGTGGCGCGCGGGCTCGGAGCATAAACCGTCACGCCCATCGACCGCGAATTGACCATGGCTGCCTACGGGGCGAGCAACCGGCTCCGCAGCGCGGTCGCGACGCCCGGCTGAGGGCACGTCTCCCACACCAAAAACACTCGGCCGATCTGGCGCAGTTTCACGGAACCGTGTAGATCGGTTTCATGAGCATCAGCAACGTCAACGTGGTCGCCCATCCCCTGGTCCAGCACAAGCTCTCCCTGATGCGGGAGAAGGACCGCTCGACCAAGAGCTTTCGCGAAATCCTGAACGAGATCGGGATGCTGCTCGGCTACGAGGTGACGCGCGACCTGCCGCTGGAGCTGGTCGAGATCGAGACGCCGATTGCGCCGATGCGGGCGCCCAAGATCGCCGGCAAGAAGCTCACGCTGGCGCCGATCCTGCGCGCCGGCGTCGGCTTCCTCGACGGCATGCTGGCGTTGATGCCCTCGGCGCGCATCGCTCATATCGGGCTCTACCGCGATCCTGATACGTTGCAGGCCGTGGAGTATTACTTCAAGGCGCCGCAGGACCTGTCGGATCGCACCGTGATCCTGATGGATCCGATGCTGGCGACCGGCAACTCGGCCTGCGCCGGCGCCTCGCTGCTGAAGGCGCGCGGCGCCCGCGACATCCGCTTCGTCTGCCTTCTGGCCGCGCCTGAAGGTATCGCGCAGTTCCAGAGCGAGCATCCGGACGTGCCGGTCTGGACCGCCGCGATCGACGAGCGGCTCAACGACCACGGCTACATCGTGCCGGGGTTGGGCGACGCCGGCGACCGGATGTTCGGCACCAAGTAGACAGGTTCGCGCGGTCGGGTTAGGGTCTGTACCTAATTAGCGAGTTCTGATTCCCTGGTGCCAAGTTGATTCGGCACGGGGGACTTCGA
>NZ_JADPJQ010000070.1:0-620 GCF_023073515.1 Bradyrhizobium sp. 17 | reverse complement strand
TTGCAGGCTTGATCGACGTTGCGCGCTCGCAGTGCCTGCAGAATCAGGCGGTGATCCTGATTGGATCGCGGTCGCCCCCCAGCATTGCGCGCCATCGCGAACACCAATCGCGAATTTGCAAGCTGTAGTCCGTCGAGACTGGCGAGCAGGCGCGGCATCGCGCACGGCGCCACCAGCGCCTGGTGAAAGGCGCGGTTGGCCATCTCAAAATCCTGAATCGTCTGGGCATTGTCTCCTTCAATCAGAGCGAGCTCAATTCGTGCCAAATGGGTCGATGTGAACTTTGGCGCCGCATTGCGCAATGCGACCACTTCGAGCGCGGCACGCATCTCGGCGATCTCTTTCACTGAAGTGGTATCAAGCGGGGCAACCCGAACGCCGCGACGGGGCACAGCGACGACAAGATGTTGCGCCTCCAATTGCCGAAAAGCCTCGCGTACCGGGACGTGGCTCGAGTTGAACTCCCGCGCGACATGATCCTGCCGCAGCGGGGCATCTGGCGGGATCGCGCCGCTGATGATGCGCTCTCCGATTGACTCGGCAATGCGCCAGGCAACGGTCGTACTCTCGCCGTCGGTCATCATAGATTATCTATCAAAAAAGCGGGTGCGTTCGCAGGC
>NZ_JADPJQ010000119.1:330390-331470 GCF_023073515.1 Bradyrhizobium sp. 17 | reverse complement strand
CGACGATGTTGACGAGGCCATCGCGCGCGAACTCGCCGACCAGGCGGGCCATGTATTCCGGGGTCTCGTCATACTGGCCGAACTCGTTGGGCAGGCCGGCATTGGGATAGGCGCAAACAAGCGTGTCGGCGACGCGGCCGATATCGGCGATATGCGCGCGCAGATCTTCCGCGCCGAGCGCGCAGTTGAAGCCGATGGTGACGGGCTTGGCGTGCTGGACCGAATGCCAGAACGCTTCCGGCAACTGGCCGGACAGCAGGCGGCCGGACTTGTCGGTGATGGTGCCCGACACCATCACGGGCATGTCGATGCCACGTTCTTCCGTGATCTCGGCGATCGCGTACAGCGCCGCCTTGGCGTTCAGCGTGTCGAAGATGGTCTCGACCAGCAGCAGATCGACGCCGCCGTCGAGCATGCCGTTGATCTGCTCGCCATAGGATTTGCGCAGGTCGTCGAACGTGACGGCGCGGTAGCCGGGATTGGACACGTCGGGCGAGATCGAGGCGGTGCGGTTGGTCGGTCCGATGGCGCCGGCGACGAAGCGCGGCTTGCCGTCCTCGGCCTCGACGCGGCGTGCGGCGTTGCCGGCGAGGCGGGCGCCTTCTCGCGCCATCTCGTAGACGATGTCGGCGAGATCGTAATCGGCTTGGGCAATCGAGGTCGTGGAGAAGGTGTTGGTCGCGACGATGTCGGCGCCGGCGCGCAAGTAAGCGGCGTGGATGTCCTCGATCGCCTGCGGTTGGGTCAGGATCAAGAGGTCGTTGTTGCCGCGCAAATCGCGATGGAAGTTCTTGAATCGCTCGCCGCGGAAGGCGGCCTCGTCGAACTGGAGATTCTGGATCATCGTGCCCATGGCGCCGTCGAGCACGAGAATGCGCTCGCGCGCGGCGTTGAGCAGGGCGGTTCGCTTGGGAGAGGTGGATACGGTCATGGTGTCTTAAGCCGCCTTCTGCGCGCTCTTGGCGCGGATGCCGAGCAAATGGCTGATCGCGAACACGAGATCGGCGCGGTTCATGGTGTAGAAATGGAAGGTGTCGACGCCGTGCTTGGCCAGCTTCTGCACCTGGCCGGCCGCGACGG
>NZ_JADPJQ010000119.1:70698-330380 GCF_023073515.1 Bradyrhizobium sp. 17 | reverse complement strand
CGTCTTCGTCGAGCCCCTCGAATTTCGCGGCGAACCAGTCCGGCACGGAGGTGCCGGCGCGGGTGACGAAATTGCGAGCCTGCTTGAAATTATGCATGGGCATGATGCCCGGCACGATCGGGATGTTGATCCCGCGCGCGCGCACGCGGTCGAGATAGCGGAAATAGAGGTCGTTATCGAAGAACACCTGCGTGATCGCGCGGGTCGCACCTGCATCGACCTTGGCCTGCAGCGTGTCGATGTCATCGTCGAAGTCGCGCGCCTCGGGATGCTTCTCAGGGTACGCCGAGACCGACACCTCGATATCGCCGTGCCGCTTCTTGATGCCGGCGACGAGGTCGGCGGAGCTCTGGTAGCCATCGGGATGGCTAGAATAGGCCGTGCCAATGCCGCCCGGGGGATCGCCGCGCAGGCCGACGATGTGGCGGACGCCGACCTCGTGATAGCGGTCGACGATCTCGTCGATCTCCCCGCGGGAGGCGCCGACGCAGGTCAGATGCGCGGCCGGCAGCAGCGCGGTTTCTTTCAGGATGCGCGAGATGGTCGCGTGGGTCCGCTCACGGGTCGAGCCGCCGGCGCCATAGGTCACCGAGACGAATTTCGGGTCGAGCGGGGCCAGCCGGTTGATGGTGTCCCAGAGATTGCGCTCCATATCTTCGGTCTTGGGCGGAAAGAACTCGAAGGAAATCGCAGGCCGCTTCAGGTACCCGTCTTGCCCGCCGGTGTGGGCAGGCATTGTCGCGTCAGTCATGGGCACCACTCACTCTCCAAGGGCGCGCCGGGTCGTTGGCGGCCGGCGGTCAGGTCTAGATTGCGAAAGGCCAAGATAAGCCAAAGCGGCCGCATCCGACAGCCCATCGGTAATGGGAAGTGGCCCACTTTGGCGGTGTTGGCATAAAATATTCGGTGATTTAGAATCGAAGTGGGAAGCTCGGTTTGGTATAAAAAGATAAATATACCAGCCAAGTAGGGAGAACTTGCGGATTAACTGGCGCAATATATTGAGTGGGCAATATGAAAGTCATGTTGCCAGATTGATCATTGTCCCAACGCCGCGGCGCGGGTCCGGAGCGCGCGGGCCCTGGCCTGCACGTCAGATCTGCGCGCCCTCCCATTGCCGCCGCGCTGCCCTCCACTACGTTAGCGCGCCATGATCCCGCTCTCAGTCCTCGACCTCTCCGTCGTCACCACCGGCACAAAGCCCGCCGCGGCGCTGCGCAACAGCATCGACCTGGCGCGCCATGTCGATGGGCTCGGCTATGTCCGCTATTGGCTCGCCGAGCATCACAACCTCGCCTCCGTCGCGAGCCCGGCGCCCGACGTGATGATCGGGCAGATCGCGGCGGTGACCAAGCACATCCGCGTCGGCTCCGGTGGCGTGATGCTGCCCAATCACGCGCCGCTGGTCGTGGCCGAGCGCTTCAAGATGCTGGAGGCGCTGTTTCCGGGCCGCATCGATCTCGGCCTCGGCCGCGCCCCTGGCACCGACGGCGCCACGGCCTATGCGCTGCGCAGCCGGCTCGACCGTCGCGAAGGCGACGATTTCCTCGAGCGGCTGCACGAATTGATCCTGTGGCAGACCCGGGAATTCCCCTCGGGCCATCCCTATCACAACGTCGTTGCGATGCCCGACGATACGCCGTTGCCGCCGATCTGGCTGCTCGGCTCCAGCGATTATTCGTCGGAGCTCGCCGCGCAAATCGGCATGGGGTTCGCATTCGCCCATCATTTTGCGTCCCACGATGCGATCGATGCGATGGTGCATTATCGCAATCGTTTTCAGCCCTCGGCCTGGAGTGCGAGCCCGCGCGCGATCCTCGCGGTCGCCGTCATTGCGGCCGACACGGATGACGAAGCCGAAAAGCTCGCCGCGTCTTTCGACCTCAACCGCCTGCGCCGGGACCGCGGCCAGTATCTTCCGTTGCCGAGCGTCGAAGAGGCGCTGGCCTATCCCTATACCGACTCGGAGCGCGCCTCGATGCGGCGCAACCGTTCCCGTCTGTTCGTCGGCAGCCGGGCAACCGTGCAGAAGACGCTGCAGCCGTTGATCGATGCGAGCAAGCCGGACGAGTTGATGGTGATTACCGCCGTGTACGATCACGAGGCACGAAAGAAATCATATTCGCTGCTGGCGGAGGCGTTCGGGCTTAAGGCGGTCGGATAAGGCTCTGGTGCTCCGGCTCGCGCTTCGCGCGTCCGGGACACGAATCTATTCCATCGTCGCGCGGAACGGGTGCCCCGGATACACGCCAACGATGCGGAATTCGCGTGAGAAGAATTTCAGCTCCTCGATCGCGAAAGCGAGGCCCTTGTCCGCGGGGTGGCCGTCGACGTCGGCATAAAACTGCGTGGCGAAGAAATTGCCGTCGACCATATAGCTCTCGAGCTTGGTCATGTTGACGCCGTTGGTGGCAAAGCCACCGAGCGCCTTGTAGAGCGCGGCGGGCAAATTGCGCACCCGGAACACAAAAGTCGTGACCAACGGACCGGAGCCCTGTGCGGCCCATTTCGGTTCGCGCGCGAGCACCACGAAGCGCGTGGTGTTGTGGGCCTCGTCCTCGATGTCCTCCGCGAGGATGTCGAGGCCGTAGATCTGCGCGGCGAGGCGCGAGGCGATCGCGGCGACGGACTTGTCGTTACGCTCGGAAATGTCGCGGGCGCTGCCGGCGGTGTCGGCGTGCACGATTGGCTTGATGCCAAGCTTGCGAATGATGCGCCGGCATTGGCCGAGCGCGTGCACGTGGCTCTCGACGCTCTTGATGTCCTCGAGCCTGGTCCCCTTCACCGCCATCAGCTGATGCCGGACCGGCAGAAACCATTCGCCGATGATGAAGAGGCCGGAGGCCGGCAGCAAATGATGGATGTCGGCGACGCGGCCTGCGACCGAATTCTCGATCGGAATCATGCCGAGATCGGCTTCGCCCGACGAGATCGCCGACAAGGCGTCCTCGAAGGTGGCGCAGGGCATCGGCTCGGCGTCGGGATAGGCCTCGACGATGGCGATGTGCGAATTGGCCCCAGGCTCGCCCTGGAATGCGATTTTCAGCTTGCTCATGCTCGGCCTTGTAACAGCGGCTCAGGATTTGGAAAGGATGCTGCGGGCGGTTTCCAGGTCCGCCGGCGTGTCGACCCCGCGGGGCACGGTATCGACAATGGTGAAGTCGATGCGCATTCCGGCCTCGAGCGCCCGGAGCTGCTCGAGCTTCTCCTGCAATTCCAGCGGCGACGGCGGAAGCCGGACGTAGCGCTCCAGCGCGGCACGGCGATAGGCATAGAGACCGATATGGTGGTAGCGCGGTCCGTCGCCGGTCGGCGCGGTTGCGCGGGTGAAATAAAGTGCGCGCATGCGTCTGCCGCCGAGCGAGGTTCCGATCGCCTTCACGACGCTCGGCGCGAGGTCCTCCTCCTCGGTGTGGATCTGCGACGCCAGCGTTGCGATATCCACGGCGGGGTCTTGCAGCGGCGGCAACACCTCGCGGATGTTGTCGATCGTGATGGTCGGGAAATCGCCCTGCAGATTGACCACGATCTCGGCTTTGCCGTCCGGATCGAGCTTCTGCATGGCCTCGTGGATGCGGTCGGAGCCGGACGGATGCTCCGGGCGGGTCATCACGGCCTCGCCACCATGGGCGGTCACGACGGATGCGATCTCCGCGGTGTCGGTTGCGACCGCGACCCGGCCTATCCCGGCCGCTTCGGCACGGCGCATCACGTGCACGATCATCGGCTGCCCCGCGATATCGGCTAGCGGCTTGCCGGGCAGGCGGGTGGCGGCCATGCGGGCCGGAATCAGCACCAGGATGCGGGGATCGATCATCGGTTCAAGGGCCTGGAAACGGGGCGTTTTCCGCGCCGGGAAATGGGGTGGGGACGGGGGTGAAGCCCGCTCGCTTATACGGGTTGCCAGACCCCGGGCAAACCGATATCTCAATGGCAAAACTCGGGGAAACAGTAAGGAACGTTGATTCTCCGAGGCTCGTCCTGGCGGCCGCACTGGGCCGCTCGATCCTTCTTGCGGTGTGGGGCCTGGCCGGAAATGGACTCTTTCGAACTGAACAAGATTCTCGGTGCCGTGCTCGGCACCTGTCTCCTTCTGCTGGTGACGAGCTTCACCGCCAGTGCGCTGTTCTCGCCCAAGATGCCGGAGAAGCCGGGCTTCGAGATCGCCGTGAAGGAAGACGCCGGCCACGGCAAGGAAGGCGGCGCTGCCGCCGCGGCTGCCGAGCCGATCGAAAAGCTGCTCCAGACCGCCTCGGTCGAGAAGGGCGCCGCCGCTGCCAAGAAGTGCGGCGCTTGCCACACCTTCGAGAAGGGCGGCCCGAACCGTGTCGGTCCGAACCTCTATGGCGTCGTCGGCGACCATGTTGGCGAGGGCCGCGGCGGCTTCAACTTCTCGGCCGCGATGAAGGCCAAGGGCGGCACCTGGGACTTCGATGCGCTCAACAAGTTCATCGCCAATCCCAAGGCAGCTGTCCCGGGCACCGCGATGGGCTTTGCTGGCATCCCGAAGGATAGCGAGCGTGCCGACGTGATCGCTTACCTGAACAGTCTCTCCGACAGCCCGAAGCCGCTGCCGACCGCGGCGAAGTAAGGCCTATCGACTTCGATCTTAGTACGCGGCCAGGCTGAAAAGCCTGGCCGTTTGCTTATCCGGGCCTCGCGGCGTTGTTATCGGGGCGTTTGGCCGCAGCGATCGGCCAGCTGGCCCTCCAAGATGAGGAAAAAGCAACATATTCCGTCGAAACCTCGCCTATATTGGGAACTTAAAGGAGTAGCCTCCTTCAAGACAGGAATGTTGATTTGGCCCTTACCCGACGCGATCTCCTGCTCACCGGCACTGCTGCCGCAACGCTCCCCGCCCTTGGTTCCGTAGGGGGCCTTTCCGGCGTCGGCGTGGCACACGCGCAATCCGCCAACGAGCCCACCTGGCGGCACGCGCTGTCGCTGTTCGGACAGATCAAATACCCGGCGGATTTCAAGCGCTTCGACTACGTCAATCCGGAAGCGCCCAAGGGCGGCGTCGCGCGCCAGATCGCCGTCGGCACATTCGACAATTTCAACATCGTCGTCTCCGGTGTGAAGGGGCAAGTCGCCGGTGCCGTGGCGTTCATCTACGAATCCCTCACGACGGCCTCGCTTGACGAAGTCTCGACCGAGTACGGCGCGCTGGCCGAGGCCGTCAGCCATCCGGATGATTTCTCCTTCGTGACTTACCGCTTGCGGCCGCAAGCCAAATGGCACGACGGCAAGCCGGTAACCGCGGATGACGTGATCTTCTCGCTCGATTCCTTCAAGAAGCACCACCCGCAGTACTCGGCCTATTACAGCCATGTGACGAAAGCCGAGAAGGTCGGCGAGCGCGAGGTAAAATTCGTGTTCGACGCGCCGGGCAACCGCGAACTGCCGCAGATCGTCGGGCAGCTCACGGTCCTGCCGAAGCATTGGTGGGAGGGCACGGATGCGCAGGGCCGCAAGCGCGATGTCTCCGCCACCACGCTTGAAGTGCCTCTAGGTTCCGGCCCCTATCGGGTCAAGGAATTCGTTGCCGGGCGGTCGATCGCGCTGGAGCGCGTCAAGGATTATTGGGGGCGCGACCTCGCCGCCAATGTGGGCCGCAATAATTTCGACGAGCTGCGCTATGAGTATTTCCGCGACGCCACCGTGGCGATTGAGGCATTCAAGGCCGATCAGGTCGATTGGCGCACCGAGAACAGCGCGAAGAACTGGGCGACAGCCTACGATTTCCCGGCCGTCACCGAAAAACGCGTGATCCTCGAGGAGTTCGCCAATCGCAGCTCGGGCGTCATGCAGGCCTTCGTGCCGAACCTGCGCCGCGCCAAGTTTAAGGATCCGCGCGTGCGACGCGCGCTCAATTACGCGTTCGACTTTGAGGAGATGAACAAGCAGATCTTCTACGGCCAGTACAAGCGCATCAGCAGTTATTTCGACGGCATCGATGAGCTGATGGCGACCGGGTTGCCGCAGGGCAAGGAGCTCGAGATCCTCGAGACAGTCCGCGCCGAGGTCCCGCCCGAAGTCTTCACCACGGCCTACACCAACCCGGTCGGCGGCAGTCCGGAAGCCGTTCGCGACAATCTGCGCGAGGCGCTGCGCCTGTTCAAGGAAGCTGGCTACGAGGTGCGCGAGCGCAAGCTGATCGACGTCAAGACGGGCGCCCAGTTCTCCCTTGAATTGCTGAACTCGGATCCAAGCTTCGAGCGGATCACGCTGTTCTACAAGCCGTCGCTGGAACGGCTCGGCATTGCTGTCAGCGTGCGGACGGTGGATCCCACTCAGTACGAGAACAGGACGCGCGAGTGGGATTTCGACATCGTCACTAACTCCTGGGGCGAGTCGCAGTCGCCGGGTAACGAGCAGCGCGAATTCTGGTCCTCGAAGACGGCTGACATCGCCGGTTCACGCAACATCACCGGCATCAAGAATCCGGCGGTCGACAAGCTGATCGAGCGGGTGATCTACGCCAAGGGTCGCGACGATCTCGTCGCGGCAACCAAGGCACTCGACCGCGTGCTGCTGTGGAATCACTACGTCGTACCGCAGTGGACTTATACGAAGGTGCGCACCGCGCGCTGGGATCGGTTCGGCCGGCCGGCGGAATTACCCAAATACGGTCAGTCCGGCTTCCCGTTCATTTGGTGGTACGACGCGGACAAGGCGGCGCGGATCGCAAAGAAGTCGTGAAGGGCATTTCTCGCATGGCGCAGCTTTCACGCCGGCATGTGCTGGCCTTGGGTGCCGGTGGCGCGTTCAGCGCCGCCTGGCTCCGGGGCGCGACAGCGTCCGAGATGCCTGCAGAGGCCCACGGCATGTCGGCCTTCGGCGACCTCAAATATCCCGCCGACTTCCATCACTTCGACTACGTCAATGTCGACGCGCCGAAGGGCGGCACCTTCTCGCTTATCCCGTCGGTGCGCGCGTACAACCAGTCCTACCAGACCTTCAACTCGCTCAATGCCTTCATCCTCAAAGGCGATGGCGCGCAGGGCATGGACATGACTTTTGCGCCGCTGATGGTGCGAGCCAATGACGAACCGGACGGGATGTACGGGCTTGCCGCCAAGTCTGTAAATATATCGGCAGACAGGCTGGTCTATCGCTTCACCATGCGGCCAGAGGCGAAATTCCATGACGGCACCAAGCTTACCGCTCACGACGCGGCGTTTTCGCTGACGTCGCTGAAGGCCAAGGGGCATCCGCTGATCATCGTGCAGATGCGCGACATGGTCAGCGCGGAAGCCGTTGACGATGCGACGCTGGTCGTCACCTTTGCCAAGGGACGCGCGCGTGACGTGCCGCTCTATGTGGCGAGTCTGCCGATCTTCTCGAAAGCATATTATGCCTCTCGCGCTTTCGACGAAACATCGCTCGATATCCCGTTGGGCTCGGGCCCGTACAAGGTCGGCAAGTTCGAGGTCAACCGCTACATCGAATACGAACGCGTCAAGGATTGGTGGGCTGCCGACCTGCCCCCCTGTCGTGGCAGCTACAATTTCGACGTCGTGCGCTACGAATTCTACCGCGACCGCGATGTCGCTTTTGAAGGTTTCACCGGCAAGAACTATCTCTACCGCGAAGAGTTCACCGCTCGTATCTGGGCGACCCGCTATGACTTCCCCGCGGTCAAGGAGGGTCGCGTCAAGATGGAGGTCGTGCCCGACGACACGCCGTCCGGCGCGCAAGGATGGTTCATCAACACGCGGCGCGAAAAATTCAGGGATCCTCGCGTGCGTGAGGCACTGATCGACGCCTTCGACTTCGAGTGGACCAACAAGACCATCATGTACGGTGCTTATGCCCGCACGGTATCGCCATTTCAGAACTCGGACCTCATGGCGAGCGATGGGCCTCCGCCGCCGGAAGAGCTGAAGCTGCTGGAGCCGTTTCGCGGCCAGGTTCCGGACGAGGTGTTCGCCGCACCGTTCACGCCGCCCGTCTCCGACGGCTCCGGGCAGGATCGCAGCCTGTTGCGCAGGGCGCAGCGATTGCTGAGCGAGGCCGGCCTGCCGATCAAGGACGGCAAGAGGATGCTGCCGAACGGCGAGATCTTCAGGATCGAATTTCTGTTGGACGAGCCTTCGTTCCAGCCGCACCATGGGCCCTACATCAAGAATCTCGCGACGCTTGGCATCGAAGCGAGCGTGCGCCTCGTCGACGCCGTGCAATACAAGGTACGCCAGGAAGATTTCGACTTCGATATGACGACCCAGCGCTTCAGCATGTCGGCAACGCCGGGCGACGCCATGCGCTCGTTCTTCTCGTCGCAGGTCGCGGCAACGAAGGGCTCGTACAATCTTGCGGGCGTCGCCAATCCGGCCATCGATGCCATGATCGAGAAGATCATGGCGGCCGACAGCCGCGAGGAATTGACCGTCGCCTGCCGCGCCTTCGATCGCCTGTTCCGCGCCGGCCGTTATTGGGTGCCGCACTGGTTCAACAAGACGCACCGGCTTGCTTATTGGGACCAATTCGGTCATCCGCAGAAGCCGCCGCGTTATGCCAACGGCGTCGGCGCTCCCGACATCTGGTGGTACGATGGCGGCAAGGCCGCCAGGCTCGAGCAGGCGAAGCAGCCATGAGCGCCTACATCGCCCGCCGCATCCTGCTGATGATCCCGACCTTGCTCGGGATCCTCTTCGTCTCCTTCATCGTCGTGCAGTTCGCGCCGGGCGGCCCGGTCGAGCGCGTGATCGCGCAGCTCTCGGGCGCGGACACCGGCGGGACCTCGCGCATTTCGGGCGGCGGCGACTTTGCGCAGCGCGCCCCGGGGCAGTTGGGAGCCGGCGGCGACGCCATCAACTCGAAGTATCGCGGCGCGCAAGGCCTCGATCCCGATTTCATCAAGAAGCTGGAAGTGCAGTTCGGCTTCGACAAGCCGGCGCCGGAGCGCTTCGCGCTGATGGTCTGGAATTTCGCCCGCTTCGATTTCGGCAAGAGCTATTTTCGCGACGTCAGCGTCCTGCAGCTCGTCAAGGAGAAGTTGCCGGTCTCGATCTCGCTCGGCATCTGGCTGACGCTGCTGACCTACCTGATCTCGATTCCGCTCGGCATCCGCAAGGCGGTCAGGGACGGGACGCGCTTCGACACCTGGACGTCGAGCGTGCTCGTACTTGGCTACGCGATTCCCGGCTTTCTATTCGCGATCCTCCTGATCATCCTGTTTGCCGGCGGTTCGTTCTTCAACTGGTTCCCGCTGCGCGGACTGACGTCAGACGGCTGGTCGCAGTTTCCGTGGTATTGGAAGATCATCGATTACTTCTGGCATTTGACGCTGCCGCTGATCGCCATGGGGCTCGGTGCGTTCACCACCATGACGTTCCTGACCAAGAACTCGTTTCTGGACGAGATCCGCAAGCAATACGTGATGACCGCGCGCGCGAAGGGCTGCAGCGAGAATCGGGTGCTTTACGGTCACGTTTTCCGCAACGCGATGCTGATCGTCATCGCCGGCTTTCCCTCGACCTTCATTCACGCCTTCTTCTCGGGCTCGCTTCTGATCGAGACCATCTTCTCGCTGGACGGACTGGGACTGCTCAGTTTCGAGAGCGTTCTCAATCGCGACTACCCCGTGGTGTTCGGCACGCTCTTCATCTTTTCGCTCGTCGGCCTCGTGATCAACCTGATCTCTGACCTGACCTATATGTGGATCGATCCACGAATCGATTTCGAGGCGCGGGAGGTCTGATGACGCTGGCCGCCCCCACCACGCCGATCGAAACCACTGCGAAGTCGCCGCTCGGCAGTGCCGTGCCGATCACTCGCAAACCGTTCGTGCCGTCGCCGCTCAACAGGCGCCGCTGGCAGAATTTCAAGGCGAACCGGCGCGGCTATTGGTCGTTCTGGATCTTCCTGATCCTATTTGTGGTGTCGCTGTTCGCCGAGCTGATCGCCAATGATCGGCCGTTCCTGATCAAATATGACGGCCACCTTTATTGGCCGTCCGTCGTCACCTATTCGGAAACCACTTTCGGCGGCGACTTCGAAACCGCGGCCGACTATCGCGATCCCTATTTGCAGAAGCTGATCAGGGACAAGGGCGGCAGCATCGTCTGGCCGCTGATCCGCTATTCCTACGACACCCACAATCTCGATCTGCCGACGCCGGCGCCGTCGCGGCCGACCTGGATGTTGACGGAAGCGCAGTGCAAGCCCGTCGTCGAGAAGAAAGGCCTCAAGAGCTGCCGCGATCTCGAATACAACTGGCTCGGCACCGACGATCAGGGCCGCGACGTGGTGGCGCGGCTGATCTACGGCTTCCGCATCTCAGTGCTGTTCGGCCTCTGCCTGACCATCGTCTCCTCCATCGTCGGCATCGCGGCCGGCGCGGTGCAGGGCTATTTCGGCGGCTGGATCGACCTGTTGTTCCAGCGTTTCATCGAGATATGGACTGCGATCCCTTCGCTCTATCTGCTGCTGATCTTGTCGTCGGTGCTGGTGCCCGGCTTCTTCGTGCTTCTCGGCATCCTGTTGTTATTTTCCTGGGTGTCGCTGGTCGGACTCGTGCGCGCGGAATTCCTGCGCGGGCGCAATTTCGAGTATATCCAGGCGGCGCGGGCGCTCGGCGTGTCGAACAAGGTCATCATGTTCCGGCATCTGTTGCCGAACGCGATGGTCGCGACCATGACGTTCCTGCCGTTCATCGTGTCGAGTTCGGTGATGACGCTGACGGCGCTCGATTTCCTGGGGTTCGGACTGCCGCCCGGCTCGCCGTCGCTCGGCGAGTTGCTGTCGCAGGGCAAGTCCAACGTGCAGGCGCCGTGGCTCGGTTTTTCCGGCTTCTTCTCGGTCGCGATCATGCTGTCGCTTTTGATCTTCATCGGCGAGGCCGTGCGCGACGCATTCGATCCGCGCAAGACGTTCAGGTAAGCCAATGGACGCGATCAACCAGCCTTTGCTCAGCGTGCGCGACCTCTCGGTGGCCTTCCACCAGGGGGGCGCCACCACGCTCGCGGTCGACAAGGTCTCGTTCCAGATCAAGCGCGGCGAGTGCCTGGCGCTGGTCGGCGAGTCCGGCTCCGGCAAGTCGGTCAGCGCGCTCTCGATTCTCAAGCTCTTGCCCTATCCAAATGCCTCGCATCCCTCGGGCAGCATCCACTTCAAGGGCCAGGAACTGATCGACCGGTCGGAGCAGGAGATGCGGGAGATTCGCGGCAGCGACATCTCGATCATCTTCCAGGAGCCGATGACCTCGCTCAACCCGCTGCATACGATCGAGGCGCAGATCGGCGAGATCATTCAGCTGCACAATCCGACCAGCAATGCCGAGGCGCGCAGGCGGACGCTGGAATTGCTCACGCAGGTCGGCATTCCCGAGCCTGAAACGCGGCTGAAGAGCTATCCGCACCAGCTCTCCGGCGGCCAGCGCCAGCGCGTGATGATCGCGATGGCGCTCGCCAACGAGCCGGACCTCCTGATCGCGGACGAGCCGACCACGGCGCTCGACGTTACCGTGCAGGCGCAGATCCTGACGCTGCTCGCAGAGATCCGCGGCCGGCTCGGCATGAGCCTGCTCTTCATCACCCACGATCTCGGCATCGTGCGCCGCATCGCCGACCAGGTCTGCGTCATGAAGGGGGGCGAGATCGTCGAGCAGGGGCCGGTCGAGCACGTCTTCAAGACCCCGAAGCATCCCTATACGCGCGACCTGCTCGCCGCGGAGCCGAAGCCAGATCCGGCGCCGCCGCAGCCGGATGCCCCGGTGGTGATGTCCGCCGACGACCTAAAGGTCTGGTTCCCGATCAAGCGGGGGCTGATGCGTAAGACGGTCGGCCACATCAAGGCGGTCGACGGCGTCAGCATCGCCGTGCGCAAGGGCGAGACGCTCGGCGTTGTCGGCGAGTCCGGCTCGGGCAAGACCACGCTGGGGCTCGCATTGCTGCGGCTGATCTCCTCGAACGGACGCATTGTGTTCCTGGGAAAAGATATCCAGGGCCTGCGCTTCAAGGAGATGCGGCCGTTCCGGCGCGACATGCAGATCGTGTTCCAGGATCCGTTCGGCTCGCTCAGCCCGCGCATGTCGGTCGCCGACATCGTCGCCGAAGGCCTCACCGTGCATCAGCCGCAGCTCTCGCGAGGCGAGCGGGAGGAGCGCGTCGTCAAGGCGCTCGAGGACGTCGGACTGAAACCGGATACTCGCCACCGTTATCCGCATGAATTCTCCGGCGGCCAGCGCCAGCGCATCAGCATCGCGCGGGCGGTGGTGCTGGAGCCGGATTTCGTCGTCCTGGACGAGCCGACCAGTGCGCTCGACATGCTGATTCAGGCGCAGATGGTCGATCTGCTGCGTGAATTGCAGCGCCGGCGCGATCTCACTTACATGTTCATCTCGCACGATCTGCGCGTCGTCGCCTCGCTCGCCAGCCATCTGATCGTGATGCGTGGCGGCAAGGTGGTCGAGGAAGGTCAGGCCGCCGAGCTCTTCAAGAACCCGAAGACGGATTACACGCGCGCGCTGTTTGCGGCGGCGTTCCGGCTGGAGACGGCGGAGAACGGGTCCGCGGCGACGTAGCCTCCGTCAGAGCCGCTTGATCGCGGCGACCTCGCTGCCGGCTTGCTTGATCCTTGCGATTGCCGGCTCGATCGGCTCGATCACCGTTGCCATGTGATGCGCATTGGCGTGAACCATGGTGCTGCCATCGCGGACGATGGCGACATGACCTTTCCAGAAAATGAGATCGCCGCGCAGCAAGCTGCTTTGCTCATGGGGCTCCAGCGCGCGGCCGAGGCCGGCCTGCTGCATGTCGCTGTCGCGCGGGCAGCCGATGCCCGCCGATGTCAGCGACATCTGGACCAGGCCGGAGCAATCGACGCCAAGGCTGCTCTTGCCACCCCAGAGATAGGGCGTGCCGACGAAACGCTCGGCGACTGCGACGAAATCCGGCTCGCAATGACCAAGCGGGGCGAGATGGGCCTTCGGCAGATAGTGTCCGTCGCGTGTCACGGCGAAGCTGCCGTCCTCGCGTGCAACCGCGATCTTCGATCCCATCACCAGCGTGTCTGCTGGCCGCAGCTTGATCGAGGGACCGGGGAAGGCAAAGGTTCGTAAAGCACTGACCATATGGGTCGGCGCGGCCGCGGGCTTCATGAGCGCTGCGTCCGGCAGCCAGCCGACATAGCCGTCACCTGAAAGTTGACCCCATGCCCAGCCTTCGCCGTTGCGGTCGTAAACCGTGACGCCCTCGCCGCGCAACGCTTGTGTCATTAGCATCGCGTTCGACGACGGCTGCTCGCGCACGGGCGCGATCGCCGCGATGATCTCGAATTCCTCGCCCGTGACGAAACGATCCGCCTGCACCTTGCTTTCGAGGTATTTCGCGGCGATGTCGCCGCGCGACGGTGTCAGCCTTGGATCGTATCTTGGATCGTGACTTGGATCGTGGCTTAGATCGTGTTCTGGATCACGCATAGCGCTCGCTCAGCAATGTGTAGATCGCGCGCGCGGCCTGGCACTCGCCGCCCTCGGGGCGTGCGGGCTTCGCCGACGGCGTCCAGCCGTAGATGTCGACATGCAGCCAGCTCCTGGCATGCTCGACGAAGCGTTGCAGGAACAGCGCGCAAATGATCGAGCCGGCAAAGCCGCCTGATGGTGCGTTGGTGATAGTGGCGGTCTTGGAATCCAGCCACGCATCGTAAGGCGGCCACAGTGGCATGCGCCACAACGGATCGTTCTCCCTCGCCGCGCATCGTGCGACGTCAGCGGCAAGCGTCTCATCATTGGTGTAAAAGGGCGGTAAATCCGGCCCCAGCGCGACGCGTGCCGCTCCCGTCAACGTGCCGAGATCGATCAGCAGGTCCGGCTTTTCCTCGTCCGCAAGCGCCAGCGCGTCGGCGAGCACCAGCCGCCCCTCTGCGTCCGTATTGCCGATCTCGACCGTGATGCCCTTGCGCGAGGTGAAGATGTCGAGCGGGCGGAAGGCATTGCCCGCGACCGCGTTCTCCACGGCCGGAATCAGCACGCGCAGTCGCACCTTCAGCTTCGCATCCATCACCATGCGCGCCAGCGCCAGCACGTTGGCGGCGCCGCCCATGTCCTTCTTCATGATCAGCATGCCGCTCGGAGGCTTCAAGTCGAGCCCGCCGGTGTCAAAGCAGACGCCCTTGCCGACCAGCGTCACCTTGGGATGAGCCGGGTCGCCCCAGCCAATGTCGATCAGCCGCGGCGCGCGGCTAGATGCCATGCCGACGGCGTGGATCAGTGGAAAATTCGTCTTTAAGTCGTCACCGATGGTGCAGGCAAAGCTTGCGCCGAATTCGGCGGCGAGATCCTGCGCGGCTGCGGCCAGCTCCTCCGGCCCCATGTCGTTGGCCGGCGTGTTGATGAGGTCGCGCGCCAGCATTGCGGCGTCCGCCATGCGATTGATGTCGGTCGCGTCGACGCCGTCGGGGGGAACGAGGCTGACCTCGGGGCGATCGGCCTTGCGGTACCGGGCGAAGCGGTAGCTGCCGAGCGCGAAGGCGAGTGCGGCGAGCCGTGCATCCTGCGGTGCATTGGCGAAGCGATAGATGCCCGGCGGCAGGAGGCCGGGCAGGGCGCCCGGTCGGAACAGGTCGCGCGATTTTGCACCCTCGTCCTCGAGCCCGAACAGCACTTGCGCGATCGCGCCATCGGGCGCGGGCAGCGCGAGATAGCCGCCCGGCTTTGCGGTGAAGGCGCTCGCGGTGGCGAACTGGCGTTGCGCCGCCGGTAGCCCCTCGGCGACCTGATCCCAGCTCGACTTGGTGACGAAGGTGATCGGGATGGCGGTAGGCGACGTCTCGAAGACAGAAGGCATTGGCGGGTCCGGATCGTCAGATCGAGCGGGTCATACGAACGGACGAGATTTCGCAGAGTTTTGCCGCCGCCGCAATCAGCTTTGCTGCCACCGTTCGGCGGTCCGCTACTCGCAGCAAAGGGGCCATGCTAGGTTCCGGCAACGGCCGTCAGGTGTGCAGATCTCCGGCGGCCGACGACAAAGCCGGCCGGGAGGAAATGCAATGGAATTTGTGTGGAGCGTGGTCACCTTCATCGGGCAGGCGGTCGAGGCGATTTTTGGCTATGTCGAGCATCATCATTGGATATTCGCGTTCCTTGCCGGCGGTTACGTCTTCTATCTCCACGACCGCTCCGTTCACGCGCGGTTCGATGCATTGGACAAGCGCATTGATGAAATTCGCAAGAGGCTCGCTATCGAATATTGATCGGGTGAGCGAAACCATCATCGGGCGAGCCCCGTCTCATGCCGAGGACACGATCCACGCGAGCGGCCGCAGGGCTTTACTAGCGCTGCGGTTGTGGCATTATTGCCCAATATTTTAGATTGTGTCGTACGGTTCTGCACGGAGTGCAACAACAGGGGATGGGGTCAATTCTTACCCGGCTCATCATGGCCCGGGCTGATTGATACCGGACTGAACCTGATCGTCGAAGGCATTTCTCTCATCGTTTGCGCGGCGCGGCATTCGCAAATAAGCGACGCAAAATGGATAGATCGTTCGTCATCGTACAGATTTCCGACCTGCATCTGGACGGGTCTGGTCGACTGCTTGCGACCATCGAGACGCTCAATGCCGCAATTCGCGAGAGGATGGCGGACTTCGCGGATGTTCCCGATCGCATCCTGCTGATCACCGGCGATATCGTGGACGACCCGGCGCCGCCTGCGCTCGACGAAGCGATCGCCGTCATTGCGTCCTTCCGGCAGACCGGGCTGTTCACCGACATCCAGGCAATTGCCGGCAATCACGACGTCAAGCGACCGAGCCAGCGTGCAGGTCGCCACGATGTTTATGATTACCTGCATTTGCCGCGGACCTCGAAGAGCGTCTACTACCGTCAGGCCGGCCTCGATCTGGTGCTGCTGGATTCCAACCGCGCGAGCCTCACGACGCTCGTTAGCGGCAACGTCGACCAGAGCGCCTATAGCGCCATGGTTTCGGATTCCGCGCGGCTGAGCGTCAAGCTCGCGGGCAGCCTCGGGTCGGGCGGCCGCGCCGATTATGCCGAGCCGGTGGAAAACCTCGTGCGCGTGCTGGCGCTGCACCATCATCCACTGCCGCAGGCGACCGGAGAAGGAAAGCGGTTTCTCGGCGTGCCCGACGAGCCGCTGATGTATCTCGCCGCGCCCGCGACCTTCCTCGAAGCGGCGACATCGCTCAATGTCGATCTGGTCCTGCACGGACACCGGCATGTCGAAGGGCTGACGCGTTATTCGATTCCCGATCCGCGCGCCACGTCGAGCGAGAGCGCTGAAGCATTCTGGCGCACGATCTACGTCCTGTCCTGTCCGTCATCGACCGGGCAGGCCGGTGACGATGCCGGCTTCAACGTCATCCATTTCGGCCCGATGTCCGACCCGATGTCCCATGGCGGCCGCACAGAGTATCGCTTCGCGATCGCCCGCTACTCACGTCCGCGCAAGGATGGTGTCTTCAGGCCGCTCGATTCCAACCTGCCGCACGGCGTCGTCAGACTGCCGGCCGGACGGGATTTTTCCCGAGATCCGGCCGTCCAATCGGGCATCGAGATCGACGCATGCACCACGCTGAAACGGAATCAGGTCGCAGCATTCGCGCGCCGGCTCCTGCTGCGCCGCGCCTTCTATGCCGACGACGAGGTGGATTGGGCCAATTTGCTCCACGTCTATCTCGTGACCTCTCATGTCTGGGCCGATCTGGAAAGCAAGTTCTCGAGATCCGCACGCAAGCATGATGTCGAGGCCGCGGTGACGTCACTACTGCGCCGACTGATCGAGCAATCTGCAAATGTGCTCGGCATCGACGACGTTCAGCTCGACGAGCTCCGCGCGAGGCGTCTGGTCAATCGTGACGATCTTCGACGCGAATTGCCGAGGGTCGTGCGTCCGGGCATCGATGTCGCGATCGAGACGCGGCAACGACTGCAATTGCTGCGGGACCTGAACGAGCAGGCGAAGGCGCTCGGCCTCGATGCGGGTCTCGGCGGCGAGGTGCCGCCGCAGGCGCCGCAGTGACGGGCCCGGGCCGGGAGCATTAACCGGCCGTTAGGGTTAACAGTCTATTGCTGGCGCGTTCGGCTCGATCAATCGGCTCGAGAGTCAAAGCGTCATGCGTCAACGGTTCAGTCGTGAACGGTTAAGTCTTGCCCGGCTTCTTGCGTCCACCTCGCTGGTCGCAGCGGTGGCCATGGGTCTCGGCGGCTGCACGGCGATGTCGAAACTCTCCGACGTCACGGGCTCGGTCGGGCCGCGGGCGGAAGCCGCTCCCACCGATCCCGCGCGCGCTGCTGAAGTCTATGGCGAGCGCTATCGTGCCAATCCCAAGGACGCCGACGCGGCGCTCGCCTACGGCCAGGCCCTGCGCGCCAACGGCCAGCGCGCCCAGGCTGCCGCCGTGCTCGAGCAGGCGACCATCGCCAATCCCGGCAACAAGGCGCTGATGGCCCAATACGGCCGCGCGCTCTCCGACAACGGCAATTTCCAGCAAGCCTTCGACGTGCTGTCGAAGGCGCATTCGCCCGATAACCCGGATTGGCGCCTGCTCTCGGTGCAGGGTACCGCGCTCGATCAGATGGGGCGTCACGAGGAAGCGCGCTCCTACTATGCGAGTGCGCTCAAGATCGCGCCTGGCGATCCCGGCGTGCTCTCCAATCTCGGCCTGTCCTACATGTTGTCGAGAGATCTGCCGAAGGCCGAAGACGCGCTGCGCCAAGCCTATGCCTCGCCGCACGCAAGCGCGCGGGTGCGGCAGAATCTCGGTCTTGTCGTCGGTCTCCAGGGCCGCTTCGCCGAAGCCGAGACTATTGTGAAGGCGGACCTGCCGCCGGACCAGGCTACGGCCAATGTCGCCTATCTCAAGGAAATGTTGACCCGCAGCGACGTCCGGCGTGGTGCGCCGAAGCGGACGCCGGTCGCCTCGCTCGGCCTGCCCGACTGATCAGACGTGATCTTCCGATCTTGATCTTCCAATCTTGAAGGCATCCTCGGACCGTACGCGGTCCACGTCTAAGGTCATTGCATCTCGGTGACCTTGATGCCAGTCGGTCCAAGGATGACGACGAACAGCACCGGCAGGAAGAACAGGATCATCGGTACCGTCAGCTTCGGCGGCAGTGCCGCGGCCTTTTTCTCGGCTTCGTTCATGCGCATGTCGCGGTTTTCCTGCGCCATCACCCGCAAGGATTGGCCGAGCGGGGTGCCGTAACGCTCCGCCTGCTGGAGCGCGAGACATACCGACTTGACGCCCTCGAGCCCGGTGCGCCGCGCGAGGTTCTCGTAGGCGACCTTGCGATCCTGCAAATACGACAGCTCGGCCGTGGTCAGGGTGAACTCCTCCGATAGCGCGATCGACTGGCCCACGATTTCGACCGCGACCTTCCGGAACGCCATCTCGACCGACATGCCGGATTCGATGCAGATCAGGAGCAGGTCGAGCGCATCGGGAAAGGCGCGCTTGATCGAGAGTTGGCGCTTGGAGATCGCGTTCCTGAGGAACAGCATCGGCGCCTGGAGTCCGAGATAGGCCGCACCGACGCAGATGCCGATCTTGATCGGCATGGACTGCTGCATATGCGCGATCAGGAACACGTAGACGACCGAACCGACGAACAGCACGATCGGGGCAACCAGGCGGGCAAACAGGAAGGTGATGTAGGGCGCCTGGCCTCGATAGCCGGCCATGATGAGCTTGTCCCGCGCAGCTTCCTGCGCGAGCCATTTGGTCAGGTTGAAGTCATCGACGACCTTCGAGACGAGCTGCTTCGGCGTCTGGCGCAGCGAGACTTTTTCACTCTTGTGGAGGCGCTCGCGCTCGCGCTGCCGGATGCGCTCACGTTCGTTCGCCACCGCCTTCATGCGCTTGGAAAGGCCCTCGCCGGCGAACAGCGGCATCACCAGCGTATAGACGGTGGCGCTGGCGGCAATGGCCGCCAGCAGCATCGTCATGAAGTGGACGTCGTGAAGTTTCGCAACGAGGAACTCTACCATAAGACACCATCAGAAGTCGAAATTGATCATCTTCTTCATCACCATGATGCCGATCGACATCCAGACAACACAGCCGACCAGCATGAGCTGGCCGGTGGGATGAGTCCAAAGCATCGAGATGTATCCTGGCGTTGTGAGGTAGACGAGGAACATCACGATCGGCGGCAGCGAGCCGATGATGCCGGCCGAGGCCTTGGCTTCCATCGACATCGCCTGGATCTTCTCTTTCATCTTCTTGCGGTCGCGCAGCACCTTGGAAAGGTTGCCGAGCGCTTCGGAGAGGTTGCCGCCCGATTTCTGCTGGATGGAGATGACGATGCCGAAGAAATTGGCCTCGGGCAGCGGCATGCGATCGTAGAGCCGCGTGCAGGCCTCGCCGAGCGGCATGCCGATCGCCTGCGTCTCGATGATGGACAGAAACTCGGAGCGCAGCGGCTCTGGCGCGTCGGCGGCGACCACCTTGATCGATTCGAACAGCGGCAGGCCCGCCTTGATGCCGCGGACGATGACGTCGACGGCATCGGGCAAGGCGGCCAGGAACTTGTTTTCACGGCGCTTCTTCAGGAAGCCGAGCGCCCAGCGGGGCAGACCGAGGCCGCCGGCAAACGCGAAGCCGGCGGCACCGAGCAGGCCGCCGCCGATGAACAAGGCGACTGCGAACAGCACGCCCGCCACGACGGCGGACACGATCCAGAATTTCTGCGGCGCCCAATCGAGGCCGGCCTGCGACAGGCGGACACTGAGCGGTACGCTCTTCTCCTGCTGGCGCCGCGCCTCGAGATCCTTGAGCGAGGTTTCGACCTGCTCGCGGCGCGAGCGCTGCGTCTTCTCGGCGGCGCGGGCCGTGGGCGCCTCGGCCCGCGAGATCGAGGCGCGGCGGCTCTCGGCCTTCCGTTCCCCGGACAGCATTGGATAAAGGAAGACCCAGGCGAGGCCGCCGACGGTGGCGGTGGCAAGGAAGGCGAGGGCAAGGACTTGCATGTTCATGGCTGCGTTGACCTGCTCACGTCGTGGGCGCCACTTCCGCCGCGTCGAGCGCCGCGGCAAGGCGCTTCTCTTCGCCGTAATAGCGGGCGCGTTCCCAGAATTTCGGGCGGCCGATTCCGGTCGACCGGTGCCGGCCGATGATCTTGCCGTTGGCGTCCTCGCCGACCATGTCGTAGAGGAACACGTCCTGGGTGATGATGGTGTCGCCTTCCATGCCCATCACTTCGGTGATGTGGGTGATGCGGCGTGAACCGTCGCGCAGGCGCGCGGCCTGGACGATGACGTCGATCGAGGCGCAGATCATCTCGCGGATGGTGCGTGAAGGCAGGGAGAAGCCGCCCATCGTGATCATGGATTCGCAGCGCGATAGCGCCTCGCGCGGATTGTTGGCGTGCAGCGTGCCCATCGAGCCGTCATGGCCGGTGTTCATGGCCTGGAGCAGGTCGAACGCCTCGGGTCCGCGGACTTCGCCGACGATGATGCGCTCGGGACGCATACGCAGGCAGTTGCGCACCAGCTCGCGCATGGTGACCTGGCCCTCGCCCTCGATGTTGGGCGGGCGGGTTTCCAGTCGCACCACGTGCGGCTGCTGGAGCTGGAGTTCGGCGGCGTCCTCGCAGGTGATGACGCGCTCGTCGTGCTCGATGTAGTTGGTCAGGCAGTTGAGCAACGTGGTCTTGCCCGAGCCGGTACCGCCGGAGATCAGCACGTTGCAGCGGACGCGGCCGATGATCTGGAGGATTTCCGCGCCTTCCGGCGAGATTGCGCCGAACTTGACGAGCTGATCGAGCGTCAGCTTGTCCTTCTTGAACTTGCGGATCGTGAGCGTGGGGCCGTCGATTGACAGCGGGGGCACGATGGCGTTGACGCGGGAGCCGTCGGCCAGGCGGGCGTCGCAGATCGGCGAGGATTCGTCGACGCGCCGGCCGACCTGGCTGACGATACGCTGGCAGATGTTGAGGAGCTGCTGATTGTCGCGGAAGCGGATACCGGTGCGTTGGATCTTGCCGGCGACCTCGATGTAGACGGTGTCGGCGCCGTTGACCATAATGTCGGCGATGTCGTCGCGCGACAACAGCGGCTCCAGCGGACCGTAGCCGAGGACGTCGTTGCAGATGTCGTCGAGCAGCTCTTCCTGCTCGGCGATCGACATCACGATGTTCTTGATCGCGATGATCTCGTTGACGATGTCCCGGATTTCCTCGCGCGCGGACTCCGAATCGAGCTTGGCAAGCTGGGCGAGGTCGATGGCCTCGATCAGCGCGCCGAAGATGGTCGCCTTGACCTCGTAATAATTGTCCGAGCGGCGGGCTTCCATGGTCGGCGCAGGCTTCGCCGGGGCGAGCGGCGGCGAGGAGATTGCCGGCGGCGGCGGCACGCGCGACATGGCGGGCGCCGAAGCCTGGGCAGGCTCTGGCGACACGGCACCGGGCTTCGGGGCCCGGGCGTCGGCGTCTGTTCCGCTACGCTTACCGAACACTTAAAAACTCCATGCGGCGACCTATTTTCCCCGCAACTTGTCAATCAGGGGTGAAAGCAGGGACGACTTTTGCTTCTTCGTTTCGCTGCGGCCGGTCAGGCGCTGGGCGATCTGAAGGAACATCTCGATCGACTTATGGTTGGCCGAGATCTCCGCGATCATCTGGCCGTTATTGGCCGCCGAGCCGAAGATCTGCGGCTCGAACGGAATCGAGACGACCGGCTGGCTCTCGATCGCCTTGGCGAACTCCGCCGCGGCGATTTCGGGCCGTTTCGGCACGCCGACCTGGTTCAGGCAGTAGAGCGGCGGCCGGTCGTTGGGGCGCGCGGCCTTCAGGAGATCGAACAGGTTCTTGGTGTTGCGCAAATTGGCGAGGTCGGGCGCCGCCACGATCAGGATGTCGTCCGCTCCGATCAGGGCGCGTTTCGTCCAGCCCGACCATTGGTGCGGAACGTCGAGGACGATGCAGGGCATCGTGGAGCGCAACGTGTCGAACACGGAATCGAAGGCGTCGGCGCCGAAATCGTAGACCCGGTCGAGCGTCGCCGGCGCCGCCAGCAGACTGAGGTGGTCGGTGCATTTCGACAGAAGGCGGTCGACGAAGGCGGTGTCGACGCGATCGGGTGAGAATACGGCGTCGGCAATGCCCTGCGGTGGATCCTGGTTGTAGTCGAGTCCGGCCGTGCCGAAGGCGAGGTCGAGGTCGGCGACGACCGCGTCCATCGCGAGATCGCGGGCGATCGCCCAGGCGACATTGTGGGAGATGGTTGATGCGCCGACGCCGCCCTTGGCCCCGACCACGGCGATAATGCGGCCGACGGCCTTGGCTTCCGGCGCCGAGAACAGGTTGCAGATCGAGCGCACGACGTCGATCGCGCCGACCGGCGCGAGCACGTAGTCGCTGACGCCGCGGCGGACCAGCTCGCGGTAGAGCGTGACGTCGTTGATGCGGCCGATCACGACCACGCGGGTGCCGGCATCGCAGACGGTCGCGAGATGGTCGAGCCCGCCCAGGAGGTCGTTGCGGCCGTCGCTTTCGAGCACGATCACGTTCGGCGTGGGGGCCGAGCGGTAGGCTTCCACCGCAGCCGCCATTCCGCCCATCTGGATCTTCAGATGGGCCTTGCCGAGACGGCGATCTTCGCCGGCTGACTGCACGGCGGCCGCCGTTTCCACGGTCTCGCAGAAAGCCTGGACGGAAACGCGGGGCGCCGGCGCAATATGCTCCTCGACCGGTGGGAGCGATGCCTCGGACTGATCTTCTTGGGGCTGGCGAGCGTAGCTGATCATCTGCCGGTGTCGCTGAGTTTGGCCTTGTCGGCCTCAGGATAGGCGACCGCCGTCGGCATTCCCTTGCGATACTTCTCGAACGCGGCGGTCCGCCGCGGCGTGTAGGACGGCGTTTCGGGCCGCGGCTGCTCGAGATCCGACGGATTGTCGACCATCGCTGCGAGGTTGCGCTGATAGGCGCAGCCGTAATTGTAGTAGTCCTTGTTCTCGAACCAGCTCTTGTTCTTCATCGAAGGGCCGATATCTTCCGGCCACAGGCCGCAGGGACCCGCGACTGCGGCGATCTTGGAATAGGTGAGGCGGATCGGCGGCAGGAATCGCTTGTCGTCCGGCGTGTAAGAGCGGGCGTTGATGCCGCGCGGCGGAACGCCCGCCGCCGACAGCATTGCCTGGATTTCGCGCATGGTGTCCGCGACCGGACGCGCGTTGGGCGTGCCGGACGGTACGTCGATCCGGATCGCGCCGGTGCCTTCGTGCATCCAGGCCGACGCGACGCCCATCACGTCGGCGCGCTGGGCGGCGGTCAAGCCGCCGCGGGCATGGCCGACGAAGACGACGATGGAACGATTCTGCTCCTCGATCGCGATCGGATGACGCTGCTTGTAGTCGTCGGGAATGGAGGCCGTGACCGCTTCGTCATGCTGGCAGCCGCCTAGGGCGAGCGCCATGCCGACGAGCGCGCCGCCGAGGTGGATGGCGCGCCTGCGAATCTGGGGTGGTCTAGTGATCTTCATGAAGTCCCCGTTCCGCCTCAGTCGGTGATGAAGCCGTAGGTGCCGCGGTAGTTCTTGGCCGGTTCGGTCCGGCCGGGCACGCCGTAGATGCGGTTGATGTTGCCGAGCAGTTCGGCCTGCGGATCAGCCGGTGCGGAGAAGCCATCATCCGGCCGCGACAGGTCCTTTTGCGCAACTGCGCGAACGATGTAGGGCGTCACGATCACGACCAGCTCGGTCGCGTTGTTGACGAAGTCGCGGCTACGGAACAGCGTGCCGAGGACCGGGAGCTGCATCAGACCTGGCAGTCCGCTGACCGCTTGCTTGGTCTGCTGCTGGATCAGGCCAGCCATCGCCATCGCGCCGCCTGAGGGAATTTCCAGCGAGGTTTCTGCGCGGCGGGTCTTGATCGAGGGCACCGTGAGCGAGTTGACCGAGGTCGAGGTCACGGCCTGGGACAGCGTGATCGCGTTTTCGTTCGAGAGCTCGGACACCTCGGTCATTACCCGCAGGCTGATCTTGCCCTCCGTGAGAACGACGGGGGTGAAGTTGAGCGAGATGCCGAACTTCTTGAAGCTGATCTGGGTGGTACAGACGTGCGTGGTGGGGTCGCACGCATAGCCCGCAGGCACCGGAAATTCACCGCCGGCAATGAACGTTGCCGATTCACCGGAGATCGCGGTCAGGTTCGGTTCGGCCAGCGTCCGGATCACGCCCGCGGTCTCCATCGCACGCAGCGTGGCCTGCACCGACGGGGCCGCGCCGAACTTCGTGGTCAGGTTATTGCCGTCGACGAGGTTGTGGCCAAGAGCCGTGAACGGATTGGAGTTGCTGAAGCTGACGACCGAGGTGCCGTAGCTGAGGTTGGCGGTGAGGTCGATTCCGAGCTGCTTGACGATGCTGCGCTGCACTTCCGCGACCGTCACCTTGAGCATGACCTGATCGCGGCCGCGGACCACGATCGAGTTCACGACCTTCTCGGGGCCGCCGGCGAGGCGCACGGCGAGGTCGTTGGCCTGCTGGGCTTCGGCCGGATTCGCGGCCGAGCCGGTCAAGATGATGCCGTCGCCTAGCCCGTCGATCTGGATGTCTGAGTTCGGCAGGACCTGCTTCAGCGCGGCCCGCACGCCGTTGAGGTCGCGCTTGACCGCGATGTCATAGGCCGCGATCTGCTGGCCGGCGGAATCGAAGAACACGATGTTGGTCTGCCCGATCGAGGCGCCAATGATGTAGGCACGCTGCGCCGAGCGGACGACCGCGTTGGCGATCTTCGGATCGGCGACAAGCACGTCCTTGATGTCGCGCGGAAGGTCGATCACGATCGACTTGCCGATGCCGAGCGAGAGGAATCGCGCGTTCATCTGACCGTCGGCCGCAGCCTGCGCCACAGGGCGATAGTCGGCGGCGACCACAGGGGTGAGCACCGGGTTGAGCGCGAGCGCGACGGCGGCCGAAAACGACAGGGCGCGGACCACCGGGGTTCGCATCGTCGCCAAATTCGCCCTGCATTTCATGTCGACAGTCCTCATCGTGCCTTCGCCGTCGAGCTTGGGATACCGTACCGAATGATCGAAATGCCCTCGCGCTTCTGTGCGGAGTCATCGAGCGTGATCTCGCTCAGCTTGACATCGACGATGCTGCGCAGCGCCAGCGACAGCGTGCCGCTCTGGCGTGCGGAGGAGAGCGTCGCAGTCTGCGCAGGATTGAGTTCGAGAGTGACGGTCTTGCCGACCACCGCGTTCTGGCCGTCCTTCTCCTTGGGAGCCTGGTCGATGGCCAGGACGCGGATATTGGCCAGGATGATCTCGGACGTGACGACATCGGGAGCGCCGCTGCTCTGGTCCGGGTTCTTGAGACGGCGCGTCAAAAGCACGTCGACGCGGTCGTTGGGCAGGATGAAGCCGCCTGCGCCGGTTTCCGGCGAGATCTCGGTCGAGATCGCCCGCATGCCGGTGGGCAGGATTGCCGCCATGAAGCCGGAGCCTTCGGCCTTGACCAGCTTCTGGTCCCGGATCGGCTCGCCCTGGATGAAGGGAGATCGTGCGATCGAGCCGGTGACCTGGGTTACCCCCTCGGGGCGCTCGTTGCGGCGGATGAAGGTGGCGCTGGCGGTCGCGGACGGCCAGGTCTGCCATTGCACGTCTTCCGGCTTGACGGTCTGGCCGAGGCCGATGTCGTTTTTCGCGACCAGGACGTCGACGGTGGGAAGCTGCGCGACCGGAGCAGGAGGCGGTGCAGAATTGTCCGAGCCGCTCGCCAGATACGCGGCGACACCGCCGGCGCAGATGGCGACCGTCAGGACGACAATGCGTGCCCTATTCATACGCTTCACTTTCCAACAAACGCCGCGACGCTGACGCCGCCGTAATCGGCAGTTGACCAGCTATTCGTCAAAGCATGGTTAATGAGGCGTATCTAAATCGCCTTAACGCCGGGTTTACCCGATGCGTTCAGCGCAATGCGAGGTGAGCGAGGTCGATCGCCTTCACCCATTCGGTCTCCGGGTAGACCATCAGCGCGCTCAGTGCGAGCGCGATGCCGTAGGGAATGCCGCTGTCCTTGGCGTGCAGCCGCGCGAGCCAGGTCTGGCCAGCGAGCCCGTAAGGCAGCGGCCACTGCCGGAACTGGAGCAGGAGCAGCGTCAGCGCCCCGCCGAACAGCGAGGCGTAGAGCAGGAAGTTCATCAGCTGTGCGAACCCGAACCAAAGCGCGACGGAGGCCGCCACCTTGGCATCGCCGCCACCGACCCAGCCCATCGCAAAACAGGTGAAGGCCACGACTAGGACGAGCGCGCCGGCGCCGACATGGCCCAGCATCTCGTAAGGTGCCATGCCACCGGCGAGAGCGAGCGCGAAAAAGCCGGCGACCAGCGCCAGCGATACGCGGTTGGAGATCGTCATCGTGAAGAGATCGCTTGCGGCGGCAAACGCCATCAGGGCCGGGAAGAGCAGAAGGCGCGCAAGGTCGAGGATCATGGGCTGCGTCTTGAGGCCTGGGTGTGCCGCGGAGCTGGCGTCGCCGGATTCTAGCCGGCAGTGCTAAACAAACCGAAAACGGCGGCGGCGGTCTTGAGGGGTAGAACCAGCCGAAGGCGTGCTCACCAGAGGGAGGCGATGCGTGCGGCGAGCGCGACGGTCGCAAGCAGCAGGGCCAGGCAGACCCAGTAAGCCGGCGAGCCGGTCTGCGCCGCCTCGGCCGCGTTCGCCGCGACCACGGCATCGGTTCTGTACTTGCTCAACGCCACTGGAACTCGCCGTCTTAAAAACAAAGGCCCCGGAAATCCGGGGCTTTTGCAGTCGTTGATCGATCGCCTACTTCAGCGAGCTGCTGATCGAGGTGAACTTGGCGTTCAGCGTGGTGCCGAGATTGTTGACGACGGTGATGATGGCCAGCGCGATGCCGGCGGCAATCAGACCGTATTCGATGGCGGTGGCGCCGGATTCATCTTTCGCGAAACGCGCAATCAGGTTCTTCATGAACAAAACTCCATCTGGGGTGGGATCGCCTCGTTCGGCGGTGTGCTTGACGCAACGACCATGAGATCCGAGCTCTTTCGGGAGAGTTAATTCGATCGGGCAAACGCGCTTGCCGCTGGCCAGAGTGAATTTCGCCTTAAGGCAGCCAGCTGCAATTCGTTCCGGTTCCGGATGTGCAGCAAGCGCAGCACCGGCTTCACCCTCCCTTAAATTTGGGGGAGTACGCGTAGGCGGGACCAGCAATTCGCAAGAGAGGCGACAATGTCGAGCCTGCCCATGGAAATCGCCCTGATGCTTGGCGAGACCATCGCGAAGGTGATCCCCGCGACCTTCGCGCTCGCGGTGGTCTTCACCGTGCTCGAGCATGTCTGGGCCTGCAATCCCGGCGTGCCGTGGTGGCGCAAGCGGGAGATCGTCACGGACATCTGCTACTGGTTTATCGTTCCGGTGTTCGCACGTGTCATGCGGATCGGCCTTCTGATCGTCGGTGCGAGCTTCGTCTTCAACATCCATGATGCCGACGGGCTCATCGCCTTCTACGACAATGGCCACGGCTCGCTGGCGCTATTGCCGCTCTGGGTCCAGGCCATGCTGTTCCTGGTGCTGTCCGATTTCATGCTGTACTGGCTGCACCGGTTGTTCCACGGCGGTGGGTTCTGGAAGTACCACGCGATCCACCACTCCTCGGAGGAGATCAGCTGGATTTCTGCGGCACGCTTCCATCCCGTCAATCTCGTGCTCGGTACCATCGCGGTCGACGTCGTGCTGCTGATGGCCGGCATTTCGCCGAACGCCATGGTCTGGCTCGCCCCGTTCACGACCTTCCATTCGGCCTTCGTGCACGCCAACCTGAACTGGACCTTCGGGCCGTTCAAATATGTGTTGGCGACGCCGGTGTTCCACCGTTGGCACCACACCGCGCTAGCAGAGGGCGGCGACACCAATTTTGCCGGCACGTTCCCGATCTGGGACTTGCTGTTCGGCACTTTCCGCATGCCCGAGGGGCAACTGCCGCAGGATTACGGCAAGGATGAAGCCACCATGCCGAAGGAAATCGGAGGGCAGCTTGCCTATCCGTTCCGCCGCTAGGTTCTCGAGAGCCGCGAACGCCAGTCCGTTCAAACAATAGTCCGAGAGTTTGCGGAACGTTCACGAATTGAGGGCAGGTTAGCCGGGTCGGGCACCGGCTCGGCTGTTATCTGATCGCTTCTGCCGGTTTGTGACGTCCCGGGGGTAAGAGTATGCGTAAACAACTGCTGCGCCGTCATGCGCGCGTCTGTCTTCTGGTTGCGACAGCGGTGCTGGCATCGCCGGCTGCCGTCATTGCCGAGTCCGCCGATACCATCGCCGTCAATGTCGACCAGGCCAAGCTGGTGCGGCTGCCTGGCAAGGTGGCAACCATCGTGGTCGGCAATCCCCTGATCGCCGACGTCACGCTCCAGCCCGGCGGCATGATCGTCGTCACCGGAAAGGGCTATGGCGCCACCAATTTCATCGCGCTCGACCGCGGCGGCGAGATCCTGGTCGACCGCCAGGTCCAGGTCGAAGGTCCGAGCGACCGGCTCGTTACCGTCTATCGCGGGATCGAACGCGAGTCCTACAGCTGCGCGCCGCTTTGCCAGCGCCGCGTGACGCTCGGCGACAGCGACACCTACTTCAACAGCACGATGAGCCAGGCCGGTTCGTTGAGCAGCTCGGCGAGCGGCAGTGCCGGTGCGGGCGCCAAGACGAACTGACTAAGGCGAACTGAGCAAGACGAACCAAGTAAGACGAACCAAGTAAGACCAACCAGCAAGTTTGATTGGCGGATTTGGGGGCAAGGATCGTCCCCGCCCGCCGCACGCGCGCGAGTTTCTCTTTCCGTGTCCTCGTCTCCCTGGTCCGGGTCGTTCGCGGTTAACGCGCTCTTAACGGCCCGGGCCGCCGGGTGCGGATCGCCTGAAACACTTAAACAATCAGTTTCCGCTATTGAACATGGCAGATGATTGCTGCTGCTGGGGAATTTGATGCCTTCGCCTGCACCTACGAGATTCAGGCTCCTCGCCACGTTGCGCCGGTTTCGTGGCAGCCGCCGCGGCTCCGCAGCCGTCGAGTTCGCGCTCGTTGCGCCGATGTTCTTTGCGTTGCTGTTCGCCATCATCGAGTCGGCGCTGATGTTCCTGGCGAGCCAGGTGCTCGAGAGTGCCTCGCAAAATTCTGCGCGCGTGTTGCTGACCGGGCAGGCGCAATCCGGCACGCTCACGGCCTGCGCGGTCTCCGGCGTCAGCACACCCTGCTCGCAAACGACGTTCAAGGCTTACGTCTGCAGCCAGATCCCGGCGCTGTTTGATTGCACCAAGCTCTACGTCGACGTCGTGAGTACAAACTCGTTCGGAGCGCTGAGCCTCACCAATTATGGTGATTCCTGCAGCTTCAATCCAACCGGCGTGCAGTACAGTGCCGGGGCCGCCAACCAGGTCGTCGTGGTGCGGCTGTTCTATCAGTGGCCGCTCTTCGTCACTGGCCTTGGCTTCAACATGGGCTGCAACAACAAGCGGCTGCTGATTGCGACCGCGGCCTTCAAGAATGAACCCTTCTGAGACAGATGGATCCGAGCGGACAGATGCAGGCGATTGCGAATATCTGGAGGAATGCCCGTAACTCCGTGCGCGACTTCGTCGCCGACACGCGTGCGATCGCGGCGACCGAGTTCGCGGTCATCGTGCCGCTGATGCTGGTGATGTTCTTCGGGACCGTCGAATTTTCATCGGCCGTGGCGATCAATCGCAAAGTCACAATGATTGCACGGACTCTGTCCGATTTGACGTCGCAGTCGACATCGGTCGACGATGGCGACATGCAGGACACGTTCACGGCAAGCATATCGATGATCATGCCGTACGACGCTACGCTCGTGAACGGCACGGTCCTTCAGATCTATATCGACTCAAGCAAGGTCGCCAAGATTCAATGGAGCAAGTCCGCCACCATTGCCAACGGTGCGACGCAGGCCACGCTGACGGCTCCGCCCCCGACTCTGGTAGCTGGCACCACGGTCACCTCGATGATTCCGCCATCGCTCTTGATCGCGTCGACCTACCTTATCTTCAGTCAGGCGAGTTACGTCTACACGCCTTCTGTCAAATTCGTCCTGAAGACGGGCATCACGCTGAGCGATGTCTCCTACACGCGGCCGCGCCAGGTCACCTGCGTTCCTTACACGGGTGTAAAGTCGCCGTGCTGAAATACGAGAGCAGATCCTGGAATAAAAAAAGGCCGGGCATCGCGCCCGGCCTTTTCATTGATTGGTTCGCTCGAGCCGATCGGGGCCCGTAAGCGGTAGGCTCAGCCGGCGGAGCGGAGGTTGTCGGCTGCCGACTTGCCGGAACGGCGGTCGGCGACGATCTCGTAGGAGATCTTCTGACCTTCGCGCAGCGTGCCGAGGCCTGCACGCTCCACAGCGCTGATGTGAACGAACACGTCCTGGCCGCCATCGTCGGGCTGGATGAAGCCGAAGCCTTTGGTCGCGTTAAACCACTTCACGGTTCCCATGCTCATGGGGGTAGTCCCTTCTCAGATAACACAATGTCAGAGCCCGCTTGCGCGGACAGGTTAGATCGAATTTTTGGAAGGGTCGTCAGCGTGTCTGAACCGGCTGTACCGGTGGATGCTAATGTCGTCCGGCCGAAAATCGATTAAGTCATTTTATTGGAAACAGACACCCAAAACAATGCTGACGTGCACGATTTTTTGATCCGCCGTGATGGTCACGGCGGATCAGCATACACGTCGGAATTACAGGTCCGCGCTCGCGCGCTGGGCCCCCGCTAGCGGCGGCGGAACTGGCCGCCGCGCTGTCCGGGACGCGGAGGTCCGCCCATCCCGCTCGGACGTTCGTCCTTGTGGCGGAAAATCAGCCGGCCCTTTTCGAGGTCATAGGGCGACATCTCTACCGTCACGCGGTCGCCCGCCAGAGTCTTGATGCGGTTCTTCTTCATCTTGCCGGCGGTGTAGGCGACGATCTCGTGTCCGGCGTCGAGCTGCACGCGGTAGCGCGCGTCGGGGAGGATTTCGGTGACCAGTCCTTCGAACTGGATCAGCTCTTCCTTAGCCATGAATTTCTCCAGGTCGTGGACGGCTAGTGCGAATGGGGTTTGCGGTTCGGTTGGCCGTTCGGCCGACTCTCGCGGCGCAAAAAGGCAACGCCTTGTATCCCATCAGACGCCCCGGCGCTATGCGCGGAACGCTGTTCCGGACGGGCGTTTGGCGAAGAATGCGCCTTGCCTCCGGAGCGGCTGCGAGGAGCTGCCTTCGGGCCACTGCCGGGCCTTCCGTCGCCCTGCTTGGCGGCACTGTGGTGGCGCCCGTCCGCATGCCTTTCGTCGGCACGGCGACCGTCAGCGTGGCGTCCCTCACCATGCCTTGCGCCTTGCGGACGCTGGCCCGGGCGGCCCGGCCGACCCTGTCGTTGCTGCTGCGGGGGAGGGCCCGCATCGCGGCGGCCGGCGTCGGTGCGGCGATCCTCACGCGGCAGCGCCACTTTGATCAGCCGCTCGATGTCGCGGAGATAGGCGAGTTCCTCGCCGCCTGCGACCAGCGAGATCGCGGTGCCCTCGGCACCCGCGCGCGCGGTGCGCCCGATGCGGTGCACATAGGTCTCCGGCACGTTGGGCAGATCGAAATTGATGACGTGGGTGATGCCGTCGACATCGATGCCGCGGGCGGCGATATCGGTGGCGACCAGGGTACGGATCTCGCCGGTGCGGAACAGAGCGAGTGTCCGTTCGCGGTGGTTCTGCGACTTGTTGCCGTGGATGGCGCTGGCGGGGATGCCGGCCTTCTCGAGCGTCTTCACCACCTTGTCCGCGCCGTGTTTGGTGCGGGTGAAAACCAGCGCGCGGTTGACCTGCTCCTGCTTCAACAGCTGGGCGAGGAACGCCGGCTTGGCGGAGAAGTCGACCTGGATGATGCGCTGCTGGATGCGCTCCACGGTCGAGGAGACCGGGGTCACCGCGACGCGGGCGGGGTCGCGCAGCATGGCGTCGGCCAGCTCGGCGATGTCCTTCGGCATGGTGGCCGAGAAGAACAGCGTCTGCCGCTTGATCGGCAGCTTGGCGACGATTTTGCGGATGTCGTTGATGAAGCCCATGTCGAGCATGCGGTCCGCCTCGTCGAGCACGAGGAATTCGACGCTGCCAAGCTTCAGTCCGTTGCTCTGCACGAGGTCGAGCAAACGACCGGGGGTGGCGACCAGCACCTCGACGCCCTGCATCAGCGAGCGGACCTGACGGCCCATCGGCACGCCGCCGATGGCGAGCGTCGAGGACAGGCGGATGTGACGGCCATAGGCGTTGAAACTGTCGAGGATCTGGCCGGACAGTTCGCGGGTCGGCGACAGCACCAGGACGCGGGTCGTCTTCGGCTGCGGCTTGATGCGATTCTCGAGCAGGCGGTGCAGGATCGGCAGCGCGAAGGACGCGGTCTTGCCGGTTCCGGTTTGGGCGATGCCGACGACGTCGCGGCCGGTCAGCGCGGTCGGAATTGTCTGGGCTTGGATGGGGGTGGGGGTGACGTAGTTCTCTTCGGTGAGAGCACGGGCGATGGGCTCGGCGAGGCCGAAATCCTGAAACGAAGTCAAAAGATGGGTTCTTTCCATGTCAAAAGCGGGCGCCCGGCGCATTCGGCGCGGCGCGCGCAAAAGGGTGTCGAGTGGGACACCTGCGTGTTTGGGGTGTCGGATGGCTTGATGGGATGGGGCAAGCCAGACGCCCGTAAGGGCTTAAGAACACGCGGCTCGCAACGGTCTCCTGATTCGCAAGAGACCTCGACCTCATATGGAACATTGAGGCGGCGCTTTCAAGGCACGCCCCACAGAAACGGCGATCGCGGTGCAGAAATAGTTATGCCGGAAATTTAGCCAGAGTGACAAATTTGCTCAGAAAATAACCTGCCTGCCGCATTCGCATACATTAGAGTTGCTCAATGTTTAGGCGGCGCGGCCTGTGCGATACTTCGTTTTCTGTCAATTTCACCAGCAAAAACAATCGGTTGAAGGGTGTCTAATCCATGGCACAGTTCTTGCGAATCCGTTAATCGCAGGCGGCCGTTGGGGCCGTTTCGCAGCGTTTTTCACGTCTGCGTCAGGGAGATGAGACACTCATGCATAGCAAATCCACTCACGATATAGCGGCGCCATTTAGCCGCCGTGGCGTTCTCGCCGCGACCGCCGGACTGATGCTTGGTCTGGCTTCCATTTCTGGTGCGAAAGCCGCGGACGACACCATCAAGGTCGGCGTGCTTCACTCCCTCTCCGGCACCATGGCCATCAGCGAAACCACGCTGAAGGACACCATCCTCTTCCTGATCGACGAGCAGAACAAGAAGGGCGGCGTCAACGGCAAGAAGCTCGAAGCCGTGGTCGTCGATCCCGCTTCGAACTGGCCGCTGTTCGCCGAGAAGGCGCGCGAGCTGATCACCAAGGACAAGGTCTCGGTCGTGTTCGGCTGCTGGACCTCGGTGTCGCGCAAGTCGGTGCTCCCGGTGTTCAAGGAGCTGAACAGCATCCTGTTCTACCCCGTGCAGTACGAGGGCGAGGAGAGCGAGCGCAACGTGTTCTACACCGGCGCCGCGCCGAACCAGCAGGCAATCCCCGCCGTCGACTATCTGATGAAGGACGAGAAGGTGAAGCGCTGGGTGCTCGCGGGCACCGACTACGTCTATCCGCGCACCACCAACAAGATCCTGGAAGCCTATCTGAAGTCCAAGGGTGTCGCCCAGGAAGACATCATGATCAACTACACGCCGTTCGGTCATTCCGACTGGCAGACGATCGTGGCCGACATCAAGAAGTTCGGCTCGGCCGGCAAGAAGACCGCTGTGGTCTCGACCATCAACGGCGACGCCAACGTTCCTTTCTACAAGGAGCTCGGCAACCAGGGCATCAAGGCGAAGGACATCCCGGTCGTCGCGTTCTCGGTGGGTGAGGAAGAACTCGCCGGCATCGACACCAAGCCGCTGCTCGGCCATCTCGCCGCCTGGAACTATTTCCAGTCGATCAAGTCGCCGGAGAACGAGAAGTTCATCAAGGCGTGGCAGACCTACACCAAGAATCCGAAGCGCGTGACCAACGATCCGATGGAAGCGCACGTGATCGGCTTCGACATGTGGATCAAGGCGGTCGAGAAGGTGAAGTCGACCGATCCGGACAAGGTGATCGATGCGCTCCCCGGCATCGAAGCCAAGAACCTGACCGGCGGCACCTCCAAGATGCTTCCGAACCATCACATCACCAAGCCGGTGTTCATTGGCGAAATCAAAGCCAACGGCCAGTTCGACGTGGTGTGGAAGACCCCGGGTCTTGTCGCGGGCGACGCCTGGTCGAAGGAGCTCGACGGCTCCAAGGACCTGGTCGGCGACTGGGTCGGCAAGAAGTGCGGTAACTTCAACACCAAAACCAACAAGTGCCTCGGTTCGGGCTCCTGATCCGGATCTGACGCTCCATTGCACGATCGGAGAAGGCGGCGATCCCGCCGCCTTCTCCACCCTTTTCTGCCGGGGTCTTTCACAGTGCCAGCCAATTTGTCCGCCCGCCTCTGTTCGCTCCTGCTCTCGTTCTTCCTGATCGCGTTCGCACTGCCGGCCTTGGCCGGCCCGTTCGAGGATGCGGTCGCCAAATTCGCCAACGACGATTATTCCGACACGGAGGAGGCGATCGGCGTGGTCGCAAGCAGCGGCAATACGCTGGCCTTTCCGATCATCAGCGCGCTCCAGGACGGCCGGCTCATGGCCGACCCTGATAGCAAGAAGGTTTACGTCAGCGGCACCGACGGCAAGTCGATCGATGCCACGACCGGTCAGGCCGTGGCCAGCGTGCCCGACAGTGCGAGCGCGGTCCGCCTCAACAACCGCCTTCGCCGCAGCGTCGATGCGGCGATCGGCAGCCTGACGCTGCAGTCACCCGACATCGGAGCGCGGCTCCAGGCCGCGCAATCCGTCTTCAAGTCGCATGAGGAGACGTCGCTCGAAGCGGTCGATGGCGCGCTCGCCAAGGAAACCAACCGATCCGTCAAGGCTGCGCTGGGCGACGCCCGCGCGGCGATCCTGTTGTTCAAGCCGGATGCCACCGAGCTCGAGAAGCTCGAAGCCGTTGCCACCATCAAGGCGCGCGGCGACCAGGAGGCGATGGCGCTGCTGACCGGCATGGGCGACCAGCCGGCCTCGGTGACCAAGGCTGCCGCGAGCGCAATCGGCTCGATCCAGAGTTCGCTCGCGGTCTGGTCGATGGTGCAGAATGCCTGGTACGGCCTCTCGCTCGGTTCGGTGCTGCTGCTTGCTGCGATCGGGCTTGCCATCACGTTCGGCGTGATGGGCGTCATCAACATGGCCCATGGCGAGATGGTGATGATCGGGGCCTACACCACCTTCGTGGTGCAGGAGGTGATCCGTACCCGCTATCCCGTCCTGTTCGACTATTCGCTGCTGATCGCCGTGCCGCTCGCCTTCCTGGTGGCCGGCGCGCTCGGCGTCGTGATCGAGCGCAGCATCATCCGCTTTCTCTATGGCCGTCCGCTGGAGACGCTGCTGGCGACCTGGGGCCTGTCGCTGGTGCTGCAGCAGGCCGTGCGCACCATGTTCGGCCCGACCAACCGCGAGGTCGGCAACCCCTCCTGGATGAGCGGCGCGTTTGAGATCGGCCAGATCACGGTCACCTATAACCGGCTCTGGATCCTTGTCTTCACGCTCGCGGTGTTCGTCATTCTGCTCGCGATGCTGCGCTACACGGCACTCGGGCTCGAGATGCGCGCGGTGACACAGAACCGGCGCATGGCGGCTTCGATGGGCATCGCCACTTCGCGGGTCGACGCGCTGACTTTTGGTCTCGGCTCGGGCATTGCGGGCATCGCCGGCGTGGCGCTGTCGCAGATCGACAATGTCAGCCCCAATCTCGGCCAGAGCTACATCATCGACAGCTTCATGGTCGTGGTGTTCGGTGGCGTCGGCAATCTCTGGGGCACGCTGGTCGGCGCCTTCACGCTCGGCATCGCCAACAAATTCCTGGAGCCGGTCGCCGGCGCCGTGCTCGGCAAGATCGCCATCCTCGTTCTCATCATCCTGTTCATTCAAAAACGGCCGCGCGGCCTGTTCGCGCTCAAGGGCCGCGCGGTGGAAGCATGACCCCTCACATGCTGACGCGATCGCTGGACCGCGGCGCGACCATCTTCCTTGCCATCGTCGTGGCCTGCGGCATCCTCATCCCGCTCTCCAACCTGCTGCTGCCCGCAGGTTCGTTCCTGCAAGTGCCGACCTATCTCGTCGCGCTCTGGGGCAAATATGTCTGCTACGCGATCCTGGCGCTCTCGATCGACCTGATCTGGGGCTATTGCGGCATCCTCTCGCTCGGTCACGGTGCCTTCTTCGCGCTCGGCGGCTACGCGATGGGCATGTACCTGATGCGGCAGATCGGCAGCCGCGGCGTCTACGGCAATCCGATTCTGCCGGACTTCATGGTGTTCCTGAACTATTCGAAGCTGCCCTGGTACTGGTACGGCTTTGACATGTTCTGGTTTGCCGCGCTGATGGTGCTGATCGTGCCGGGCCTGCTCGCCTTTTCCTTCGGCTGGCTCGCCTTCCGCTCGCGCGTCACTGGCGTGTATCTGTCAATCATCACCCAGGCGATGACCTATGCACTGCTGCTCGCCTTTTTCCGCAACGATTTCGGCTTCGGCGGCAACAACGGCATGACCGACTTCAAGGACATCTTGGGCTTCAACGTGCAGGCCGAGGGCACGCGTGCTGCGCTGTTCGCGCTGAGCTGCCTGGCGCTGATCGCCGGCTTTCTGATCTGCCGCGCCATCGTCTCGTCCAAGCTCGGCAAGGTGCTGATCGCCGTGCGCGATGCGGAATCGCGCACGCGCTTCCTCGGCTACCGGGTCGAATCCTACAAGCTGTTCGTGTTCACAGTGTCGGCCTGCATGGCCGGCGTCGCCGGCGCGCTCTATGTGCCGCAGGTCGGCATCATCAACCCGAGCGAATTCGCGCCGGGCAATTCGATCGAGGCCGTGATCTGGGTCGCGGTCGGCGGCCGCGGTACGCTGGTCGGCGCCGCGCTCGGCGCCGTCGTCGTCAACTACGCAAAGACGTTCTTCACCTCCGGCATGCTCGCGCCCTACTGGCTGTTCATGCTGGGTGCCATGTTCATCCTGGTAACGTTGCTGCTGCCTAAGGGCATCGTCGGCACTTTCAACGCCTGGTGGGACTCGTCGAAGGAAAGGCGCGACGCCGCGACCATTGCGAGCGCCGCGGCCGAAGACGGCGTCACCCAACCCAAAATGGCGGAGGAGGCGCAATGAACGTCATGGACACCCGCGCGACCTCCGCAATGCTGTATCTCGACGGTGTGCACGTCTCGTTCGACGGCTTCCACGCCATCAACAACCTCTCGTTGACGCTCGAGCCCGGCGAGATGCGCGCCATCATCGGCCCGAACGGCGCCGGCAAGACCACGATGATGGACATCATCACCGGAAAGACCAAGCCCGACGAAGGCACCGTGCTGTTCGACGGAGTCACCGATCTGACGCGACTGGACGAGACCCGCATCGCCGAGCTCGGCATCGGCCGTAAATTCCAGAAGCCGACCGTGTTCGAGAGCCAGACCGTGCAGGACAATTTGCTGCTCGCGCTCAATGTCGACCACAGCGTCAAGGGTACGCTGTTCTGGCGCGGCAGCCGGGCGGAGGCCGAGCAGATCGACAAGGTGCTGGAGACGATCCGCCTCACCGATGCCCGCAACCGTCTCGCCGGCAGCCTCAGCCACGGCCAGAAGCAGTGGCTCGAGATCGGCATGCTGCTCGCCCAGGATCCGAAACTACTGCTCGTCGACGAGCCCGTCGCCGGCATGACCGACGTCGAGACGCATCTCACCGCCGAGCTGCTCAAGGAAATCAACAAGACCCACACCGTGATGGTGGTCGAGCACGACATGACATTCGTGCGCGAGCTCGGCGTCAAGGTCACTTGCTTGCACGAGGGTACCGTGCTCGCGGAAGGCACCATCGACCAGGTCTCGTCCAACGAGCGGGTCATCGAAGTTTATCTGGGGCGCTGAGCGATGCTTGAGGTCAAGGACATCAACCTGTTCTACGGCGCGGCGCAGGCACTACGCGGCGTGTCGATTGCGGCCGAGCCCGGCAAGGTCACCTGCGTGCTCGGGCGCAACGGCGTCGGCAAGACCTCGCTCCTGCGTGCCATGGTCGGGCAGTACCCGATCTCCTCGGGCGCCATCGTGCTCGACGGCAACGATATCACGGGCCTGAAACCCTATGAGCGCGCGCGCAAGGGTATCGGCTTCGTGCCGCAGGGGCGCGAGATATTTCCGCTTCTGACGGTCGAGGAGAATCTCAAGACCGGCTTCGGGCCGCTCAGGCGCGAGGACAAGCACATTCCGGACGACGTGTACTCCCTGTTTCCGGTGCTGCAATCCATGCTCGGACGGCGTGGCGGCGATCTCTCCGGCGGCCAGCAGCAACAGCTCGCGATCGGGCGCGCGCTGGTGATGCGGCCGAAGCTGCTGCTGCTCGACGAGCCGACCGAGGGCATCCAGCCCTCGATCATCAAGGACATCGGCCGTGCCATCTCGTACCTGCGCAATCTCGGCAACATCGCCATCGTGCTGGTCGAACAATATCTCGACTTTGGCTGCGAACTCGGCGACAGTTTTGCGGTGATGGATCGCGGCGCGGTGAAGTTCACCTGCGACCGCTCCAATCTCGACGCGAGCGAAATCAGCCGCCAGATGGCGCTGTAGGCCATTCTGCCGCGACCGGCTGGGGGGCGGATGCGCAGCGACGTTCTAACGGCATCTTCGGTGTTCGACGCCAACCGTGCCCGCGGCGCGGTGCGCTTCGACGTCCACGCGCGCGACGGTGTGACACGTCGCGGGATATTGCATGAGTCCGGCTCCCTGCGCGTGCGCTTCCCTTCGCCGGAGGACGAGGGGCTCTCCGGCGTGTTCGTCAACACGGCCGGTGGTGTCGCCGGCGGCGATCGCTTCGACATCGAGATCGCTGCCGCAGATGGTTCGAAGCTGACGCTGACGACGGCGGCCGCGGAAAAGGTCTATCGCGCGCCCGGTCAGGCGGCGGAGCTCAATATCGCACTGAACGTTGCCGCAGGCGCACATCTCGGCTGGCTGCCGCAGGAGACGATCCTGTTCGACCGCGCGCGCGTGCGTCGTCGCTTCGACATAGACCTCGATGCGACTGCCTCGCTCCTGCTGTGCGAGATCGTGGTGTTCGGCCGTACCGCGATGGGCGAACGGATGGAGCAGGGTGAGTTCGTCGATCGCTGGCGGCTGCGTCGCGGCGGCAAGCTAGTGTTCGCCGAGACCGTCAGGCTCGACGGCAATATTGGCGCAAAGCTTGCGCGATCGGCGGTGGCCAGGGGCGGCGCTGCGATTGGCACGGCGCTGATCGTGCCCGGCGACGAGGCCCTGATCGAGCGCATCCGCGAGGCCTCGGAATCCTTCGCCAGCGAGGTCGGGATATCCGCCTGGAATGGCTTTGCAATGGCGCGGTTCTGTGCCCAAGATGCGGCGCGTCTGCGCGCAGACATGATGACCGTGCTGGCGCGCACCGGCGCGGCGCTGCCGCGGCTCTGGTTGAATTGACGAAGTGAACGGAAGAGATTTCGTATGAACCTGTCTCCTCGCGAAAAGGACAAGCTTCTGATCTCGATGGCGGCGATCGTGGCCCGCCGCCGGCTGGATCGCGGCGTCAAGCTCAACCATCCGGAGGCGATCGCGCTCATCTCCGATTTCATCCTCGAAGGCGCGCGGGATGGCCGCACCGTCGCCGAGTTGATGCAATCGGGTGCGCAGGTTCTCACCCGCGACCAGGTGATGCCGGGCATTCCCGAGATGATCCACGACATCCAGGTCGAGGCGACGTTTCCGGACGGGACCAAGCTCGTCACTGTGCACGAGCCGATCAGGTAGGAGCGAAGCATGATCCCCGGCGAACTCTTCATCCAGGACGGCGAGATCGAGCTCAACGCCGGCCGCAAGACGGTGACGCTGACGGTCGCCAACACCGGCGACCGCCCGATCCAGGTCGGCTCGCACTACCATTTCTTCGAGACCAACCCGGCCCTGAAGTTCGACCGCAAGAAGGCCCGCGGCATGCGCCTCGACATCGCCGCCGGCACCGCGGTCCGCTTCGAGCCCGGCCAGACCCGCGACGTCCAACTCGTCGCGGTGGCCGGCAAGAAGACCATCTACGGCTTCCGCGGCGACGTGATGGGGAAGCTGTGAATTCCACAGGAACGAGCGTGGCGCGGCATGGTTGAGGCGAAAACGGAGGACTTTGCCATGCTGTCACCTGTCCGCCTCGTCTCCGAAGCCGCCGAACTCGCCGCGCGCCGTCACAACGGCATGGCGCGCAAGGGCCGCGGTCATGAGCCTTACATCAACCACCTCGCCGAGGTCGCGAACCTGCTTGCGACCGCGACCGACGGCGCCGACGCCGAACTGGTTGCAGCCGGCTGGCTGCATGATGCGATCGAGGACACCGACACCACGCGCGAGGAGCTCGCGCAAAAATTCTCCGACCGTGTCGCGTCGCTTGTCGACGAGTGCACCGACGATATGAGCCTGTCGAAGCCGGAGCGGCGGCGGCGTCAGGTGCTCGACGCACCGAAAAAATCGGCTGGCGCCAGGCTGATCAAGATCGCCGACAAGATCAGCAATATCGGCGCGCGCGTACATTCGGATCCGACGGCCGAGGAACGTGACGATCTCGTCGATTATACCGACTGGGCCGAACAGGTTGTCGCTGGTTGCCGCGGCGGTAACTCTTGGCTCGATACGACCTTCGACGACATGGTGCTCACAGCGAGAACCTCTCTGTGAGCACCGATCCAGAATTCAAACGCAAACGGGGCTTGTGATGTCCGTCAAAATAAAGCGTTCCGTCTATGCCGACATGTTCGGCCCGACCACCGGCGACAAGGTGCGGCTGGCCGACACGGATCTCATCATCGAGGTCGAGAAGGACTTCACCAGCTACGGCGAGGAAGTGAAGTTCGGCGGCGGCAAGGTGATCCGCGACGGCATGGGCCAGTCGCAGGTCACCAACAGGCAGGGCGCGGCCGACACAGTCATCACCAATGCGCTGATCGTCGATCACTGGGGCATCGTGAAGGCCGACGTCGCGATCAAGGACGGCATGATCGCCGGCATCGGCAAGGCCGGCAATCCCGACATCCAGCCCGGTGTCACCATCATCATCGGCCCCGGCACGGACGTGATCGCGGGTGAAGGCAAGATCCTCACCGCGGGCGGCTTCGACAGCCACATCCATTTCATCTGTCCGCAGCAGATCGAGCACGCGCTGATGTCGGGCGTCACCTCGATGCTAGGGGGCGGCACCGGCCCCTCGCACGGCACGTTCGCCACCACCTGCACGCCGGGGCCGTGGCACATGGGGCGGATGATCCAATCGTTCGACGCATTCCCGGTCAATCTCGGCGTCTCCGGCAAGGGCAACGCCTCGCGGCCCGCCGCGCTGGTCGAGATGATCAAGGCCGGCGCCTGTGCGCTGAAGCTGCACGAAGACTGGGGCACCACGCCTGCCGCGATCGACAATTGCCTGTCGGTCGCCGACGACTACGACATCCAGGTGATGATCCACACCGACACGCTCAACGAATCCGGCTTCGTCGAGGATACGATCAAGGCGTTCAAAGGCCGCACCATCCACGCCTTCCACACCGAGGGCGCCGGCGGCGGTCACGCCCCCGATATCATCAAGGTCGCAGGGCTGAAGAACGTGCTGCCGTCCTCGACCAACCCGACGCGGCCCTTCACGCGCAACACCATCGACGAGCATCTGGACATGCTGATGGTGTGCCACCACCTCGATCCCTCGATCGCGGAAGACCTGGCGTTCGCCGAAAGCCGCATTCGCAAGGAGACCATCGCGGCCGAGGACATCCTGCATGATCTCGGCGCGCTCTCGATGATCTCCTCGGACTCCCAGGCCATGGGCCGCCTCGGCGAGGTCATCATCCGGACCTGGCAGACCGCCGACAAGATGAAGAAGCAGCGCGGTTCGCTGCCGCAGGACAAGGGCAAGGACAACGACAATTTCCGCGTCAAGCGCTACATCGCCAAATACACGATCAATCCCGCGATCGCCCATGGCGTTTCGAAGCTGATCGGCTCGGTGGAGAAGGGCAAGCTCGCCGATCTCGTGCTGTGGTCGCCGGCCTTCTTCGGCGTCAAGCCGGATTGCGTCGTCAAGGGCGGCATGATCGTCGCCGCTCCCATGGGCGATCCCAACGCCTCGATCCCGACCCCGCAGCCGGTGCATTATCAGCCGATGTTCGGCGCCTTCGGCAAGGCGCGCACCGCGTCCTCGGTGGTGTTCACCTCGAAGGCCGCCATCACCGGCGGCCTCGCGCGTAAGCTCGGCATCGACAAGAAGCTCTATGCGGTCCAGAACACCCGCGGAAAAATCTCGAAGAAAAGCATGATCCACAACGACGCCACGCCCAATATCGAGGTCGATCCTGAGACCTATGAGGTCCGCGCCGACGGCGAGCTTTTGACCTGCGCCCCCGCCGAGGTGCTGCCGATGGCGCAGCGATATTTCATGTACTGAAATAGCGCCTCAACGCATGTCCCAGGACCATGTCCTGGTCGCATATCCGGGAGCGGCTTTTCCGGGTTTTGCGTTCGATCCCGCCTGGTCTAAGGTCCCGCCCGGTATCTGAAGCCCAGAAGAAAAGCCGGGAGGATTTCTCGTGATCTACGTCGTCGCCACCTTGACCATCAAGCCTGAAACGCGCGCCGAATTCATTGCAGCCGCCACCGCCTGCATCAAGGAGACGCGGAAAGAGCCCGGCAATATCGCCTATGATCTGCATGAGAGCGTCACCGATCCCGCCAAGATGGTGTTCGTCGAGCAGTGGGAGAATGCCGAGGCGCTGGTGCCGCATCGCGCCATGGAGCACATGAAGACGTTCGGCCGCGTCGCGGTGAAGTGTTTTACGGCGCCGCCGAAGATCGAAGTGATCACGCCCGAGAAGGTCGAGACACGGTAACGGGGTAAACGCGGATGATCCGGGCGACGCAGGTCAGGGGACAACACCGCTTCGCGGAAGCGCCGGCGGATACGGTCGTGCTCGATTTCGACGATCGGCACCGCCGCCGCATGGCAATGACGGGGACGCGGGGACTCGAGTTCCTGCTCGACCTGGAGAATGCCGTCGCGCTGCGCGGCGGCGATGCGCTGGTGTTGGAGGACGGCCGGCTGGTCGAGGTGGTCGCTGCGCCCGAGCCGCTGCTCGAGATCCGCGGCCACGATCCGCACCACCTTATTCGTGTCGGCTGGCATCTCGGCAATCGCCATCTGCCGACGCAGATCATGGCCAAGAGCCTGCGCATCCGCCGCGACCACGTCATCGAAGCCATGGTGAAGGGCCTCGGCGCGCGCGTGATCGAGATCGAGGCGCCGTTCGATCCCGAAGGCGGCGCCTATGCGGATGCCGGACATGCGCATGGACACGACGACCACGCGCATCACGATCACGGCCACGATGATCATCACGGTCATGATCACCATCATGATCATGCCGCACATGGCGACGGTCACGATCACCATCACCACCACGACGAGCATTGCGATCACCCGGACCATCACCACGGCCACAAGCATGCTCATGACCACAAATGAGCCGGTCGCGGCCCGCGACCTCGCGGAGTGCGAGGCGGCGGCGCTGTACCGGTTGATGACCTGGCTGTCGCCGGCGTTTCCCGTCGGGGGCTTTTCCTACTCCAGCGGCATCGAATGGGCGGTCGAAGCCGGTGACATCAACGACACCGCGTCGCTGGCGGACTGGCTCGATGCGATGCTTCGCGATGGCTCTGGCTTCTGCGATGCGACGTTTCTGGTCCACGCCTATCGCGCCACTGAAGCGGGCGAGGGCGACACCTTGGGCGATATCGCCGAGCTCGCCGCGGCCTTCGTGCCGTCGCGCGAGCGGCAGCTGGAGACGACATCGCAGGGCCGTGCCTTCATCGACATCGCCCGCGCCGCGTGGGATGCAGACGGGCTGGATGCGATGGTTGCGGCATGCCGTACGCCACTGGTCTATCCCGTTGCCGTTGGCGTGGTCGCTGCGATGCACGGCGTGCCGCTGGCGCCGACGCTGCACGCCTTCCTGCATGCGCTGGTCTCGAACTGGATTTCCGCGGCCAGCCGGCTCATTCCGCTCGGCCAGACCGACAGCCAGCGCGTGCTGGTGAGGCTGGAAGCCGCGGTTGCCGCGACGGCGAATCGTGCGCTGAATGCGACATTGGACGATGTCGGCGGCGCGACGTTCCGCGCCGACCTCGCCAGCGTGCGGCACGAGACGCAATATACGCGGCTGTTCAGATCTTGAGCGGGTTCGTCGCTTTCACTGTCGTCCTGGCGAAAGCCAGGACCCATAACCACGGGTGCGCGTGGTTATGCACAGATGTGGCTGCAGCGTGCCGTGACAATCGGATTCAGTGGTAACGGGTCCTGGCTTTCGCCAGGACGACGATAGGAAAAAAAGCAATGGCTACATCTCACGGCCCCTTGCGTGTCGGCATCGGCGGTCCGGTCGGATCGGGCAAGACTGCGCTGATGGACCTGCTCTGCAAGACCATGCGCGAGCGCTACGACATCGCCGCGATCACCAACGACATCTACACCAAATGGGATGCGGAATTCCTGGTACGCTCGGGCTCGCTGACGCCGGATCGCATTGCCGGGGTCGAGACCGGCGGCTGCCCGCACACCGCGATCCGCGAGGACGCCTCGATGAATCTCGCCGCGGTGGCGGATATGCGCGCCAAGTTTCCCGGACTCGATCTCGTGCTGATCGAATCCGGCGGTGATAACCTCGCTGCCACTTTTTCCCCGGAGCTCGCCGATCTCACCATTTACGTCATCGACGTGGCGGCCGGCGACAAGATCCCGTCCAAGGGCGGCCCCGGCATCACCCGGTCCGACCTCCTTGTCATCAACAAGATCGACTTGGCGCCCCATGTCGGCGCCTCCCTGGAAAAGATGGAGACGGACGCCAGGCGGATGCGCGGCGAGCGGCCGTTCGTCATGACCAACCTGAAAAAGAGCCAGGGGCTGGACCGCATCATCGGCTTCATTGAGGCCAAAGGCGGCTTGAAACGGGCCGGCTGACCGGCGCGACGACCTAACGCAGGCGTTTCCCCCGTTAACACCGTGGGCAGAGCCGTGTCCGCGGAACAAATTTCGGTCACGGCAATTGATTACCTCCGGTGCCCGGAGCAAATCCAACTCGGCCGGACCATCGGCGGGCCGATTTAAGCTTCTCAGGCGACCAAGTTGCGTACCGATGCCTCCTCCTTCATTATCTCGGCGATTGGGGTTCACCCTGTTTCGGCACGTGCCCGTTCGAGCGGCGTCCATATGCTCCGTATTTATTGCCGACCTCCTGCTTTCGCCTGAGTAGTCGCGTGGTCCGGCTGGGTTTCATCATCGGCTTCATTGCTCTTCTCGGGGCCTTGCTCTCCGGGCTTGCGGCTTATCGCGTCCACGACCAGGAGCTGGCGCTGGACCGGATCGCGCTGGCGCGCGCGATCGATGTCCATGCGAGCCTGGTCCAGGACCGGCTCACCGAGCGCGAACTGCTCGCGCGGGTTGCCTCCGGCCTGTTCCGGGCGCCGTCGGTGCTCAAGCCCAACATGCTCGAGCCGCTGCGCTCGGCCATCTACGCCTTCAAGACCGATTTCGTGGTGGCGGGCTGGGTCGCCCGCCTGAAGCCGAACGAGCTTGCCGCAGCACAAGCCGCGATCGCGAGCGCCGGCTTCCCCAATCCGCGAATCCGCAGCTATGAGGACAAGCCGATCGATCCGGCAGGTGTCACCCAGCCGATCGATGTGCTGATGGATCTCGAGCCGCGCAGCAACGAGACCAAGGGGCTGCCCGGCCGCAGTTACGACCAGGATCAGGTGCGCGGCGCCATGCTGGCGCGCGCCAGAGTGGAGAAGAGGTCGGTTGCCTCAGAACCGGTTGCCCTCCTGCGTGGCGACGGGTCGATCGGCATCATTGTGGCGGCTCCCGTCATCCCGGAGGGCGCGACGGAGCCGGCGGGCTTCATCACATTTTCCTATGAGCTCTCTTCCCTGATGCTGACCAACGACGACATGTCGTTGTTCGCGGTTGCGCTGAAGGATCCGCGCCGGGAGGGTGGCGAGTTGGTCGCCAACGATCAAGGCGTGGTCTCGGCCCGCCCGACAGCGGCCGATGGGCCGGCGCCGTCGGCGACGCGCACGGTGAGCTTCGGTGGTCGCGACTGGCAGCTCGGCTATTACGCCAAGACCAATTCGGCGCGCCGCGCCGAGCAGACTGCGATCATCGTGGCGGCGATCGGCCTTGCGATCACCGCGATGGTGTGCGGCCTGTTCGGCTATGTCGCCTACAACAATTTGCGGCTCAGCCGGGAAATCCAGGTCAGAATCGGCTTCGAGCGCCGGCTGACGGCTGTCATCGACGAGCTCAACCATCGGGTCAAAAACATCCTGGCGGTGATCCAGTCGATCGTGACCCGCACGCTGCGCCATGGCTCCGACATCGATGTCGCGCGCGAGCTCCTGATCGGCCGCATCCACGCCATGTCCAACGTCGTCTCGCTGCTCAGCGAGAGCCAGTGGCAGGGTGTCAAGCTGAAGGGCCTGTTCGAGGCGCGCGCCATCCCGCATGCCGACCGCATTGCCGTCACCGGTCCTGATATCGCAGTCAGCGCGCGCGCGGCGCAGAGTCTGTCGCTGCTGTTCTTCGAGCTCGCCTCGCACTCCGACGAGGGCCTGTCGCTTGTCGGCAAGCATCCGCACATCACTGCCAATTGGACGGTGACGAACGAGGGGTCCGGCGAGGTCTTCTATTTCCGCTGGGAGGAGTTCAACACCAGCGAAGCGACGCGCCGCCCCGATTCCGACTTCGGCCTGATCCTGCTCGACCGCGTCGCGCCCGAGGCGCTCGGCGGCACCGCCAAGCGCTATTTCACCGATGTCTCCTATGTCTACGAGCTGACCGCGCCGATGGAGACGGTCGAGGACATGACCGAGCGCGACCGCACCGACAAGCTGTCAGCACCGATCCGGCCTGCGCGGTAATTCGAGGCTAGCTCTTCGGCCGCAGCACGAGGTCAACCAGGGTCCGCGCGTAGGCCGGCGTGATCGGCGCGATGCCGAAGACGTAGCGGTAGAACAGGCTGCCATAGATCGCGTCGTAGAGATCCTGGGGCGGTGCTTCCGCCAGAATGCTGCCGTCGTTCTGGCCCGCGGCGATCATCTCGATCAGCGCGTCGCGGCGGAATTGCAGGTAGCGGGCGTAGAACAGCTCCGCCGAGCCGGTCTTGGAGATGCATTCGGAGATGACGGCGAGCTGGACCTTGCCGAACTCGCCCTGGAGGGCTTCGGCATAGGCGGCGGCATGGCGGCGTGCGCGCGCGGCGGGGCTGCCCGAGCTTGCATGCGGCAGCGGCAGCATCTGCGCGGCATGGTGAAGAAAGGCGTCGATCAGCAAGGCTTCGCGCGACGGCCACCATTTGTAGATCGTCATCTTGGAGACGCTGGAGTGGCGCGCGATCGCGTCAATGGTGGTGGCGGCAAGGCCGGTAGTGGCCATCAGCGCATAGGCGCTTTGGAGAATGGCGTTGGTGGTCTCGATCGACCTTGGCCGGCCGCGCCGGGGCGCGCCGTCGGCTCCCTCATCCCCGCCATTCGCCATCACCACGCCCGGCCTCCCCATGCAATCCGCTGCCGCTCCGCATAGCCCAGCCGTAATGGCCGGCCTAGGGGAATCGGAAGGTGCCGGGTTAGGCCTGTTGCCGCAAGGCCGCGGGCAGGTCCTGCCGCTTCGACCAGGCGATGTAATATGCGACCGCGGCCATCGCCGCGAAGCCGGCCAGGCTCACGGCAATCTGCATCACCACCAAATTGGCGCCGGTGATCAGGATGAGATGGCCGGCAAACGACAGGAACACGCCGACGCAGAACACCGCGAGCCATTCCTCGCCGCATCTGATCACCGCCTGAAGCGGCTTCAGTCGCAGGCCGGGATGATCGGCCGGGACGAAATATGTCGCGAGGAAAGCGAGCGCGAGGAAGTGGACCACGCGATAGGGGGCGAGGTCTTCCTTGTCGGTCGGCGTGATGGTGTTGAGCGCGATATCCGGCAAATAGGCCGCTAGCGTCGGCGAGTGTCGCATCAGCGTGATTGCCATCGCGAATACGAGATAGGCGCCTGCGAGCACGCGCAGCCAGGACAGGCCATGCAGCGCGCGGCCCGACGTGCCGGTCACGGCAAACCAGCCGCCCAGCACCATCAGCATCTGCCAGCAGAACGGGTTGAAGGTCCACTCCTGGTCCGGATAAACCCGGAAATTCCAGCCGAACCAGCGCGCCGCAACGTACAGCGCGACCGACGCCGCCAGCGTCAGGTTCGGACGCCGCAACAGCCCCCACAGCGCGAGTGGAAGGAGGGCCATCAGCGGGATCATCAGCTGAAGAAGATCGAGGTTCAGCGGCTCTTCCTGAAGCACCAGTCCGCGTATCAGGATCCGCAGCGGATGCTCGATGATGCCCGAGATGTTGTATTCGTTGATGATCTCGGGCGCCATCGATTGCGAGGCGACATAGGCGATGGCGTCGATGTAGATCACGAACAGGACGACATAGGCGGCGTAGAGCCGCCACATGCGCTGGAAGATGCGCGTCGCCGCGACGACGTAGCCGCGCTCCAGGGCGATCTTGCCGTGAATGATGGCCATGCCATAGCCGGCCACGAACACGAACAAGTCTGCGGCGCCGCTGAAGCCGAAATTGCGCAGCGTCAGCAAATTGACGACGTTGTTCGGGATGTGGTCGACGAAAACCGACCAGTTGGCGATACCGAGCGTCAAATAGAGCCGGGGGTCGTGTTGAAATGCGGCGAGGTTCGCCTGGACGGACGGTTTCATCGAAAAAATGGCTTTTGGAATCAGGGGCGCTGCTTTTAGCGGCAACCGCCTGCCTATCCGAGTAGCGTTTGCGTGATGGCGCAGGCAAACGGCGCGAAATTGGCGCGGGGCCGCCGGTGCCGATTGGATAGGCGCGTTCGCGGGACCCGTGACGAAATTTTCTAACCCGGTAGCTGCTACTCGGCAGGCTCAGCCGAGGCCTCGTCGGGTACGCCGGCGCGGCTCGCCATGAGTCCGAGGGCGACGCCGCCGATCGCCAGGATCGGCAACAGCCGCTTGATCCCGATGGCGCGAACGATCTGGAGACCGGTGCCGAGCAGCATGGGGTCCGCGAGCATGCTCGAGGCCGCCGATTTCGTGGCGCGCTCGGCCGCGATATGAGCTTGCTTGCGCAGCTGCCGTTTGTAGACCCAATAGCTCACCGCCGCGGTGAGGGTCAGCAGAAAGAAAATGCCCGCACCGGCGAGGCAGGCCTGCACCGGACCATATTTGTTGAGCACCGAAATGAATGCCGCCGCGCACAGGAAGCACGTGGTGATGAAGAGTGCGAACGCCGCGCCTGCTGCCAGCGAGGTCAGCCGCACAGTGGTGCCGGTGGATGCGCTGATCCCGTCGATGATGCGCTGAAACATGGTCTTGCTCCTCAGATCCCCACAAGCCGGCACCGGCGCCGCCGCTGCGCCACCGTCTCGATACCCGTTCGCGATCTCAGCGACGCCAGACCGCGCCGATCAGGAAGCCGATGCCGAGCGCAAGCCCGACGGTCGCGAGCGGCCGCTGCGTGATCGCGTCCTCCAGCGTCTCCTCGATCGAGCCGTAGGCCTCCTGTGCCGCGCCCATCATCGCGCTGCCGCGTTCCGACATGTCGTCGATCGCGGAATCCACGTTTTCGCGCGCTTGGCTATAGCCGCGGCGGGCTTGCTTGCTGGAGGAGTTGGCAAAAGTATTGAGCGCGTCGGTGATCTGATCAGTGAGGGCGGCGATATCGCTTTTCACGGCTGCTACATCCTTCTCGAGGCGTTCTCTGGTGGCTTTGTCGGTCCAGTCTCTCATCCCGGCTTCGGCATTGGTGGTGGACATCAGGGGCTCCGGGCTGTTGACGGTTGAGACAGCCGGGAAACGTTTCGTCGTGGTGTAAGTTCCGTTCACGGAAACCGGTCAGTCCTGCGGGAGCTGCGGCGAATCCTCAGGCAACAGATGCTCCTTCAGGATCAGGGCGACGATCAGCAGCGGCGACGACAGGAACGCGCCCATCGGGCCCCACAGCCAGGTCCAGAACGCCAGCGCCAGCAGCACCGCGAGCGCATTGAGCGCCAGCCGCCGGCCGATGATGGTCGGCGTGACGAAATGTCCCTCCAGGAAGGTGATGCCGCCAAAGGCGAGCGCCGCCATCAGGCCGCCGCTGACGGTCGGGAAGGTGACCAGCCCCACCACGACCAGAATGGCGAACATGGCCACCGGTCCGATGATCGGAATGAAATTGAGGGTGGCCGCCAGCGCGCCGAGGCCAGCCGGATTGGGCATTCCGGTGAGGGCGCAGACGATTCCGGCGGCGACGCCGACGCCGACGTTGATCAGGGTCACAGTCAAAAGGTAGTTGCCGAGATGGACCTCGATCTCGTTGAGGATGCGAAGCGTGCGCAGCCGTGCGTCGTGATCGCTGAAGGTCATGATCATTGCCCGTCGCAGGTCGCGCCAGCTGGCGATGAACAGGATCAGGGTGACGAAGAACAGCAGGAATTCGGTAAAGGTCGGTGACAGGAATTCAATCGTTGGCTGCACCCACTCGAATTTCGGCATCTGGAAGCTTGGCAATCCCTCCGAGCCGCCGAGCATCGTCTGCAGCTCTCGCCACAGCGCCAGCGGCCGGTCGAACACGTGGACCTTGTCTTTCAACTGCGCGCCGAGTTCGGGCAGGCGCGAGCTCCATTCCATCGCCGGCGAGGCGATCAGCGCGACGATGAAGCCGACCACGGCGGTCACCGCGAACACGATCAAGACGGCGGCAAGCCCGCGCGGCACTTTCCGGTACTCCAGAAAGGTCGCTGCCGGCGAGAGCATCGTGCCGGTGACGAACGCCATCACGACAGGCAAAAAGAACGCCTTTCCGACATAGAGCACCGCGACGATTGCGATGAGGAGCAGTCCGGCGAGCGAGAAGGCGACGAGTTCGGTGCGGCGGATCACCGGCGGGAGTTCGCCGTGGCTCTCGGGAAGCGGAGTGCCTTCGCCATTGCCGGGAGTCATACGTTCACTGGGAAGGACGCGCACAATACCTCTCCGGCACGGAGACTTCAGTCCTCGCGCCCATGACCAGGGGAGAACGTCCTCGCGCCCTGCGGGTTCCATCGCGGCTTCGCGAAGAAGCGCTCGCTTGACTCTGACGTCGCTGCTGCATCCCGCCGCGGAACTTGTAGCGGTTGGACCGCGTTGAACAAACCAGCGCATCACCCTGATGCAGGCATCCACACGGGGCAGCACATGACGAAGTTCTCTGCAGTCCGACGCCGCTTATCGCAGCGCCGCATCACCGCTTTTGCCTTTGCAACCGCTTTGCTGGCAGTGCCGTTCGGCGCCGCAAGCGCACAGACGCTGGGCTACACCTATCCGCAAGATCAGGCTTACCCGCAGGACCAGGGCTATTCGCAGGGTTATGCGAGCCCAAGCTATGCGAACCAGGGCTATGCGAACCAAGGCTATGCAAGTCAGAACGCGCAAGCGCCCGACGAGGATGCCGCGCTGCCAGATCGCCTGCGCAGGCAGATTGTCAGCTTCGACCGCAGCGAGCCGGCCGGCACCATCGTCATCGATACCAACAATACTTACCTTTACTATGTGCTCGGCCAGGGCCGCGCGATCCGTTATGGCGTCGGCGTCGGCCGCGAGGGCTTCACCTGGTCGGGCGTGCAGAGCGTCAGCCGCAAGGCGGAGTGGCCGGACTGGCATCCGCCGGCTGAGATGATCGCGCGCCAACCCTATCTGCCCCGCTTCGTCGCTGGTGGCCCCGGCAATCCGCTCGGCGCGCGTGCGATGTATCTCGGGTCGAGCGAATACCGCATCCATGGCACCAACGATCCCACCACGATCGGGAAGTTCGTTTCGTCCGGTTGCATCCGCATGACCAATGAGGATGTCACCGACCTGTTCGGCCGTGTCAATGTCGGCGCCAAGGTGGTCGTGCTACCGAAGAACGCGCCGCTGATGGCGAAAGGCAGTGATTCCGTGCGCAAGCGCCCAGCCGTGACCGCGCTGCCCTCAGGCCGGCAGGCGCTGAACATTTCGAATTCGGCCGTGAACTAAGGGTCGAGTGAGGTCACATGAAGAGACGTTCGATCGGCAAACTCGCCGGGGGCGCGGCGGCGTTCGTCGCCATTGCCTCCTTCGGCCTCGCGCTGACGCCATCCGCCCATGCGGAGGACTTTTTCTCGGCGCTGTTCGGCGGCTTCCGCGGACGGCCGGCGCCCGAGATTCGCATGCCTTTCCAGACCGATGACACGCCGCGCTACGACCCGCCGCGCCAGCGGGCCTCCTACGGTGGCGGCACGGCCTATTGCGTGCGCGGCTGCGACGGACGTTATTTCCCGGCGCAGGGAAACGATTCCGAGAGCAAGGCGCAATCCTGCAAGAGCTTCTGCCCGGCCTCGGAGACCTCGCTGGTCTATGGCGGCAACATCGACGACGCGACGACGGATAAGGGGAAATCCTATTCCGACCTGCCTAACGCGTTCCGCTATCGCAATGAGATTGTCGCAGGCTGTACCTGCAACGGCAAGGATCCGGTCGGGCTCGCTCAGGTCAAGGTCGACGACGATCCCACCTTGCGCAAGGGCGACATCGTCGCGGGCGCGGACGGCCTGGTGGTCGCCAGCCGCAATGCCAACGACCGCCGCGGCGTCGCGATGAATTTCTCGCCGCTGCCCGACTCGGTTCGCGCAAGATTCCGCCAGGTGCCGGTGGTGGCGAAGGAATAGGCCTCAACGTCGTCCTGGCATTCGCCAGGACGACACCAAGAGTGTGGGCTATGCCGCCCGGATCTTGCCGAGGAAGTCGCTGACGTCATGGCCGAGCTGGCGGCTCTGGCTCTCCAGCATCTCGGAGGCGTGTTTCACGTTGTCGGCGGCAGCGGCAGCAGCGTCTGCATCGGATTTGACGCCGGTGATGTTGTCCGAGACGTTCTTGGTGCCCTGCGCCGCAAACTGGGTGCTGCGGGTGATCTCTTGGGTAGCCGCTCCCTGCTCCTGCACGGCGGCGGCGATTGCGGTCGCGACCTCGTTCACTTCGCCGATGATGCCGCCGATGGTCTGGATGGCGCTGATGGCGTCGGCCGCGACCTTCTGGATGTCGGCGATCTGCTCGGAGATCTCTCGGTCGCCTTCGCCGTCTGGCTCGCCAGCGACTTCACCTCGGAGGCGACCACGGCAAAGCCGCGACCGGCCTCGCCGGCGCGGGCCGCCTCGATCGTGGCGTTAAGCGCGAGCAAATTGGTCTGCTGCGCAATGGTGTTGATCAGGCCGACGACCTCGCCGATGCGGCCGGCCGACTTTTGAAGTCCCTGCACGTGCCGTCGGTCTCGCGCGCCTGGGTCACGGCGCGGCTGGCGATGCCCGCGGCATGCGCGGCCTGCTGACTGATGTCGTTGATCGAGGCGCTCAGCTCTTCGGCGGCGGCGGCGACGCTGTCGACGCTCATGGAGGCGTCATTGGAGGCCTTGCCGGCGATCTGCACGCGGTCGTTGGTCTGCCGCGACACCGCGGAGAGATCGCCCGAGGTCTTGCGCATCTCGCCAGAGGCTTCGCTCAATTCGCCGAGCGTTTTGCGCACCGCGCCCTCGAACTCGCCGACATAGGTCTCGACCGCGCGCTGGCGCGCGGAGGCGCCCGCATTGCGTTCGCGCTCCTGCGCCTCGATCGTGAGCTTGTCGTTGGCCTGCTGCTTGAAGGTCTCCAGCGCGCCGGCAAGCGCGCCGATCTCGTCGTTGCGGTCGAGATAGCCGCTATCGACGGCAAGGTCGCCGCCGGCGACCTTCAGCATGGCGTCCCGGATGGTGTTGAGCGGAGTGATGACGCGGCGGCTGACCAGCATGATCGCGCCGACGGCAAGCCCCACGGCGAGCGCCAGCAGCGTAAGCTGCACGATCAGTGCGCGCTGTGCGGCGCCGCGCTGCTCCTGCGTGTGGATCTTGGCAGCATCGAGCGCACCTTCTGCCACTGTGACGGCGCTCGCCATACGGGCGACCGTGAGCGGGCTCCATTGGTTCGCCGTCATCTCGGGCTTCTCACCCTTGACCAGCGCGTCCGTGAGACGGTCGCGCAAGGCCAGATATTGCGGCTCGAAATACGAGGTCTTGGCGGAGGCCATCGCGGAGGCGAGCCCCGACGGCAACTGCATGCCGGACGTCGACAGCTCCAGCGCCTTCCACATCGCGCTCGTGCCGCCGACATGTTGGGTATAGGCGTAGCGGCCCTCCGTCGTGATCTTGCCGGCGGCCAGCCCGGTCGAGACGATCAGCGATGCTTCGCCTGCGGTGTTGCGGAGCAGCCAGGCGTTCTGCTTGATCGACAGCAGCTGGTCGATCGCGGCGTCCAGGTGATTGACCGTGGCGGCCAACGTGTTCGAGAGCTTGTCGAGCGTGTCGAGCAGGCCCTGCGTTGTCTCCATATATTCCTTGGGCAGACCGGCGCGGCGTTGGTCCTTCGGCTTGGCTACATCCTCCCAGAACTGCTTCTGCTCCTCGATCAGCAGCTTGTAGAGGCGCGCAAGCTCCGGTACCAGCGTGCCTGATTGCGGAAAGTCCATGGCCGGCAGCAGCTCGATCGCGCGCGCCATGGCGGGCATTTGGGCATCGCGCAGCGCGCGCAGATATTTCTCGATCTCGCCGTCCATCGGCTCGGTCGCATTCAGGAGGCGGACCGTGGTCGAGCGGTCGGTGCGCAGATTGTGCATCGCCTTGAACAGATCGGCGGACGTGTCGGCGATCTGCGAGATGCGGTTGGCGGTCTTCAGGCGATCCCAGGACTCGTAGGCGGTGAGCGAGAGCGCGATCACCACGCAGATCGACGTGATCGCGATCACCGCCTTCAGCAGCGCGGATACGGTCAGACGATTCAGCATCGAAGTCCCCCAATTCCCAATACAAAGTTCGTAAAGGCGCCCCGGCAACAGCAGAAAAAGGGGCCCGTCAGACAAGGCAATCGCATGCCGTTTGCGGCTCAGGGCCCAAACGGTTTCCGCATCTGAAAGGAAAAGGGTAAAGTTTTCAGCAGGCCGGCTGATCGTAGAAGTACGTATTTACTAGAAGTTGCAAAGGGTTGCGTCGATGGAACCAAGCCACGAGCTGCGCGTTAGGAGACTGTCAGCAATTTTGCCTAAAGGGGGGTCCTAGCGATGCTGGTCGGCGTACTCGTCACCTTTCTCGTCGTCATTCTCGTACTTTACCTCATCAACATGCTGCCGATGGACGGCCGCGCCAAGCAGATCGCGCGCGTCGTCGTCATCATCATCGGCATCGTCTCGCTGCTGAAATATCTGGCAGTGTTTTAGCCGGGCGCTTAGCTAGCGCAACGAAAAAGCCCCGGCGCGAGCCGGGGCTTTTGGTGTTCTAGTCGGGTCGGCAGGCCGCCTTGTCAGCCAGGGCGTTGTCAGCCAAGGGCTTTGGCCTCGCGGCGGCGGGCGGTGAGGATGTATTCGGTGTAGCCGTTCGGCTGCTCGCGTCCCTTGAAGATGAGGTCGCTGGCCGCCTTGAAGGCTGTGCCGTCGAAGGCGGGCGCCATCGGCTTGTAGATGGGATCGCCCGCATTCTGCTTGTCGACGACCACCGCCATGCGCTTGAGCGATTCCATCACCTGCGCCTCGGTGATCACGCCCTGGTGCAGCCAGTTGGCGAGGTGCTGGCTGGAGATGCGCAAGGTGGCACGGTCTTCCATCAGGCCGACGTCGTGGATGTCAGGCACCTTCGAGCAGCCGACGCCCTGGTCGATCCAGCGCACGACATAGCCCAGAATGCCCTGGCAGTTGTTGTCGATCTCCTGCTTGACGTCGTCGGGCGCCCAGTTCGACTTCGACACGGGGATGGTGAGGATGTCTTCGAGCTTTGCCCGTGGGCCGCCCTTGGCGAGCTCCTGCTGGCGCGCGGTGACGTTGACCTGGTGGTAGTGCAGCGCGTGCAGCGTCGCGGCGGTCGGCGAGGGCACCCAGGCGGTGATAGCACCGGCCTGCGGATGGGCGAGCTTCTGCGCCAGCATGTCCGCCATCTTGTCCGGCGCGGCCCACATGCCCTTGCCGATCTGGGCATGGCCGGGCAGGCCACAGGTCAGGCCCATATCGACGTTCCAGTCCTCATAGGACTTGATCCAGGGCTGCGCCTTCATCTCGTTCTTGCGGATCATCGGACCCGCCTCCATCGAGGTGTGGATCTCGTCGCCGGTGCGGTCGAGGAAGCCGGTGTTGATGAACATGATGCGCTTGGAGGCGCGCTGGATGCAGGCCTTGAGGTTGACGGTGGTGCGCCGCTCCTCGTCCATGATGCCGACCTTGAGCGTGTTCTCGGGCAGCGACAGCATCTTCTCGACGCGGTCGAAGATCTCGCAGGTCAGCGACACCTCGTCGGGGCCGTGCATCTTCGGCTTGACGATATAGGCCGAGCCGGTGCGGCTGTTCTTGACCTTGGAGTTGCCTTTCAGATCATGGACAGCAAGAAGCCCGGAGACGGCGGCGTCGAGCAAGCCTTCCGGAATCTCCTCGCCCTTGTCGGCCAGCACCGCGTCGGTGAACATGTGGTGACCGCAATTGCGCATCAGCAGCAGGCTGCGGCCGTGCAATTTCACTTCGCCTTTGCCGTCAGGCATCTTGTAGCTGCGGTCGGCATTGAGCGAGCGCGTCAGCGTCTTGCCGCCCTTCTCGAAATCGGCCGACAGCGTGCCGTTCATCAGGCCGAGCGTGTTGCGATAGACCAGCACCTTGTCCTCGGCATCGACGGCAGCGACCGAGTCTTCCATGTCGAGAATCGTGGAGACGGCGGACTCCATGACCATGTCCGCGACGCCGCCCGGATCGTCCTTGCCGATCGCGCTGGTGCGGTCGATTTTTACCTCGACGTGCAGGCCGTTGTTGACGAGCAGTACCGCGCTCGGTGCGGCTGCGTCGCCCTGGAAGCCTGCGAATTGCGCGGCGTTCTTCAGGGCGGTGGCGTTGCCGCTCTTCAGCTTCACCGCGAGCTGGCCCGCGACCACGCTATAGGCGGTGACGTCGGTGTGACTGCCGGTCGCCAGCGGCACGGCGGCATCGAGGAACGCTTTTGCCTTGGCGATCACCTTGTCGCCGCGCGCCTTGTTGTAGCCCTTGCCGCTCTCGGATGGATCGTGCGGGATCGCGTCGGTGCCGTAGAAGGCGTCATAGAGCGAGCCCCAGCGCGCATTCGCCGCGTTCAGCGCATAGCGTGCGTTGGTCAGCGGCACGACGAGCTGCGGGCCGCAGATCTTGCCGATCTCCTCGTCCACATTGGCGGTCTCGACCTTCTGCGTCGCCGGCTCCGGGAGGAGATAGCCGATCTCCTTCAGGAAGGCGGTATAGGCGTTGAGGTCGAACGCCTTGCCCTTGTTGGCCCGGTGCCAGTCGTCGATCTTGGCCTGCAACGTGTCGCGCACCGCCAGCAGCGCGCGGTTCTTCGGCCCCAGCTCCTTGATGATGGCGGCGAGCCCGGCCCAGAACGCATCCGGCGCGATCCCCGTCTTCGGGGCCGCTTCCTTGGCGATGAAATCGAACAGGACGGGAGCGATCTTCAGTCCGTGGGCGTCGACGCGTTTCATGATGGGCTTTCTTGTTGGAAATGGCTGTTTTTGGCTGCTTTTGACCCGACAGCAGCAAAATGCGCTCCAAGGAGCGGCTTTCGGGGTCTTATTAGCCCCAAAATCGGGGCCGTGAGAAGGCCCCCAAAAGTTGTCAAAATGTCAAGGCGAGGTGGGCGGCCCACGCACGGTGTCATTCCCCGCGAAGGCGGGGAAATCCAGTACGCCGCGGCCTCTCGCCTGAATCACTGCTGTCGGTGGAATGCTGGGTCGCCCGGTCAAGCCGGGCGACGACAGCGGAGCAGCAGCCCGGCTTCAAATATTCGCGGCGAGGTCCACGAGTTCGTCGAACAGCACGCCGGTCGTCTTGAGCATCTGTTCGATCTCGTCCGCCGCCTCGGCGACCGTCCGCGTCGAGGTGTCGATCACGAGCTCGGCGGCCTCGGGCCGCTCGTAGTCGGTGCCGATACCGGTGAACGACGCGAGCGTGCCGGCGCGGGCCTTCTTGTAGTGGCCCTTGGGGTCGCGCTCCTCGCAAATTTCCGCCGGCGTCGCGACGTAGATCTCGCGGAACGACGTGTCGGCGATGCGGCGCGCGGTGGCGCGGTCCTCGCGGGCGGGCGAGACGGCGGCGACAATGGCGATGTGGCCGTTACGGGCGAGATGCGTCGCGACTTCGGCGAGGCGGCGGATGTTCTCGCTGCGATCGGCGGCCGAGAAGCCGAGATCGCTGTTGAGCCCGGCACGCAGCGTGTCGCCGTCGAGCAGGATCGGTGAGCCGCCATTGCTGAACAACCGCCGCTCCAGCGCCTTGGCTAGAGTCGACTTGCCGGAGGCGGGGAGGCCGGTGAGCCAGACCACGGCGCCGTTGTGACGATAGCGCGCGGAGCGTTCGTCGGGCCGCAGCGCGGATTCCACCGGCACGATGTCGACGGGCAAGGCGCGCTGGCCGGCATCGACCGACAGCACGAGACCGCCGCCGGCGATGCGCCCGGACACCTCGATCACGAGACGGCCGGTGCGCGGATTTTCCGTGTAGGGATCGGTGGCAATCGGATTCGAAAGGGATATGTCGATCTCGCCGACATGGTTGCGGCCGATTGCCTTGTTCTCGACGCTCGACAGCTCACCGGGATCGACCGCCTTCTCGATGGCGACGACGGTGGCACGGCTTTCCTTCGGTCCGCAGCGAACCAGGAGCTGGTCGCCCTTGGCCAGCGGCTTGTCGTGCAGCCAGAAGATCCGCGCGCGCAGCCGTCGTGTCTCGCGCGGCGCGCTGTTGGCATGCGCGATGATGTCGCCGCGCTCGAGGAACAGCTCGCGGTCGAGCGTGATGCCGACCGAGCGGCCCGCACCCTGGCGGCCTGCGACCGGCGTCACCGGCCAGCTCTCGACCGTCTTGATTCTGGCGATCTTGCCGGCGGGCATGATCACGATTTCGTCGCCGGCAACCAGGCTGCCGGATTCGATCCGGCCCGCCACGATGCGGCGATCGTCGAATTTGTAGATCGCCTGCACCGGCAGCCGCAGCGCCAGCGCTTCCAGCGGCCGGGCCGGCTCGAGCCGGTCAAGCGCTTCGACCACGGTCGGACCCTTGTACCAGCCGATGCGGTCGGTGCGCTCAGCGACGCCGTCGCCCTCGCGGGCGGAAATCGGGATCACGGCCGTGGGCTTCACACCGAGGCCTTGCAGATGCGCCGAGATCTCGTCGCTGATCTCCTTGAAGCGCGCTGCGGAGAAGTCGACGCGGTCCATCTTGTTGACGACGACCGCGACCTGCTTCACGCCGAGCAGATGCAGGAGATAGCCGTGCCGCCTCGTCTGGTCGCGCACGCCTTCGAGCGCGTCGATGATCAGCACCGCGCCGTCCGCCTGCGAGGCGCCGGTGATCATGTTGCGCAGGAATTCGGCGTGGCCGGGCGCGTCGATCAGTACGATGTCGCGCGAATTGGTGCGGAAGCGGATCTGCGTGGTGTCGATGGTGATGCCCTGGTCGCGCTCGGTCTGGAGCGCGTCGAGCAGAAACGACCATTCGAACGGCATGCCGCGCCGCGCGCTGACGGCCTTGAGCATGTCGAGCTTGCCGTCGGGCAGGCTGCCGGTCTCGTGCAGCAGGCGGCCGACCAGCGTCGACTTGCCGTGGTCGACATGGCCGACGATGACGATGCGGACCTGCGGACGCGTGGTGCCGTTCGGGGTGGCGGGCGATGCGGGGGTGACGATCATGTTCATACGACGCTCGCGTCCTTGATCAGAGATAGCCGGCGACGCGCAGGCGCTCGAAAGCGTCCTCGGTCTCGTGGTCGAGCGCGCGGCCGGAACGTTCCGGCACCTTGGTCTGCTCGAGTTCGATCAGGATCTCGTCGATAGTCGACGCGTTTGAGGCGACCGGATTGGTGATGTCCTGATCGCCCAGCGAGCGATAGCGTTTGCCGTTTTGCGACAGATACAGCGGGATGATCGGGATGTTCTCGCGCTTGGTGTAGGCCCAGATATCGGACTCGGTCCAATGCAGGATCGGATGGATGCGCAAATGCGCGCCCTGCGGCGGCGACGCATTGAAATGATCCCAGAACTCCGGCGGCTGGTCGCGCACGTCCCAATTACCCTCCAAGCCGCGCGGCGAGAACACGCGCTCCTTGGCGCGCGTCGCCTCCTCATCGCGGCGAATGCCGGCGATCAGACCGTCGAAACCGTATTTGGCGAGCGCCATCTTGAGGCCCTCGGTCTTGCGCGCGGCGGAACGGGCGGCGGGCGGCAGCGTTGGGTCGACGGCATCAATCGGCGGGCAGGGCTCGACGCGCAGATCGAGATCCCATTCCTTGCCGTAGTGATCGCGGAAGCGATACATCTCCGGAAACTTCTTGCCGGTGTCGACATGGAGGGCCGGGAACGGCAGACGGCCGAAGAATGCCTTGCGCGCCAGCCAGATCATGACATTGGAGTCCTTGCCGAGCGACCACAGCAGGGCGATCTTCTTGAGGCGGCCGAAGGCTTCGCGGAAGATGTAGATGCTCTGGGCCTCGAGCTGGTCGAGATGGTCCATGCTCGGGGCAAGGTCAGAAGAAAATTCTTGCGCGGGCACGCGCTCGGCGAGAGCGGGGCTGCTCAGCCCGCCAGCAGTGGAATTGTCCTTGAGAAGATGCATCTCTGCCACTTTGCGTTTGGAGGCGAAAATTCTATAGTTGCGGTGCAAGAGAGAAGAAAAAATTTTCTCTTTGCGCGCCTGAAACGACACATATATAGAAAATAATTCCAGTCAACCCCGCATGTGGGGTAAGCGAGTATCGTATGCGGTTCTTGCCCGTGTTCCTCGATCTCAAGGCCGGTCCGGTGGTCCTCATCGGTGCGGGTGAGCTTTTGCGCGCCAAGCTGCGCGTGCTGACCGCTGCCGGTGCGCGCATTCGCGTGCATGCGATCGATGGCAATCACGACCTGGGTCTGAGCTCCGAGGACGCGGCGCGTATCGACATCTCGGCCACCGATCCGCTGACCGCCGATCTCTCGGGAATCATCGCGGTGGTTTGCGCCGGCGCCGGCGATGTCGGCGTGGCGATGTCGGTCCGCGCCAAGGCGCTCGGCCTGCCGGTCAATGTCATGGACGATCTCGAGCATTCGAGCTTCATCTTTCCGGCGATCGTCGATCGCGGCGATGTCGTGGTCGCCGTCGGCACTGGCGGCACGTCGCCGGTGGTGGCGCGGCGCGTGCGCGAGAAGATCGAGGCGCTGCTGCCGGCGCGCATCGGCGAGCTCGCCGAGTTCATCGGCGGCTTCCGCAAATCCATCAACGAACGTATTGCCGAGTTTCCGCTGCGCCGCCGCTTCTGGGAGCGCGTCATCGACGGCCCGATCGGTGCCGCCGTATTGGCCGGCCGCAAAGGCGAGGCGGACGCAGCGCTCAAGGCGATTTCAGATCCATCCGCGTTCGCGCGGGCCGACAAGCCGGAAGGATCCGTCGCGCTGGTCGGCGCCGGGCCTGGCGATCCGGATTTGCTCACCATCAAGGCGTTGCGCGCGCTCCAGGATGCCGACATCGTCTTCCATGACGAGCTGGTCTCGCCTGAAATTCTCGACCGCATCCGCCGTGACACCACGCGCGTGCCGGTCGGCCGCCGCGTCGGCAAGCCCGGCATCGGGCAGGACGCCATCAACAAGCGCATGATCGAGGCCGCGCAATCCGGCCAGCGTGTGGTGCGGCTGAAGGGCGGCGATCCCTTCGTGTTCGGCCGCGGCGGCGAAGAAGTCGAAGCACTTCGTGCCGCCGGCCTTGCCTATTCGATCGTTCCCGGCATCACCGCAGGTCTCGGCGGCGCCGCCGATTTCGAGGTGCCGCTCACCTATCGTCACGAAGCAACGCGCATCACCTTCCTCACCGCGCACAAGGCGCGCGACGCAGAAGTCGTGGACTGGTCGACGCTGACCGACGCCAGGATGACCGTCGTGGTCTACATGGGCATGACGGCTGCGCCGGCCATACGCGCCGGCCTCTTGGCCGCCGGCCGTTCGCCGGAGACGCCGGTCGGCGTATTCGCCCGCGTCACGCGTCCCGATGCGCAAGGCGAGATCGGCACGCTGCGCGATCTGCCCGAACTGGTCCGCCGGACCAACGGCGGTCCCGCCATTCTCATCATCGGCGATGTGGTCCGGCATGCCGGCTCGCTTCGCCGCCAAACCCCAAAGCAAATCATCTCTGACCTATTGGATGCAGCCGAATGACCTCCCCGCTTGAACAGAAGAAGATCAAGATCGCCGGCCCCTCGGTCGTGACCGCCAACCGCACCTGGGACGGCATCGTGGTTTACCGCACCGCCGCCAAGAGCTGGTCCGCGGACCTGTCGGAAGCCGCGATCGTGCGCAACTCCGACGAGGCGAAGGCGTTGCTTGCGGAATCCGTTGCCGATGACGTCGGCGCGATCGGCCCCTATATCGCGCCGGTACAGGTCGGTGCAGACGGCAAGGTCGAACCCGGAAATCTGCGCGAACAGATCCGCCGCACCGGCGTGACCATCGGACAGCCGGTTCAGGTTTAAGGCGCTTTCTTATGTATGCTTACGATGAAATCGACCGCACGCTCGTCAACGAGCGCGTCTCGGAATTCCGCGACCAGGTGAAGCGCCGCCTCTCCGGCGAGCTCACCGAGGACGAGTTCAAGATCCTGCGGCTGCAGAACGGCGTCTATCTGCAACTGCACGCCTATATGTTCCGCGTCGCGATCCCCTACGGGACGCTGGCGTCGAACCAGCTGCGGGCGCTCGCCCACGTCGCGCGCAAATACGACCGTGGCTACGGCCATTTCACGACGCGGCAGAACATCCAGTTCAACTGGATCAAGCTCGCCGAATTGCCGGATGCGCTGGCCGATCTCGCCGAGGTCGGCATCCATGCGATGCAGACCTCCGGCAACAACATGCGCAACGTCACCTCGGATCAGTGGGCCGGCGTCGCGCCCGGCGAGATCGAGGATCCCCGCATCTGGTCGGAGCTGATCCGCCAGCACACCACGTTGCATCCGGAATTCTCGTTCCTGCCGCGCAAGTTCAAGATCGCGATCACCGCGTCGGACCACGACCGGGCCGCGATCAAGATCCACGACATCGGGCTGAAGCTGATCAAGAACGAGAAGGGCGAGACCGGCTTTGAGGTGCTGGTCGGTGGCGGGCTCGGACGCACGCCGTTCATCGGCAAGACCATCAAGCATTTCGTCCACGGCCGCGACATTCTCAGCTACATCGAGGCGATTCTGCGCGTCTACAACCAGTACGGCCGCCGCGACAACATCTACAAGGCGCGCATCAAGATCCTGGTGCACGAGCTCGGCATCGAGAAGTTCTCGCGCGAGGTCGAGGAGGAGTGGCAGCACATCCGCAACTCCTCGCTCCAGATCGACGACGAGGTGGTCGAGGACATCCGCTCGCGCTTCACCTATCCTGCCTACGAGAAGCTGCCGCACATGCCGGACGAGCTGCGCCAGGCCGCGGCCGATCCCGATTTCGAGGCATGGCGCAAGAACTCGGTGGCCCCGCACAAGGCCCAGGGCTATTCCATCGTCACGATCTCGCTGAAGCCGATCGGCGCGCCTCCGGGCGATGCCACCGCCGAGCAGATGGATGCGCTCGCCGATCTCGCCGACGAATACTCCTTCGGTGAGATCCGCGTCGGCCACGAGCAGAACCTCGCTCTGCCGCATGTCGCCAAGCGTGACTTGCCGGCGCTGTGGAAGGCGCTCGACAAGCTCGGGCTGGCGACGCCGAACGTCAATCTGATCACTGACATCATCGCCTGCCCGGGTCTCGACTATTGCTCGCTGGCCAATGCGCGCTCGATCCCGATCGCGCAGGAACTGACGCGGCGCTTCGCCAATCATGAGCTGGCCAATCTGATCGGCCGGTTGCACATCAACATCTCCGGCTGCATCAACGCCTGCGGCCATCACCATGTCGGTCATATCGGCATTCTCGGCGTCGAGAAGAACGGCGAGGAGGTCTACCAGATCACCATCGGCGGGCGCGCCGACGAGAGTGCCGCACTCGGCAATCTGATCGGCCCCGGCGTCAAGTTCGACGAGGTCGCCGACGTCGTCGAGGACATCGTGGAAGCCTATCTGGCGCTGCGCGAGCGGCCCGAAGAGCTGTTCATGGACACGGTAAAACGCCTCGGCGTCGAACCCTTCAAGGAGCGCGTTTATGCCACTCGTTAACGGCGGAAAGATCGCCGACGACAGCTTCGTCAAGCTCGCCGTCGACACGCCGCTGCCCGAGGGCGGCGACATTCTGGTGCCGGCCGAGCGTTTCGTTGGCGAGGCGGATGCGTTGCTCAAGCGGACCGGCAAGGTCGGTGTGATCTGGCCGAACAATCGCGACATCGCCGAGCTGGTGCCCTATCTCGGCAAGATTGCCGTCGTCGCGCTGGTGTTCCCAACCTTCCGCGACGGACGCGCCTACAGCCAGGCGCGGCTGCTGCGCGAGCGTTACAATTACCGCGGCGAGTTGCGTGCGACGGGCCAGATCCTGCGGGACCAGTTCGTGTTCATGCTGCGCGCTGGCTTCGATTCCTTCGACGTCAAGAAGCAGGCCGACGCGGAAGCGTTCATGCAGACCGCGAAGCGCTATTCGGTCTTCTACCAGCCCACCGGCGATGGCCGCATCACGGCGCTGCACCGGCGCATGCAGCTGCGTCATTCCGAGGGTGTCGGCACGTGAACGCAATCGCGTCTCCAATTTCGGCAATCTCCGCCTCGGCGCTGCCCTCGGCGGAGGACCTCGATCGCGCCTTGCGCGATGCCTCGCCCGCCGAAATCATCGCCGCTGCGCTGAAGACGGTCGGGCGCGACAAGCTTGCGCTGGTGTCGTCCTTCGGTACGGAATCGGCGACGCTGCTCAAGGTGATGGCGGATGTCGATCCGGCGATCCCGGTGATCTTCCTCGACACCGGCTGGCTGTTCGAGGAGACGCTGGCCTATCGTGATACGCTGATCGCGACGCTGGGCCTGAAGGACGTCCGCTCGATCAAGCCTGCCGAGGAGACGCTGTCGCGCGGAGATCCCGACCGCGACCTCTGGTTTTCCGATCCCGACGCTTGCTGCCGTATCCGCAAGGTCGAGCCGCTGGCGCGGGCGCTGAAACCGTTCGATGCATGGCTCAACGGCCGCAAGCGCTTCCAGGGCAACTCGCGCGCCGACATCCCGGTGGTCGAGGACGACGGTACGCGGTTGAAGTTCAATCCCTTCGCCAATGTCTCGCGGGAGGAACTCGAGGCGATTTTCGCCCGCGCCAAATTGCCGCGTCATCCCCTGGTCGCGTCGGGATTTCTATCGGTTGGGTGTATGCCTTGCACGAGCAGAACGGCCGAAGGCGAGGATGAGCGTGCCGGTCGCTGGCGTGGCCGGGCCAAGACGGAATGCGGCATCCACACGATGAAGACTTCGTAGCAAAGTTACGCTGCCCGGCTACGAACAAGAAAATCCGGTTCCGTTGACTTAAGCGCGTTTCGCCCCGAGTTATGCCTGCCATCGATGACGCCGACGTCATTGATGTGAATGGAGATGGACATGATGCGTCGTATCGTTCCGCTCGCGGCAGGACTGCTCGTGACAGGCTTGTTGGCAAGCGCGGCTCTTGCCGCTGACATCACTCTGCTGAACGTCTCGTACGATCCGACGCGCGAGCTCTATGTCGAGTTCAACAAGGCGTTCGCGAGTGCCTATCAGAAGGAAACCGGCAAGAGCGTCGAGATCAAGCAGTCGCATGGGGGCAGCGGTTCGCAGGCGCGCGCCGTGATCGACGGATTGCAGGCCGACGTGGTGACGCTTGCGCTCGCCTACGACATCGACGCCATCGCGGGCAAAGGCCTCACGACGGCCGACTGGCAGAAACGGTTGCCGCAAAACTCGTCGCCCTATACCTCGACCATTGTGTTCCTGGTCCGCAAGGGCAATCCCAAGGCCATCAAGGACTGGGACGATCTGCTCAAGCTCGGCGTCGCCGTGATCACGCCGAACCCGAAGACGTCAGGCGGCGCGCGCTGGAATTATCTGGCCGCCTGGGGCTTTGCGCAGAAGAAATACGGCTCGGCGGACAAGGCCAAGGATTTCATCGGAAAGCTCTATCAGCAGGTGCCGGTGCTCGACACCGGTGCGCGCGGCGCGACCGTGACCTTCGTCGAGCGCGGCGTCGGCGACGTGCTGCTCGCCTGGGAAAACGAGGCGTACCTGGCGCTCAAGGAATTCGGTCCGGAGAAATTCGAGATCGTGGCGCCGCCGCTCTCGATCTTGGCGGAACCGCCGGTGACGATCGTCGATAAGGTTGCCGATAAAAAAGGCACCCGTAGTGTCGCCGATGCCTACCTGCAATATTGGTACACCAAGGAAGGTCAGGAAATCGCGGCGCGCAACTTCTATCGTCCGCGCGATCCCGAGATCGCCAAAAAACATGAAAACTCCTTCGCGAAGGTCGAGCTGTTCACGATCGACGAACTTTTCGGCGGCTGGACCAAGGCGCAGAGGGAACATTTTGCCGACGGCGGCGTCTTCGATCAGATCTACAAGAACTGATCGGGCGCTGTCGGCGGGGCTTAAACAGGGGGCCTGGTGAGCGCAATCGCAGCACGACGCCGGACATTGCCGGGCTTCGGTCTCACCATGGGGCTGACGCTATCCTGGCTGTCGATCATCATCCTGATTCCGCTCGCCGGCCTGTTCCTGAAATCGGTCGAGCTGAGTCCCGAGCAGTTTTGGAACATCCTCTCCAGCCGCCGCACCCTGAATGCGTTGCGCGTGTCCTTCGGACTCGCCTTCGCAGCCGCCTGCGTCAATCTGGTGATGGGCAGCATCATCGTCTGGGCGCTGGTGCGCTACCGCTTCCCCGGTCGGCGGCTGTTCGATGCCATCGTCGACGTGCCGTTCGCGCTACCTACGGCGGTTGCCGGCGTCGCGCTGACCGCGTTGTTCGCCGAGAAGGGCTGGCTCGGCGCGCCGCTTGCGGCGGCCGGCATCAAGGTGGCGTTCACGCCGGTCGGCATCTTCGTCGCCATGATCTTCATCGGTATCCCGTTCGTGGTGCGCACGGTGCAGCCGGTGCTCCAGGATCTCGACCCAGAGATCGAGGAGGCCGCGGGCAGCCTTGGCGCGAGCCGCTGGCAGACCATCATTCGCGTGATCCTGCCCTCGCTCGGTCCGGCGCTGCTCACCGGACTCGCGCTCGCCTTCGCGCGTGCGGTCGGCGAATACGGCTCGGTGATCTTCATCGCCGGCAATCTGCCCAACGTCTCCGAGATCGCGCCGCTGCTGATCGTGATCCGGCTCTCCGAATTCCGCTATGCCGATGCGACCGCCATCGCGGTTGTCATGCTGGTCGTGTCCTTCGTCATTATCTTCGCGGTCAACCGGCTCCAGCGCTGGGCGCAGAGCCGGATTCCGGTGCGGTGAGGACGGGGCCATGACGATGCAGATCGCAGATTCCGTCCCACTCCCGGCCTCCGACGCCAAGGCACGCGCGTACGCAGCCGCCGCGCGGAACAACCTTCGCACCGAACCGCGCGCGGTCCGCATCGTCATCATCGCGCTGGCGATGACCTTTCTATCAGTCTTCGTCGTGTTGCCGCTGGTCGTGGTGTTCGCGCAGGCCTTCTCGAAGGGAATTGGCGCTTATTTCGCCGCGCTGACCGACCCGGAGGCGCTGTCCGCGATCAAGTTGACGCTGTTGGTTGCTGCAATTTCCGTCGGCCTCAATCTCGTCTTCGGCCTGGTCGCGGCTTGGGCGATTGCAAAATTCGAATTCTCGGGCAAGACCTTCCTGATCGCGCTGATCGATTTGCCGTTCTCGGTCAGCCCGGTGATTTCGGGCCTCGTCTTCGTGCTGCTGTTCGGCGCGCAGGGCTATTTCGGCGGCTGGCTGCGCGATCACGACATCCAGATCCTGTTCGCGGTGTCGGGCATCGCGCTTGCGACCACCTTCGTGACCTTCCCCTTCGTGGCGCGGGCGTTGATCCCGCTGATGCAGGAGCAGGGCACGCAGGAGGAGGAGGCCGCGATCTCGCTCGGCGCCTCGGGCCTGCAGACCTTCTTCCGCGTCACGCTGCCCAATATCAAATGGGGCGTGCTGTACGGCGTCCTGCTCTGCAACGCGCGCGCGATGGGCGAGTTTGGCGCGGTCTCCGTCGTTTCCGGCCATATCCGCGGCGAGACCAACACGATGCCGCTCCTGGTCGAGATTCTCTACAATGAATATCAGTTCGTCGCGGCGTTCGCGATCGCCTCGCTGCTCGCGATGCTGGCGCTGATCACGCTGGTCGCGAAAACCGTTCTCGAAAATCATCTCGACGAAGGACATGACGCAAGTGAGCATTGAAGTCAGGAATCTCGTCAAGAAGTTCGGCAGCTTCAAAGCTCTCGACGGCGTCGACCTCAAGGTCAATGACGGCGAGCTGCTCGCGCTGCTCGGTCCGTCTGGCTCCGGCAAGACCACGCTGCTGCGGATCATCGCGGGGCTGGACTGGCCCGATTCCGGGGAGGTATCTTTCAACGGCGAGGACGCGCTGGCGCAGGGCGCGCGCGAGCGGCACGTCGGATTCGTATTCCAGCACTACGCGCTGTTCCGCCACATGACGGTGTTCGAGAACGTCGCCTTTGGCCTCCGCGTGCAGCCGCGCGCGATCCGCAAGGACGAAGCGACCATCCGTGCGCGCGTCAAGGAGCTACTCGATCTCGTGCAGCTCGATTGGCTCGCCGACCGCTACCCGAGCCAGCTCTCCGGCGGCCAGCGCCAGCGCATCGCGCTGGCCCGCGCGCTCGCGATCGAGCCACGTATCCTGCTGCTCGACGAACCCTTCGGTGCGCTTGATGCCAAGGTGCGCAAGGAGCTGCGTAAATGGCTGCGCTCGCTGCACCACGAGATCAACGTCACCTCGATCTTCGTCACCCATGACCAGGAGGAGGCGCTCGAAGTCGCCAACCGCGTCGTGGTGATGGACAAGGGCAAGATCGAGCAGATCGGCTCGCCCGATGACGTCTATGAGAGCCCGGCGACCGCCTTCGTCCACAGCTTCATCGGCGAATCCATCGAGCTTCCGGTCCTGATCGCCGACGGCGTCATCAGGCTTGGCGACCGGCCGCTTCAGCTCGCGGCAGATGGGCTTGCGCCTGGCGCGTCAAGACTGTTCGTGCGGCGGCACGACATGCTCGTTGGCCCGCCCGGCAGCGGTGCCTTCGAGGGCGCCGTGCAGCACGTCCGGAATTTCGGTCCCGTGCAGCGGGCCGAGGTGGCATTATCAGGCGGAGAGACCATCGAGATCGACGCTCCGCGGGACAGGGAACTGCGCGCCGGCGACACGATCGGCCTGGAGCCCCGCCGCTACCGGATATTTGGGGGCGCCTGAGCGGGGTCAACCGGTCAATTTTTCCTCAATATTCACCTTTCAGCCACGGTTGGTATGCAACAACGGCGCCTGATTTGGGGGCTCCTGTTCATGCGCGTCGCGGCCGCGATATCAATCCTTTTGCTGCTCGCCGGCTGCGCCGGCAACGAAGCATCGGTCCAGCAGCCCTCGATGTATGCCGATATGGCTGTCCCGGGCGCAAAGCTCGACGCGCAGGCCGCAGCGATCATGATCTCGCAATACCGCCAGAACAACGGGCTCGGCACCCTCGTGATCGACCCCGAACTGATGCGGCTCGCCGAATCTCAGTCCCAGGCCATGGCTGCCGCCAACAAGATGGACCATGACGTCCGCGCGCCGCTGGCCAAGCGCCTCAGCGCCGGCGGCTATCCGGCGACCGTTGCGGTCGAGAACGTCTCGGCCGGCTATCATACGCTGGCGGAAGCGTTTTCCGGCTGGCGCGACTCGCCCCCGCACCGCGCGAACATGCTCAAGAGCGGTGTCACAAAATTGGGCATTGCGGCGGGCTATGCTCCCGGCACCAAATACAAGGTGTTCTGGACCATGATCCTGGCCTCGACGGACTCCCGATAAGCCAGACTTGATCACGGGATGCATTGACGCCGCGGCAGACTGTCGCCACGGTCGCTCGCCATCTGCTACTGTTCCCGCATGACCGATCATAGCCCGGAAGTCGCAACTATCCCCGCGAACGCGCAACGTGTCCTGGTCCTCCAGGGCGGCGGCGCGCTCGGCTCCTATCAGGCCGGCGCCTATCAGTCGCTCTGCCATGCCGGCTTCGAGCCGGACTGGGTCGCCGGCATCTCGATCGGCGCGGTCAACGCCGCGATCATCGCCGGTAACGAAGGGCAGACGCGCGTCAAGCGGCTCAAGGAATTCTGGGAGATGGTCTCCGCGCCGGTGCCGTGGAAGCCGATCGGCAAAAGCGAGCACAGCCGCGAACTGTTCAATTCGACCAGCGCCGCATTGATCGCGACCTTCGGCGTGCCCGGCTTCTTCGTTCCGCGCATGCCGCCCGCGCCGCTCTGGCCGCCCGGCAGCCCCCAGGCCGAGAGCTATTACGATACTGCACCCCTGAAGAAGACGTTGGAGCGTCTGGTCGATTTCGACCGCATCAACGATCTGAAGACGCGGCTGTCGGTCGGTGCAGTCGGCGTTACCTCCGGCAACTTCAAATATTTCGACAATTTCGAGTTCAGGAAGCTCGGCAAGAAAATCGGACCCGAGCACATCATGGCCTCCGGCGCGCTGCCGCCCGGCTTTCCGTCCATCGTGATCGACGGCGAGCATTATTGGGACGGCGGCATTGCCTCCAACACGCCGCTCGACTACGTGCTGGACGCCGAGACCGACCGCGATCTCCTGATCTTCCAGATCGACCTGTTCAGCGCCCGCGGCGATCTGCCGACCTCGCTACTCGAGGCGACCGAGCGCGAGAAGGACATCCGCTTCTCGAGCCGCACGCGGATGAACACCGACAAGAACAAGCAGGTGCACAACGCCCGCAGGGCCGTGCGCGACCTGATTTCCAAATTGCCCGATTATCTCAAGAACGACCCTTCCGTGGAATTCCTTGCCAAGGTATCGCGCGAAAGCACCGTGACTGTGGTGCACCTGATCTACCGCAGCAAGAACTACGAATCCTCGTCCAAGGATTACGATTTCTCGCATGTCGCCATGGTCGAGCATTGGGAAGCCGGCGTGCGTGACGTGCATCTGTCGATGCGCCACAAGGATTGGCTCGAGCGGCCGCAATCCGGCGAGACCATGGTGACCTACGATCTCACGGGGGACGTCACTGCGCCCCCGCCAAGAAGGAGCGAATAATATGGGTAGTCTGTCAGGCAAGAACGCCGTCGTGACCGGGTCGACCAGCGGCATCGGACTTGCCTATGCGCGCGCCTTCGCCGCCGCCGGCGCCAATGTCGTCATCAACGGGTTCGGCTCGCCGGAGGACATCGAGAAGGAGCGCGCCAAGATCGAGTCCGATTTCGGCGTGAAGGCGGTCTATTCGCCGGCCGACATGACCAAGCCGGCCGAGATCGCCGGGATGGTCGCGCTCGGCGAGAAGAGCTTTGGTTCGGTCGATATTCTCGTCAACAATGCGGGCATCCAGTTCGTCTCGCCGATCGAGGAATTCCCGCCGGAGAAATGGGATCAGATCATCGCGATCAACCTGTCCTCGGCGTTCCATGCCATTCGCGCCGCCGTCCCGGGCATGAAGAAGAAGGGCTGGGGCCGCATCATCAATACCGCTTCCGCGCATTCGCTGGTCGCCTCGCCCTTCAAGTCGGCCTATGTCTCGGCCAAGCACGGCATCGCCGGCCTGACCAAGACCGTGGCGCTCGAGGTCGCGACCAGCAAGATCACCTGCAACTGCATCAGCCCCGGCTATGTCTGGACGCCGCTGGTGGAGAAGCAGATCCCCGACACCATGAAGGCCCGTAACCTCACGCGCGACCAGGTCATCAACGACGTGCTGCTCGACGCGCAGCCGACCAAGGAGTTCGTCACCTCCGAGCAGGTCGCAGCCCTCGCGCTGTTCCTGTGCGGCGACGATGCCGCGCAGATCACCGGCACGAATCTGTCGATCGACGGCGGCTGGACCGCGGAGTAGACCGCGATCGCTGGCGAATGGCGGAAGCCGAGCTCCGCCATTTTCGTTCAGTGCGTCCAGGCCAGCGCCGTCTCGAATGCCGAGGACAGGTGCAGCTCCGCGAACATGATCTTGCCGGCGACCACGAACAGCACGCTGGCGAGTGTGAGGCGCAGCACCGTCTCGGGCACGCGCGTCGCGCTAAAGCTGCCGACGACGATGCCGGGCAGCGAGCCCAACAGCAGCACGCCCATCAGCGCCCAATCCACGTCGCCAAGCGCCCAGTGCCCCATTCCGGCGATCAGCGTCAGCGGGACCGCATGGGCGATGTCGGACCCGACGATGGTCGCCACCGGCAGGCGCGGATAGAGCAGCAGCAGAACGGTGACGCCGACCGCGCCGGCGCCGACCGATGAAATCGAGACCAGCCCACCGAGCACGATCCCGGTGACGACCGTCGCGATCGCCGTGGCGCGGTCATCGACCTGCTCCAGGCGCCGGCGATAGCGCTCCATGATCGATCTGCGGAAGATCAGCGAGGTCGCTGTCAGCAGCAGCGCGAAGCAGAGCACGAGGTTGACGAGATTGCGCTCGGAATCGCTCTTGAGGTCGAGCTTCCAGAGCACCAGCAGCGTCAGCGCGCTCGCCGGAAGGCTGCCGCAGGCGAGCCGCAGCACCGCCGGCCAGTGCACGCTGCGCGACCAGCCATGCACCACGCTGCCGCCGGTCTTGGTGGCGGCAGCATAGAGCAGGTCGGTGCCGACCGCGGTCGATGGATGAATCCCGAACAGGAGGATCAGCAGCGGCGTCATCAGCGAACCGCCGCCGACGCCGGTCATCCCGACCAGCAGGCCGACGCCGAAACCAGAGGCGACGTAGAGTGGATCGATCATGTCCAGGGAATCTTAGGTTTATCTCGTCAGTTGGGCAATACGACGTAGAATAAACTTTCCCTGCGGTGCAACCGCTTGGGCCAAATAAGAAAAATCGTGCTGTGCCCTTGGCAATAAATAGGTGTTTCGCGTTGTTCCCGGGCATGCTTCGAAGCAGCCGTTCCCCGAGAGCAGCACGCGAAGGCAGTCGGAAGTCTATTTCCCAAACGCCAGCACGTGCAGGCCGAGCCGCTGTCGCACGATCCAGAACAGCAGCACCGTCTCGAAACTGAGCGAGATCGAGGTCGCGGCCGCCGCGCCATGGCCGCCGAAGCGCGGCACCAACGCGATGCAGAGCACCAGGTTCATCGCAAAGGCCAGCGCATAGGCCAGCGCGCAGATCTTCTGCTGGCCGAGCATGTTGAGCAGCCGTTCGACCGGGCCGATCGCGGCACGGACCACGAGGCCAATCGCGGCGACGAACATGATGTCGTAGCCGATCACGAATTGCGGCCCGAACAGCCAGAGCAGGGGCTTGCCGAGCGCGAGCAGCACGATGGTCGCCGCCAGCGACGGCCAGAACGTCCAGTTGATGGCATGCGCCACGTAAGCCGACAGCCGCGCCTTGTCGCCAGCCGCGTTGTATTCGGCGAAGCGATGCGCGGTCGTCGCCGACATCGCGTAGTGGATGAAGGAGACCAGCGCCAGCGTCTTCACCACGGCGAAATAGACGCCGACCTCGTCGGAGGGGCGGAATTGCTGAAGCACCAGCACGTCGGTATAGGACAGCAGCAAATAGAAGCTTTCGACCAGCAGGATCGGCAGCGACACGGCGAGCCAGCCGCCGACGTCGTAGGCCTTGGGGCCCGCCTCGATGTGATCGGCGAGCTTGCGGTTCAGCACCACCATCTGCCCGGTCATCGCGATCCACACCGCGCCTGCGCTCGCGATCATCGCGGCAACCGCGCCGAGATGATAGCCGAGCAGGAAGGCGCAAGCCGTGATGCCGATGATTAGTGTCTGGCGGATGATGAATTGCGGCATCAGGCCGAGTTGCATCCAGTCATGCGAACGGGCGATGCCGTCCTGGGTGTTGGCGACGACGAAAGCGGGCAGCGTCATGCAGCCGATGTAGAGCGGCAGCACTTCGGCGGGATCGATCCAGGGCGAGAGCAATTTGACGATGCCCGCGAGGCCGAGCGAGACCAGCGTGGAGGCGCAAAAGGTCAGCCAGCGGCTGCCCGAGAGAAAGCCGCGCAGCAGCGCATGCTCGCCACGGCTGCGGTATTCCGGAATGATCTTTTGCGCGGAGGCCGAGATGCCAAAGTCCATCATGCTGCCGAGCAGCAGCACCCAGGTCCAGACATAGACATAGACGCCGTAGTCCGACGTCCCCATCCAGCGCGCGAGCAGGACCTGCGAGAAATATGCAAGGCCGGCGCTGATCACGCGGATGAGGAAGATGGTGCCTGCCAGCCGCCGCGTCAGCGACGCTTCGCTCGACCCGCCCGTCAATTTGTCGCGCAGCCGCGCGATGAGGCCGGCAGGTCCGGTCGTTGCGGGTTCTGCATCCATCACGGCCAATTCGAAGGATCCCCGAGGCGCACACGAATGCTGCGGCAGACTTGCCGCAGTAGCCCTGGGGATTAGCAACCATTCGTTAAGATTCGGTTGGATCAAAGATGTCGTCCGGGCGAACGCCAGGACGACCACTCACTCCAGATTGGTATTGAACTCGTACGACTTCTCCGGTCCGACCAGCGTGAACTTCAGCGCTGCGCCGCCGGGCTGGGCGCCCGGCGGCAGGCCGTCGAGTTCGAAAGAAAATCGCTTCACGCCCGGTGGGCTGGGCTCGACCGGCGCCGGGATGGGCAGCGCCCAATCGGGCGTCGGACCTTCCACGAACAGACTGACGGTGCGCGCATCCGGAACGACCACGTCGACCACCACATTCTTGGGCCCATCACGCTTCACGTCGCGGATGGTGAGCGGATTGGGATCGCCGATGGCGGCAGGTTTGGGCACGGTGTCGAGCGCTGCACGCAAATTGGCGTCCTCGGTCGAGGCGACGCTGTTGAAGCCAAGCTCGGCGCGGGCCTCGACGGGAATGCAAAGCTTTTCGCACACCGCATAATTGATCTCGGCGCGCAACGTCACCGGCTTGTCGGCCGCCTTGGCGATGATGCGCAGGGGCAGCACGATCTGGTCGTGATAGCCGATCGAATGGCCGCCCGCGCCGTCGTCGAATTTCTGCGGGGCCGGCCACATCACCGTCACCGCTTCGACATTGTCGGACTTCGAGAAATCGAAGCGCGGCGGAACGCCGGAATCGCCCGGCATGCGCCAATAGGTTTTCCAGCCGGGCTGGATCTGGAAGGCGATACCGCCGAGCAGGACGGCGCCGCTGCGCGATCCTGCCAGCAACCGCACCGCGGAATGTCCGTCGCGCTGCCACGGCGATGCGTCGTCGGCATGGGCCGCAAGCGCCAGCGAGGACGCGAGCAGGGTTGTCGCGACGCCAATCGCCGCACGCCGGGGAACTCTTGTCAGCATGGTACGTCTTTACAGGGTCGCCCGGCGGCAAACCATTGAATTGCTTGTGATGGATGCACTTGAATCAAGTCCCTGAAAGCCTTGATTTGACAGCGGCCCGGCCCGACATCAGGATAGGAATTGAAACCGGAGTGCTTCACCGATGGCTCCCACAGGCAAGAGGACGGGCGAAAGCACCCGCAAGCCAGCCCCCGCGCTCCCGAGTTCGGCGGGCTACCTCGACGGCCAGCTGTTGATCGCCATGCCCGTGATGGGCGACGAGCGCTTCGAGCGCTCGGTGATCTATCTCTGCGCCCACTCCGCCGAAGGCGCGATGGGCATCATCGTCAACCATCCGGCCGGCAGCATCGACTTCCCCGAGCTGTTGCAGCAGCTCGGCATCATCAACAAGGGCGAGCACATCAAGCTGCCGGAGAATGCCGAAAGCATGAAGGTGCTGCGCGGCGGTCCGGTCGATACCGGCCGCGGCTTCGTGCTGCATTCCAGCGATTTCTACATCGAGAATGCGACGCTCCGGATCGACGACGGCGTCTGCCTCACCGCGACCGTCGACATCCTGCGCGCGATCGCCAACGGCTCCGGCCCCAAGCACGCCATCCTGGCGCTCGGCTATGCCGGCTGGGCGCCGGGCCAGCTCGAGACCGAGATCCAGAGCAATGGCTGGCTGCATTGCGACGCGGATTCGGATTTGATCTTCGGCGACGACGTCGACGAAAAATACGGACGCGCGCTGCGTAAGATCGGCATCGATCCTGGCATGCTCTCGAACGAGGCGGGGCACGCGTAGCGCCTCAGTGTCGTCCTGGCGAAGGTCAGGACCCATTACCCCAGGCTGCAATTGTTGAAGCAGGCTGGCAACCACCAGCCTTCGCCGAACTGGACATCGGTGGTAATGGGTCCTGGATCGGCGCTGCTTCGCTCGCTGGTCCAGGACGACTGGAGAACTACTCCGCCGCCTGCTGCTGCACCGTTGGCTCCGTGCCCGCCACCGTCGCGCGGCGCATGTCACGGGGCTGCGACTGGTCGTAGCGGCGGACGCGGTGCATGGTCTGGCGGTTGTCCCACATCACGAGGTCATGCAGCTTCCATTTGTGGACGTAGACGAACTCGCTTTGTGTGGCGTGCTCGTTGAGATCGCGCAGCAGCAGCCTTCCCTCGGGGACGCTCATGCCGACAATCTTGCCGGCATGCGATGAGAGATAGAGCGACTTGCGGCGATGGACCGGGTGGGTGCGCACGAGACGTTGCATCACCGGCTTGAACATCTCCTTCTCCTCGTCGGTGTATTCTGTGAAGCCCAGCGATCCCCGCGAATACATCAGCGAGTGCTCGCAGACGAGATCCTCGATCTCCGCCTTGGTCTCGTCGTCGAGCGCGTCATAGGCCGCCCGCATGTCGGCGAATTCGGTATTGCCGCCCTTCGGGTTGAGCACGCGGGCCGACAGCAGCGAGAATTTTGCCGGGATAGGGCGGAACGAGCTGTCGGAATGCCACAAGCAATTGCCGAGGTTGAACAGGTGCGCGCGGCTGTCCTTTGCCAGCGGCTTGCCGTCCTTGCCGAGATTGGAAACGTCGTTCAGGCCCGATTGGAGCCGGTAGTCCTTCTCCTTCGTGACCGTGCCGCCGCGCGCGTCCTCGCGCTGGCCGAAGTTTAGCGCAAAGGCCATCTGCTGTTCGTCGGTGATGTCCTGGTCGTGGAACACCAGCACTGCATATTTGTCCATGGCGGCTTCGATCTCGCGCGCCTCGGCCTCGGTGAGAGGTTGCCGCAGGTCGAGGCCCGAGACCTCGCCGACAAAATGTTTGTGAAGCTGCCGGATGGCGATCGTCATGACGTTTCTCCCGCGAACCGCGAGCGGTTGGTCCCGCTCTGTCGAGGAAAAAGTTACTCCCGTAACAAGCGATGTCAACGCTGGGCGCGCATAGCTGCCCGTAGCCCGGATGGAGCGAAGCGTAATCCGGGGAGTCTTCCTGCGATGTGAGAACCCCGGATTGCGCTGCGCTCCATCCAGGCTACGCACCTTTGGTGCCGCTTACGCGTTGCGCGCCATCAGGCCGCCGTCGACAGGGATGACCGCGCCGGTGAGGAAGGACGCTGCCGGCAGGCACAGGCTCAGCGTCATGTGCGCGACCTCTTCCGGATCACCGTAGCGGCCGAGTGCCGTGCGGCGCTTGGCGTAGATGGTCTTGTGCTCTTCCGAGATCCGGTCGGTGATGGCGGTGCGGATCGGCCCCGGGCAAATGCAGTTGACGGTGATGCCCTCGCGGCCAAGCTCCACCGCGAGCGAGCGGGTGAGGCTGGCGACGCCGCCCTTCGCCGCCGAATAGGGGCCGTGCAATGCGGTGGCGCCGAGCGCCTCGGTCGAGGCGATGTTGACGATGCGCGGGCTCTTCGACTTGCGCAAGTGAGGCAGCGCGGCGCGGATGATGCGCGGATGCGCCGTCAGCATCACCGCGAGGCCCTTGGCCCAGGCTTCCTCATAGGCGTCGTCGTCGATCGCGACGCGCACGGAGATGCCGGCATTGTTGACGATGATGTCGAGTCCACCGAAATGTGCAGCGACGTCGCCGACCACGCGCTTGATCTTATCGCCGTCGGCAACGTCGAGCTTCCAGGCTTTCGCGGCGCCGCCGCTTGCCACGATCTCCTTCGCGACGGCCAGCGCGCCCTGCTCGTCATAATCGGTGACGGCAACGTTCGCGCCCTCAGTGGCAAACACGCGCGCCGTCGCGCGTCCCATGCCGCTGGCCGCGCCGGTAACGAGAACGGTCAGGCCCTTCACGGACCGGCTGAGTTGTTTGAAATCGGCCATGCTGTTTCCTCTGAGCCCTGCTTGTTCTTGTTGTGATTGACAAGGCTGTCATCGATCCGCAGACAGGTCAAACAAGCAAGACAATGAGGGAGGCCAGCGATGACGAACGAGCTCGATTTCTCAGGCAAGCAGGTGCTGGTTGTCGGCGGATCCAGCGGCATCGGCAACGGCATTGCGCAAGCCTTTCGCGTCAGGGGCGCGCAGGTTGCGGTCTGCGGCACGCGTGCTCACGCGAAGGAATATTCGCAAGCTGAAGGCTCGGATCTCACCGGTCTTTCCTATGCGCAGCTCGACGTCGGCAATGCCGGAGCGGTCGAAGCGTTCAAGCCGTCGTTCGATCGGCTCGATATCCTGGTGCTCGCACAGGGCGCGGTGCTCTATCGCCGCGGCGAGTTCGAGATGGCGGGCTTTCGCAAGGTCGTCGAGGTCAATTTGATGAGCCTGATGGCCTGCGCCACGCGCTTCCATCCCATGTTGCGGGACGCGCGGGGATCGCTGATTATGGTGTCCTCGACCGCGGCCTATCATTCCACAATGGGCAATCCCGCTTACAACGCGTCGAAGACCGGCGCGGTCGGACTAACGCGGACGCTGGGCGAGGCCTGGGCCGAAGATGACATCCGCGTCAACGGCATCGCGCCCGGTCTGGTCGACACCAAGATGACGAAGGTGACGACCGACAATCCCAAGCGGCTCGAAGGTGCACTTTCACGCATTCCGCTGCGGCGATTGGGCACCCCGGCTGACATGGCGGGCGCGGCGCTGTTCCTGGCATCGCCGCTGTCGTCCTACATCATCGGCCAGACATTGGTCGTCGACGGCGGGCTGATTCTCTGAGTCCAATTTCAAGTCAGATGGAACTGCGCCGCTCCTGATCGGTTACTTGGGCTGACCCCCGAGGAGGAGCATCATGGATAAGGATCGGATTGTCGGATCGGCCAAGGAATTCGCCGGACGCGCGGAAGGCGCTATCGGAGATTTGGCTAGCGATACGCAGACACAGGCGTCCGGCAAGGCACGCGAAGCCGCCGGCAGTGTGCAGAATCTTTACGGCCAGGCCAAGGATGCCGTACGTGACGCCACGGACACCGCGGCAAGCTATGCCAAGGACGCCTACGACAAGCCGGCCGAAACCTTGCGTGACGGCTCGCAGGCGATTGCCCAGAAGGTGCAGGACAACCCGATGGGCGCGCTGCTGGTCGCCGGCGGCATCGGCTTTGCACTGGCACTGCTGATGGCGCGGCCTTCGCGCCGCCCGCCGCCGCGCTGGCGCTACTAGGCTAAAGCCAACGCGCGATAAGCATCAGGGCCCCGGACGCAGCGCGGCGCGTACGCCGCGTTGCCGAGCCGGGGCCCATTCTTTTTGTGACTGTCGGACGAGCTGGGTCCCGGCTCTGCGCAGCAGCGTTTCCCGCTGCAGCGCGTCCGGGACACGAGAGCTCAGCTTAGAAAATTATCGGAACACTTCCGCCGATCGCCCGACGTTGCCAGGCGGACGCGGGATCGCAGGGTTGGGATTCGGATTGCGCGGCGCCGGCGCCAATTGACGCGGCGGGGGCGGCGGCGAGCCAAAGCCGAAGAAATCGCGCATCGATGGCGCTGCCTGTGCCGGTTGCTGCGGCGCCGGTGGCTTCTTCGGCGCAAGCTTTGGCGGGGCGATCGCCGCGGCCGCACCCGGCGTACCGCCATCGGGTGTCGTCGTGGCGACCGGCGTATCGCCCTTGGCCTGCTCGCGGCCGACTTCGCGGCGCGGCCAGGCATAATCGTCGGCGCGGCCGGCGGGCGCAGCCAGTGGCTCGCCCTTCACCATCGTCTTCGCAGCGAGCGCATCGACGGCGGCAGGACGTGAGCCCGGCCCACCCAGCAATTGATCGGTCGAGATCGAGGCCGCAACCAGCGGCACGATCGGACCGGCCAGCGGCCGCGGCGCGGGCTTGCCGGGTTCGGCACTGGTGTCGGGGGTCGCCGGTTCGCTCGGCAGCGCGATCGGGCCGGAGCGCCCGGCGAGCAGGCGGGTGATCTCGCGCTCGACATAGTGGGCGAGCTTGCGCGCGCCGGGTTTCGTGAAATAGACGCCGTCACCGCTGCGGAGCTGACGGATCTGGCCTTCGAAGTCCGGGCCCTTCTGCAAGAAGCGGCCGGCTTCGTCGACAAAGCCGTCCCAGACGTCGACATAGGTGATGCCGGCCTTGGCCGCGCCTTCGCGATAGAGCGAATCCAGGAACAGCATGTCCGCGGTGCCCTTGGGGCCACGGATGGCGGGCAGGCCGACCCAGAGCACCGGCACGCCCTTGGACTTGAGGACGTTGGCGAGCTCCTCGATCTTCTTGCCGTAGAGCTCGACCCAGCGCTCGTCGCGGAATTCGTAGAGGCCGTTCGGGTTGCGCGCGGTCTTCTCGGGCGCGGCGACCGCCGGTGCGTCAGCGTTGTCGGCATCATCCTGCGGCAGGTCGGCATCGGCCGGCTTGTCATCCGGCTTCGCGGCGGTGTCGCCGGGCTTGGCATCGCCAGGCTTGGCCGGTGGTTTGCCGCGCGCGCCCTTGTCGTTCTTCTTGTCCTTGTCCGTCGCCTTGTCCGATTTATCGGGTGCTGCCGCCTCGCGGATCGCGATGCGGTCGTTGAGGCCGAGCATCACCACGATCACGTCGGGCTTCTCGGTCTCGAGAATGCCTTTCGCAGCAGCGGTCCAGTCCGAGGGCTCGCCCTTGGGCTGGTACTTGATTAGGCCCGACGTGGTCTTGTGCTTGCGGATCACGCCCATGTCGGGCTGCTCGGTGTAGGCGTCCTCCAGGCCGTAGGCGAGCCAGTCAGCCATGGCGTCGCCGATCACCAGCACGTTCCTGTCGGGAATGGTGTCGCGCTTGGCCGGCGCCGGTGCGCGCGAAAAATCCTGGCGCGGCGCTTGCGGCTGTTGCTGCTGGAACGGCGCGAAGAAGTCGCCGCCGAACCATCCGCCGCCTCCGCCTCCGCCGTTGCGCGGCGGCGGCGGAGCCGAGCGCTGCGGCGGGCCGCCGAAGCCGGGGAAGTTGAAGAACTGCGCCGAGGCGGGTCCCGCGACCGACACCAGAATCGCAAGCGCCGTCCCCAGCGCGATCAGCGGGCCGGTCTCGGTCAGCACCTTGAACAGGGACTTCTTCGACATGCGATCTCGGCACGTGCAATAGGGATCAGGACAGGCTCGATATAATAACGGAATCGGGCGCCAAACGGGCAGATTCTCTTTCAGATTCTCTTCAGATCCTTGAGATTCTGGGCCCAGATTCTCGGCCCAGAATTATTGGCCCATACACGGCGAACCGCCGCCCCGGTCAAGACTGCCGGCCAAAATCCCTGTTCAGGGTTACTTTCGGCGCGATTTTACTGCCCCCGCAGCCGATTCAGCGCGTCGGAGGAGGCAAATCCATCCGCGGGGACCCCGATCGAGGCCTGGAAGTTGCGCAGGGCTTCCCGGGTCTGGCCGCCGAACTGGCCGTCGGGGGTGCCCCTGTAGAAGCCGCGCTGGGCCAGCAGCTGCTGGAGTTCCAGCCGCTCGGTCCGGGACAGCTCCCGTTCCTGCCGCGGCCAGGGCTGAACGAACGGCTGGCCGCCGCGGAGGCGATCGGCGAAATGGCCAATCGCCAGCGCATAGGCCTCGGCCGGGTTGTACTTCATGATGACCCGGAAGTTCTGCAGCATCAGGAAGCCGGGCCCTTGGGCACCGGCCGGCGCCAGCAGATAGGCCTTCTCGGCTGGATGCGGGAAGGGCTGGTTGGTCGGGCGCTTGAGGCCGAGCTTCTCCCACTGCGCTACCGTCATCGCCTTGGCGCGGTCGGCCAGCATGTAGTTGAAGCCTTGGGGCACCACGACCTCGTAGCCCCAGGTCTGGCCGGCCTGCCAGCCGTCCTTCTTCAGATTGTTGGCGGTCGACGCAATCAGGTCGGAGGGATTGTCGACGACGTCACGCCGGCCGTCGCCGTCGCCGTCCACGGCAAAGCGCTTGAACGCGGTCGGCATGAACTGGGTCGGGCCGAAGGCGCCGGCCCAGGAGCCGCGCAATTGTTCGGGCCTGAGATCGCCGCGGTTGAGGATCTCCAGCGCGGAGAGGAATTCGTCCTTGAAGTAAGCCTGGCGGCGGCCGATGCAGGCGAGCGTCGCGGTCGATTGCAGCACGCTGCGGTCGCCCATCTGCGTCGAGTAGTTGGACTCGATGCCCCAGATCGAGGCGATGACATAACGATCGACGCCGGTGGCTTTTTCGGTGGCCTCGAACTGCGCCTTGTATTTGGCCAGGACCTCGCGGCCCTTGGCGAGGCGGTTGTCGTTCACGAGGATGTCGAGATAATCCCAAATCGACTTGGTGAACTCGGGCTGCGAATCCATCAGGTCCATGATGCGCAGATCGGGCGCGAGGCCTTCAGTGAAGCGCTGGAAATTTTCCTGCGTGATGTTGCGCCGTGCGGCATCGGGCCACATGCCTGCGACGCAATTGTTGAAGTTACCCGCGGCCTCTCGGATCGCGGCGGCTGTCATCAGCGGATGCCCGGAGGCGCCATCCTCGCCGGTCCAAGGTTGAACTCCCGTTTGAGCGCCGCTGGGCCCGGGCGCTGCTGGCGAAGGCGCCTGGTTCGGGCCGGAGAAAATACCGCCGAACAGATTGGACAAACCGTTCTGAGCCTGCGCGCTGGCGGGAAGTGGGAACAGCAGGGCGGTCGCAATCATCGTCGCACCGGTCACGGACCCGCCCCGTTTTGCCAGCCCTGCCATTGATTGCATCATGTCCACACCTGTCCGGCCAAAATCCGCCATCAGGAGGCCTGGTTACGGTTGCCAACAGCTTAACAAAGGTGAAATTTTGATGGTGGCCTTTTTCTTAACTCTGTGAGGATGAGGCCCCACATCCGCCTTTGTTGGCGGCTGCAAACAAGCTAGCAAGATGCCATTGCTCCCTTCACGTGTTCCTCAGGTATTCGATCAATCCCATGAAAATCCGCAAAGCCGTATTTCCCGTTGCCGGCCTCGGCACCCGCGTCCTGCCCGCCACCAAGGCGATGCCGAAGGAAATGCTGACGATCGTCGACAAGCCGCTGATCCAGTACGTCTATGACGAGGCCCGGGAAGCCGGCATCGAGCACTTCATCTTTGTCACCGGCCGCAACAAAAGTGTCATCGAAGATCATTTCGACCGGATGTTCGAGCTCGATGCGACGCTGGCCGCGCGCGGCAAGAAGACCGAGCAGGACGTTCTGGCGCAGAACCAGCCGGAGGCCGGCGCCGTCAGCTTCACCCGCCAGCAGGCGCCGCTCGGCCTCGGTCACGCGGTCTGGTGCGCACGCGACATCGTCGGCAACGAGCCGTTCGCGGTCGTGCTGCCGGACGAGCTCGTGCTCAATTCGCCCGGCTGCCTGAAGCAGATGATCGACACCGCCAGCAAGCTCGGCGAAAAATCCAATGTCATCGCGGTCGAGGCGGTGCCCGACCATCTGACCCATCAATACGGCATCTGCGGCGTCGGCAAACGCACCGGCAAGATGTTCGAGGTCGACGGCATGGTCGAGAAGCCGGCCAAGGGCACCGCGCCCTCCAACCTCTCGATCACCGGCCGCTACATCCTGCAGCCGGAGATCTTCAAGATCCTGGAGACCCAGGAGCGCGGCGCCGGCGGAGAGATCCAGCTCACCGATGCCATGATCGGCCTCGCCAGATCGCAAAGCTTCTACGGCGTCGAGTTCGAGGGCGAGCGCCATGATTGCGGCTCCAAGCCCGGCTTCCTCCGCGCCAACATCGCCTACGGCCTGAAGCGGCCGGAGCTGCGTGACGGGCTCATTGCGGAAATGAAGAAGTATTTGGGGCAGTAGCGCTCCGCTCGTCATTGCGAGGAGCGAAGCGACGAAGCAATCCAGGCTGTCTTCGCGGAGACAGTCTGGATTGCTTCGCTTCGCTCGCAATGACGGAACGAAACCCTCACGCCACCAGCGACAGCTTCGGCAAGCTTGCGACCACCGACTGGTTGCGGCCGCCGGCTTTTGCGGCGTAGAGCGCCTTGTCGGCGGCGGCGACCAGGATCGGCCAGTCCATGCCGGTGGTGGGAACGAGGCTCGCGATGCCGCAGGACACCGTCGAGCTCGTGTGGTCGTCGGACCATCCCTGCACCTTGGCGCGGATCGTCTCGGCCACCAGGAGGGCGTCCGTGACCGAGGTGCCCGGCAGCAGCACGGCGAATTCCTCACCGCCATAGCGCGCGGCGCAGTCGCCGGCGCGGCTCACCGAATCGGAAATGCAGATGGCGATGCCGACCAGCACCTGGTCGCCGGCCTGGTGGCCGAACGTGTCGTTGTAGGCCTTGAAGTGATCGGCATCGATCATCAAGAGCGCGATCGGCGTCTGCTGCCGCATCGCGCGGCGCCATTCGACGTCGATCACCTGGTCGAACTTGCGGCGGTTCTTCAGGCCGGTGAGCGCGTCGGTCGTCGCCATCTCCTCGAGCTTGCGCTCGGCCTCGGCGCGCCGGCCGATCTCGCGCGCGAGCACCAGCGTCGATGCCAGCATGAACAGGCTGAGCGCCACGACCACGGCGCCGATGCGGTAGGCTTCCCTCTGCCAGAGCTCGAACACGGTGTTCAGTGGCTTACCTGCCACCACGAATAGCGGGCTGGTCCCACCGCTGCGGACATAGAGCCGCGGCGTGCCGTCGATCGGCCCCTGTCCGGCGAATGCGCTGCCGACCTTCAGATTTTCGGCCTTCCAGACCGGCCGGTCGGCCAGATTCGTGCCGATCACGTCGAGATCAAACGGCCGCCGCATCATGACGGTACGGTCGCGCCTGAGCACGGTGATGGTATCGTCGGGATCGAGGCTCAGCCGCTCGAACAATTCGTGGAAATAGCTGAAGCGGATCGATCCGGCGACGACGCCGAGAAAGCCGCCGTCGGTATCGCTGATGCGCCGGCTCAGCACGATCGAATAAGCGCCGCGGAACAGCATGGGACGGCTGATGAAGAGCCCGGCTTGCGGATTGTCCCGATGGGCCTTGAAGTAATCCTCGTCGCCCCGGTTCACGACAACGGGATCGAGCGTCGAGGCGTCAATGGTCAACCGGCCGTCGGCGTCGAACACCTGGATCGCGCCGAAATGCCTCGCCGTGGTCGAATGGTCGAACAGGATGAGGTGACGGATCGGCTTCGAGACCGTGGCGATTTCCGGCAGCAGCATGTTGCTGGCGACCGCCTTAAGGGCCAGATCGTAGATCTCGATGTTGCGGCTGACGTCGGACTCGATGGTCGTCGCCAGGTTTTCCAGCGTCTGGCGGGCGAGCGCCTCCTCGCCGCGGCGCATGTCCAGCATGACGTTGACGCAAATGGCGGAAAAGCCGATCACCGTCACCACGGACGAGATGATCAGCAGCTTCGCCGAAAGCCGCCATGGCCGGCGGGCCGTGACGTCGCGCCATCGAGACAACATCGTTTGCTCCCGACACCAGTGAATGCGCCCGAAAGCTTGAGTAGTGTTTAAGCCGGGACGGCGCTGCCGGAATGAGTTAAAAATTGGTTTCCGCGGCTCACGTTTTTGGGCAAAGCGGAGCTTCGACCAGCGAAGAGGACAGCGGTGAACGACTACGACGCGTTGCGCGATTATCTGATGCGGCAGAAGCAGGCGGAATTCGTGCTGACCTATGAACAGATCGAAGAGATTATCGGCGCGGCCCTGCCGCGCGCGGCGAATCGTGCCTCATGGTGGGACAGCCTGCGCAGCCCGGATATCCAGATGCCGCAACGCGAAGCCTGCCTCGCCGCGGGTTTCAAGGCGATGCGGATGCCGGACGGTGCGAGCGTGCGGTTCACCAAGCTGAAGAGTGACCGGCGCAGGCCTGGGTGAGGCGAAGGGAAAGTCAGCTCGCCGCTTCCAGGCGCACTTCCGTGAGCAGGCGCATTGCGGCGTCGGCATCCATGGGTTCGCCAAAGGCAAACCCTTGCGCGTATTCGCAGCCCATCTGGTAGAGCTCGACCGCGTCGGAATCGGTCTCGGCACCTTCGGCGACCACGTCCATGCCGAGGTCGTGCGCGAGCGCGATGATGGACTTCAGGATCACCGGGCGGGTGCCGCGGTTGGTGGTGCGCACGAAGGACTGGTCGATCTTGATGGTGTCGAACGGGAAGCGCTGCAGATAGGCCAGCGACGAATGGCCGGTGCCGAAATCGTCGAGCGACAGCCCGGTGCCGAGTTCGCGGATGCGCGTCAGCATCTGCGCCGCGTGCTCCGGATTCTCCATCACCAGCGATTCCGTCAGCTCCAGCTTCAGCGTGCCGCGCGCGACCGAGGAGCGCGACAGCACGGTGCGGATGTCGTGGATCAGATCGTGGCGCAGCAATTGGCGCGAGGAGACGTTGACCGATGCGAAGATCGGCTCGCGCGAGCGCATCGCGCGCTGCCAGATCGAGAGCTGCTTGGCGGTCTGGTCGAGCACGAACATGCCGAGGTCGATGATCAGGCCGGTCTCTTCCGCGATGGTGATGAATTCCGAGGGCGCCATGCGTCCGAGCTTGGGATGATCCCAGCGCACCAGCGCCTCGAAGCCGGCGACCGAACGGTCTTCAAGCCGCACGATCGGCTGGTACAGGATCGTGAGCTCCTGCCGCTCGATGGCGCGGCGCAGTTCGCTCTCCAGCGTCAGCCGGTCGGTTTTTCGCGCGCGCATCGCGGACTTGTAGACGTCGATGCGGTCGCCGCCGATGCGCTTGGAGTGATACATCGCGAGCTCGGCGTCCTTGATGATCTCGTCCGTGAGCTGAACTTGCGGATCGGACAAGGCGAGGCCGATCGAGGCCGTGAGAAAGATTTCGCGTTCGTTGAAGGCGATCGGCGCGCGGATGGTCTTGCGGATGGTCTCGGCGAAGGCGGTGATGCGGGCGGGGTCCTGCTCCGAGAGCAGGATCAAGCCGAACTGGTCGCCCGCGAGCCGCGCCAGCGTATCCTGCGGCTTCAGGATGCGGGTGAGGCGGCGGGCCAGCGTCAGCAGGATGGAATCGCCGACCGCGATGCCGACGGAATCGTTGACCTGCTTGAAGCGGTCGAGGTCGATCACCATCAGCGTCGGCCGCAGCGTCGGCATGGTCTTGGCGAAATGCGCGACGGCGCCGAGCCGGTCCATGAACAGCTTGCGGTTGGGCAGGCCGGTGAGATTGTCATGCACCGAATCGTGCAGCAGGCGCTCCTCGGCGTTGCGCAGCTCGGTGACGTCGGTGAGGGTGCCGACCACGCGCGAGACCTCGCCGTCGGAGCCGACCACCGGGCGCGCCTTCAGCGCGAACCACATGAAGTGACCGTCCGGCGTGCGCAGGCGGAAATCCTGCACCAAGCGGCCGCGGCGCTGGTCGAGCACGCTGTCGAGCGCGGCGCGGAAACGGTCCTGGTCGAGCGGGTGCAGCACTTCGAGCCAGGAGGCGGCCGGGCCTTCCAGCGTGCCGCGCTTGAGGCCGAGCAGGGCCTCGGTCTCAGGGCTGGTAAAGACCTTGTCGGCGGACACGTCCCAGTCCCAGATCAAATCGCCGGAACCGGCCAGCGCCAGCGCGCGGCGCTCGATGTCGGAGACGACGCCGGTGGTGGCGCCGCCGCCGGCGAACGCATGCTGCATCACCGTGAAGCCGATCAGCATCACGATCAGCACGAGGCCGCCGAGCAGCGCAGGGCCGACGATGTCGTTGGTGACGGAGCCTGCGACCGTCATGCCGGCCGCGACCACCCAGACCACCAGCAGGAACCAGGTCGGGATCAGCAGCACAGCGCGGTCGAAGCCGTGGGTGGAGAGATAGACGATCAGCGCGAAGCCGGCGAAGGCAATCAGCACCAGCGATATGCGCGCGATGCCGGAGGCCACCGCAGGGTCGAACAGGGCCAGCGCCACCAGTGATCCCAGGAACGCGAGCCAGCCCACGGTGATGTGGGAATAGCGCACGTGCCATCGACTGAGATTGAGATAGGCGAACAGGAACACCAGCAGCGTCGCCGCCAGGATCGCCTCACCCGCCGCGCGCCAGATGCGCTCGGCGTTGTTCGACATGTCGAGCACCTTGCCCCAGAAGCCGAAATCGACGCCGATATAGACCAACACCGCCCAAGCCAGCGCCGCGGCGGCCGGGAACATGATGCTGCCCTTGACCACGAACAGGATTGTCAGCACCAGCGCCAGCAAGCCGGAGATGCCGATCACGATGCCCTGGTACAGCGTGAACGAGTTGACCTTGTCCTTGTAGGATTCCGGCTCCCACAGATAGAGCTGCGGCAGCTTGTCGGTGCGCAGCTCCGCGACGAAGGTGACGACCGCGCCGGGATCGAGGGTGACGCGGAAGACGTCGGCGGTCGGGCTCTCCTGCCGCTCCGGCCGGTCGCCGGTCGAGGGCGTGATGGTCGCGATGCGCGACAGCCCGAGGTCGGGCCACAGCAGCCCCGAGGAGACGATACGGTAATGCGGAGCGACGATCAGGCGGTCGAGCTGGTCGTCGGTGTTGTTGGCGAGCGCGAACACCACCCAGTTCTGGCCGCCTTCGCGGGCGCGCACCTCGATGCGGCGGACGATGCCGTCGGTGCCGGGCGCGGTCGAGACCTGGATGCGGTCGGCGTCGCTGCGCTGATGCTCGAGCACGCCGGTGAGGTCGATCGCGGGCGCGTCACCGCGGACGCTGACAGCGTCCAGCGCGCGCGCCGGGAACGCGCAGACGAGAATCATGAGGCCCAGCGCTATGGGCGCGAGGCACCTGATCAGACGCAAGGTCAGTTCTCCGCGTTCGACGCAAACTCTTCGGTGCAGGCTCTTCGGTGCACGGCGTTTTCCGAACGGAACAAGGTGGTTCGGTGCGTCGCGATAGATGCCACGAAAGCAAGGAAAATCAAAGGGTTTCCGGCTTGCCCTGTGGGCCGTTGGCCTAGACCTCCAACACAATTTTGCCAATATGTGCCGAGGTTTCCATCCGCCGGTGCGCGTCGGATGCCTTTTCCAGCGGGAAAGTGCTGTCCATCAGCGGCTTGACGCGGCCTTCGCGCAAAAGCGGCATCACTTTCGCCTCGATCGCGGCCACCATCGCCGCCTTGTCCGCATTACTACGGGGGCGCAGCGTCGAGCCGGTATGGGTCAGGCGCTTCACCATCACCTTGGCGATGTTGACGGTGACCTTGGGCCCGTTGAGGGTCGCGATCTGCACGATGCGGCCGTCGAGCGCTGCGGCGTCATAGTTGCGATCGACATAGTCGCCGGCGACCATGTCGAGGATCAGATTGGCGCCGGCATTGTTGGTCTCCGCCTTGACCACGGCGACGAAGTCTTCGGTCTTGTAGTTGATGGCACGATCCGCGCCGAGCTTGAGGCAGGCATCGATCTTGTCCTGCGATCCCACGGTGACGATCACCTTGGCGCCGAAAGCTTTTGCGAGCTGGATCGCCATGGTGCCGATGCCGGAAGAGCCGCCGTGGATCAGCAGCGTCTCGCCGGCCTTCAGGGCGCCGCGCTCGAACACATTGTGCCAGACCGTCATCAGTGTTTCCGGCAGTGCGCCGGCTTCCTTGATCGACAGCGACGGCGGCACGCTCATCGCCTGACCGTCCTGCGCGATGCAGTACTGCGCATAACCGCCACCGGCGACCAGCGACATCACCTTGTCACCGATCTTGTGCCGCTTGGCGTTGCTGCCGACGGCCACCACTTCGCCGGCGATTTCGAGGCCGGGCAGGTCGCTGGCGCCGGGCGGCGGCGGATAGGCGCCGGAGCGCTGCGCGACATCGGGCCGGTTGACGCCGGCGGCCTGCACCTTGACCAGGATCTCGTCGGGGCCGGGCTGCGGCAGCGCCCGTTGTTCCGGCACCAGCACCTCCGGTCCGCCGGGTTTCGAGATGGCGACCACGGTCATTTGCGCGGGCAGCTTGTCCATGATGTGTCCTTGAGCAAAGGTGCGGGATGGAACGAGGCCATTGCTTAGCCAGCGCGGTGCAGGCTGGCAACCGCCTCAGCCGCTTGTGAGGCGAACGCAGGAGGAACCAGGATGGCGATGGAAGACGACGACCGCCCGCGCAAGAAGATCAGCCATGACATCGGACAGGATCTCTCACTCTTGTCGGTGGAGGAACTGACCGACCGCATCGCGCTTCTCAAGGGCGAGATCGCAAGATTGGAAGAAGCCGCAACAAAGAAGCGCGCCTCGCGTGATGCGGCCAACAGCGTTTTCAAGAAGTAGCGGATTGGAAGAGGAGCGCCAGCCACTTCCACGGCGTCATGGCCGGGCACGTCCGAAGGACGGCGTCGCTTCCGCTCGCCTATGTCCCGGCCATCACGTTCTTGATCTTTCGCCGAAGGAGAGGACGTGGAAGCCCGGGCATGACGGGCAGTTTGTTCCGCGGGCCCACTCGGCCACTGACCGACATGGCTAACGAACCCTCAAGATAATCGCTCGTTTACTCCACATTAAGCTTTCGAGTTTATGACTGGGAACTGTCCTCGTTTGGACACCGAGTGGCTCCTGTCCACTCTGTTTGACGCCTCCCTGTTATCAACTTTCAAAGCCGCCGGTTTTCCGGCGGCTCTTTTTTTGCGCCCAGCTCCGCCTTTTTGCGTCTCGCCGCGGTTGAATTCCGGGCAAAGACCCGCGGAAACCATATCCGCGCTTGTCACTGGACTCGGCGTCTCGCCCGCGCAATGATTTGTTCATCATAAGCCGGTGCCAAAGCCGGGCGTCAGACAGTTGCGTAAGGGGCGTTAACCATGGAACGTTTGCAAGCCGAAGGCGCTCTCGTTCAACTCAGCGAGCGGTTCACCAATTCTGCGGCGTTCGGCGTCCTCTTCCGCGAGGGCATGGACTTGGTCGAGGAGACCGCCGCCTATCTCGATGGCGCCGGCCGCACCGAGGCCAAGGCGCTCGATCGTGCCGTCAGCCTCACCTATGCGACCGAGAGCATGCGTCTGACCACCCGCCTGATGCAGCTCGCCTCGTGGCTGCTGCTGCACCGCGCCGTGAAGGAAGGCGAGATGACGCTGGGCCAGGCCAATCGCGAAAAGACCAAGGTCAAGCTCTCCGCCGCCGATCCCGGCTCAACCGACACCATCGAGAAGCTGCCGTCGCAGCTCCAGGACCTGATCCATCGCTCGATGAGCCTTCAGACCCGCGTGCGCCGCCTGGACAACACCATCCACACCCCGCCGGTCGATCATTCCTCGATCGGCAACCCGCTGGTGCCGCATCTCAACGCGTTGAAGGCGGCGTTCGAGCGGTAAGCTCCCGTCATCGCGACGAGCGCCCCCAAAACAAAAAACGCCTCCGGCTCTCCGGGGGCGTTTTCGTCTCCAGCCTCGAGGGGCCGGATCAATCCTTTTTGAGAAAGCCCGAAAACTTCTTCTGGAAGCGCGAGACGCGGCCGCCGCGATCCAGCAGCTGCGCGTTGCCGCCGGTCCAGGCCGGGTGCGACTTGGGGTCGATGTCGAGGTTCAGCGTGTCGCCTTCCTTGCCCCAGGTGGAGCGGGTCAGGTACTCGGTTCCGTCGGTCATCACGACCTTAATCGTATGATAGTTCGGGTGAATTTCGGCTTTCATGGCAATTCCTCGGCGCCCCGGCGCCTCACTTGAGTGGCTATCGAATGACGGATTTGGCGGGGTCTATACCCCACGGGCCCCTGTAAAACAAGCCATTGCAAGCCTTTTGAGGGCCTTAGCGGGCCGGGCTGCCCCCTAAGGGACTTCCCGGATTTGCCACTCCCGCTCGCCCGGCCTATTTGGGACGGACCACCTTCTCTTTGTCTTTTGGTCGGATCTCATGAGCGCAGTAGAACGGCTTGAAACCGGGCCCGCGGAAGCCCCGTCGATCGAGGCCGACCTGATCGAGGCGCCGGCGAAGAGCCGCGCGAAGCTGCGGCCGCTGTTGGCGCTCGCGCCCTATGTCGCCCGCTATCGCGGCCGGGCGGCGCTGGCCTTTGTCGCGCTGACGATCGCGGCGCTGACCACCCTGCTGGTGCCGGTCGCGGTGCGCAGGATGATCGATTTCGGCCTGACGCCTGAGGGCATCGAGCTGATCAACAGTTACTTCTCGGTGATGATCGCCGTCGTCGCCGTGCTCGCGCTGGCGAGTGCCGCGCGCTACTACCTCGTAATGACGATCGGCGAGCGCATCGTCGCCGATCTCAGGCGCGACGTCTTCGCCCATCTGCTCTCGCTGTCGCCGGCCTTCTTCGATTCCGCGCGCAGCGGCGAGCTGGTGTCGCGCCTCACCGCCGACACCACGCAGATCAAATCCTCCGTTGGCGCCTCGGTCTCGATCGCGCTGCGCAATCTGATGATGTTCTTCGGTGCCGCGGCGATGATGGTGATCACCAGCCCGCGTCTGTCGGGATTCGTGCTGCTGGCGATTCCCCTGATCGTGCTGCCGCTGGTCGCCTTCGGGCGCTGGGTGCGGCGGCTGTCGCGCAACGCGCAGGACACGCTGGCCGAGGCCTCCGCCTATGCGAGCGAGCTGGTCGGTGCGATCCGTACCGTGCAGGCCTATACCAGCGAGAGCCTCGCCGAGAGGCGCTTCGGCGGCGAGGTCGAGCAGGCCTATGAAGCCGCGCGCACCTCCACGCAGGCGCGTGCCGTGCTCACCGCCATCATCATCTTCATCGTGTTCGCAAGCGTGGTCGCGATCCTCTGGATCGGTTCGCACGACGTGCTGACCGGCACCATCACGCCGGGCCGGCTCGGCCAGTTCGTGCTCTATGCGGCCTTCGCCGCGGCCGGCCTCGGCCAGCTCAGCGAAGTCTGGGGCGAGATCTCGGCGGCATCAGGCGCTGCCGAGCGCCTGTTCGAGATCCTGCATGTGCAGCCCGACATCACCGCGCCCGCGTCGCCGCGCGCGCTGCCGGTGCCGGCGCGCGGCGAAGTCGGCTTCGACCAGGTCAGCTTCGCCTATCCGGCGCGGCGCGACGTCAATGTGCTCGATGCCGTGTCGTTCGCCGTGCGTCCCGGCGAGAAGGTCGCGATCGTCGGTCCGTCCGGCGCCGGCAAGAGCACGATCTTTCATCTCTTGTTGCGCTTCTACGATCCGCGCAGCGGCGCGATCTCGCTCGACGGCGTGCCGGTCAAATCCGCCGATCCCCGTGAATTCCGTTCGCGCATTGCGCTGGTGCCGCAGGAATCCAACGTGTTCGCGGCCAGTGCCCGCGACAACATCCGCTTCGGCCGGCCCGATGCCACCGATGCCGAGGTCGAGCGCGCGGCCGAGCTGGCGCACGCCGCCGAGTTCATCCGCCGCCTGCCCGAAGGTTTCGACACCCCGCTCGGCGAGCGCGGCGTGACGCTGTCCGGCGGCCAGCGCCAGCGCATCGCGATTGCGCGCGCGATCCTGCGCGATGCGCCGCTGCTGCTTCTGGACGAAGCCACCTCCGCGCTCGATGCCGAAAGCGAGACGTTGGTGCAGACCGCGCTGGAAGAGCTGATGCGCCACCGCACCACGCTCGTCATCGCGCACCGCCTCGCAACCGTCTTGTCGTGCGACCGCATCTTGGTGATGGACCAGGGCCGGATCGTCGAGCAGGGCACGCATGCGGAGCTCGTCGCTGCGAACGGGCTCTATGCCAGGCTGGCGAGGTTGCAGTTCGAGGGGGCGTGAGGCGAGGTAGTCTGGACTGCCGCTTCATTCAGGCTGTCATCCCCCGCGCAGGCGGGCGATCCAGTACTCCGAGACGGAAGTGATCAAGCGATAAGCCGCGGCGTACTGGATTCCCCGCCTCCGCGGGGAATGACAGCGGAGCTTTTGGCGAGAGCGTCGCACCACGTGGTCTCCCTTCGTAGCCGGGTCGATAGCGGACATTTGTCGATCTGATCGGCTGCGCGATTCGAATCGGCCACATCGTAAGGTGATCGATGGAAGCGGCGCTGCTGGCTGTCGCAGAACATGGGCGTCGTCGTTTTGATGAGTTTCGGAATGCTCGTCGTTGGCTTCCGGAATTTCGGACAGCGTTGGCGCGCCCGGAGGGAGTGGACGGCCGCGGCTGCTGAAGCTAGGGTTCGGGCCGACCCAGGAGACGCCAAATGCCTTATTCGACAGCCGACCAGACCCGAGGCGAGCGCAACGGCAAGCTTGTCGCCGACGTCTTCTGCGCGCTCTTGCTTGCTACCTTTTCCGTGGTCTTCTTCGGTTGGCTCGGCGGTCTGGCCGCCTTCATTGTCGTCGAAAGTTGCCTGCTCGCAATCGATTGGGTGGTTCCTAGCAAGAACGATGCGGCAGGCGTTGTTCGTTGAGCTGACGGAGTGGACGGTGTTGTGAATGATTGTTCTGATCGGTCCGGTACTGTTCATCCTCCTCATCCTGTTCGCTATTCGACAGCAGATGCGCGGCCTTGCGGGGTGGAAAGCGGCGCTGCTTGTTGTCGCTGGTAGCGGCGTCATCGTTGTGCTGAGTTTCGGATTGCCCATCGTGGGCTTCCGGAATTTCGGATAGGGCAGCCCGCGCCCTGAGCCGAGTGGATGAACCTTGCAGTTCCCCCGGATGTGGCGCCTAATCAGGTATCGCCGGCCAAAGGCTCGTCCGTAGGCGTCGGTGCCTGAGAGATGATTTGTGCTCCCGCCTCAATGGGAGTGCGCCTCATGGCCCCGCCATTCAGCAACGAAACCCACGAACTTTTGGAGCGGGCGCAGCGAGCGATCGATGAGTCGATCCGGCTTCGCGAAGACAGCCAACGCGCGATCCGCCAAGCCGAAAGCTGGCAGTTCGAGCTTGAACTCCGCTTGAGCCGAGAGCGCACCGCGGCGAGTTGACGGCAGCACTGCTTATCAGCACTTCGGCGACAGCGCCGGCACGTTCGGCCATGGCCAGTTCTTCCAGCTCCCGTCCTCATCAACGCAGGCCGATGGCCCAAGGCCATTCGTCGGAGCACTCGTCGTCTTGACCGGCGTGGCGAGGTGCTGGTCGACATAGCTCGTCGAAACATATCCGGCGACGATGACGCCGAGCAGGACCGAAGACCCCTTGGCCAGATCGCTCAATTTCATCGGTCATCTCCATCCGCTTGCCGGCGCAACTTGCGGGCACAACGACTAGCTGACGTCCTGGGATCCCGACGTGACGGCCGTCACGCGTCCAGAATCAAGATCGCCAGAATCTAAGGTTGCCAAATCATCTTCAGCACCGGACGTCCCGAGGTCGGGTTCACCTCGTCGCCGGCATGCGCGAAGCCTTTGCGCTCGTAGAAGCGGATGGCGCGGCTGTTGTCCTTGTTGACAAGCAGCGTCACGCCCGCCGGTGACAGGCGCTTGGCCTCATCCACCAGCAGCCGCGCCGCGTCCGAGCCCCAGTGCGCGGGATCGACCACGAGCTGGTCGAGATAACCGTCGCCGTCGATGGTGACGAAGCCGGTCAGCGCGCCGTCCTGCTCCGCGACCACGATCGAAGCCTTCGGCACCAGCTCCTTGCGCCAGCGCTCGCGCCACCAGTCCAGGCGGGCCGCGAAGTCGATCTGCGGATAGGCCTGCTGCCAGGTGCGATGCCACAGGTCAATCGAGGCGGCCTCGTCCTCGGGACGGTAACGGCGGAGGTGGAGGGCGCTCACTACCGCTCCGTCAGCTTCAGCTCGATGCGGCGGTTGCGCTTGTAGGCTTCCTCGGTGTTGGCCGTGTCGAGCGGCTGGAATTCGCCGAAGCCGGCGGCGACCAGGCGCTGGGCCGGCACGCCGAGCGAGATCAGGTACTGCACCACGGAGATCGAGCGCGCGGCCGAGAGGTCCCAGTTCGACTTGAAGTTCGGACCGTTGACCGGGCGCACGTCGGTATGGCCGTCGACACGCAGCACCCAGGGGATCTCGTTCGGGATTTTCTTGTCGAGATCGATCAGCGCGGTTGCGAGCGTGTCGAGCTCGGCGCGGCCTTCGGGCAGCAGCACCGCCTGTCCGGTGTCGAAGAACACTTCGGACTGGAATACGAAGCGATCGCCGACGATGCGGATGTCGGGGCGGTTGCCGAGGATGGCGCGCAGGCGGCCGAAGAATTCCGAGCGATAGCGCGACAATTCCTGCACGCGCTGCGCCAGGGCGACATTCAGGCGAGAGCCCAGGTCGGCGATGCGATTTTGCGATTCCTTGTCGCGCTTCTCGCTAACGTCGAGCGCCTCTTCCAGCGCGGCCAATTGCCGCCGCAGCGCGCTGATCTGCTGGTTCAGCACCTCGATCTGCGCCAGCGCCCGGGCCGAAACCGCCTTCTCGGAATCCAGCGCCTTGCCGAGCTCGGAGGACTTGCCTTGCGCATCGTTGCCGGCCGCGGCGAGCCCCTCATAGAGGCCCTTGATGCGGTCGCGCTCGCTCTCGGCCGAAGCGAGGCCGGCTTTCAGTGACGAGACCTGGTCGTCGAGCGTGAGCTTGCCGAGCTTCTCCAGCGACAGTAATTCGTTGAGCTGCGCGATCTTGGCGTTGAGCTGCTCCAGCGCCTTGTCCTTGCCGGTGACCTCCTGCGACAGGAAGAACTGCACGACCAGGAACACCGACAGCAGGAACACGATCGACAGCACCAGCGTCGACAGCGCGTCGACGAAGCCGGGCCAGTAGTTGAAGGAGGTATCGCCGCGGCGACCGCGCGCCAGTGCCATGTCGCTAACCCTTCTCGGGCTGACGCGCGATGCGCTCCAGCAGGCGCCGGATCTCGCGGTTCTGCTCGCCCTGGCCGTCGGCCCATTCGCGGATCATCTGCTGCTCGGTCCGCATATGCGAGACCAGCGCCTGGATGGCTTCGGCGAGGCTCGCCATCGCCGCGGTGGTGCCGCGGCTGCCGCTGCCTTCCTCGAGCACGGAGCGTAAGCGCTCGACGACGGCCTGAAGCTCGCCGCTGGCAATGCCACCGCCAGTGCCGGCAACAGCCACCTCGCCGCTGCCATATTCGCGCACGGTGGTGGCAAGCCAGTCTTCGAGGTCGGTGTAGAAACGGTTCTGCGCCTGGCTCGATTGCAGGTCGAGGAAGCCCAGGATCAGCGAGCCGGCGAGGCCGAACAGCGAGCTCGAGAACGAGATGCCCATGCCGCCGAGCGGGGCGGCCAGCCCCTCCTTCAGCGTGTCGAACAGGGCGCCGGAATCGCCGCCGACCTTGAGCCCGTCGATCACCTTGCCGACCGAGCCGACCGTTTCGATCAGGCCCCAGAAGGTACCGAGCAGGCCGAGGAAGACCAGAAGCCCGGTCATGTAGCGGGAGATGTCGCGGGCCTCGTCGAGGCGGGTCGCGATCGAATCGAGCAGGTGCCGCATGGTGGTCTGGGTGATCGACATCCGCCCGGTGCGCTCGCCGCCGAGGATCATCGCCATCGGCGCCAGCAGCTTGGGGTGGCGAGCGGGCGCAAGGCCGGGATCGGCGATGCGGAAATTGTTGACCCAGGAGACTTCGGGATACAGCCGGATCACCTGGCGGAAGGCCAGGATGATGCCGATGAACAGCACGCCGCCGATCAGGGCATTGAGGCCGGGATTGGCGAAGAAGGCCTGGATGATCTGCTTATAGAGCACCACGCCCACCAGGGTGCAGAGCACCAGGAAGACCAGCATCCGCACCAGGAAGACGCTGGGCGAGGATAGCTTGGTGTATTCGATGTCGAGGGAGGAGCGGGGCGAGGCGCCTGGCGGCATGGCCGGTATCATCCGTTAACTTGCTTGCGGCGCGCACTATGGCACAGCGCCAGCCCAAAAAAAGCGCCGGATGCGCCGATTTCGGGGAGAGCTGGGGAACCCAAGGCTGAAACCGGCTTTGGTAAGGACGTACTTTGCAAATCGTCGGCATTCCACAGGTTCAAGTCGCACTTTTCCCCTGGCGCCAAAACCCGCCGCCCAAGACGGAGTCGTCGCATGAGCGTCGTGTCCGCGATCATCGGGACTGCCGAACGGGTGCCGTTGCCTGATGTCGTGATCCGCGCGGCGATCCAGCGCCTGTGCTCGCGCACGGTGACGCGCCTGTCCGCGCTGGGCGGGGCGGACGATGCCGCCTTCGCCGGGCGGATGATGCTGCGGCCGATCGCCGAGGACGCGGATGCCGAGCACGACGAGGTGCCCGCTTCGTTCTTTGCGAAGGTGCTCGGCCCCAACCGCAAATACTCCTGCTGCTTCTACAAGACCGACGCGACCACCTTGCGGGAGGCCGAGGAGGAGGCGCTGCGTCAGACCGCCGAGCATGCCGCTCTCGCCGATGCTCAGACCATCCTCGAACTCGGCTGCGGCTGGGGCTCGCTGTCGCTGTGGATGGCGCGGCAGTTTCCGCACGCCAAGGTGACGGCGGTGTCGAGCTCGCAGGCGCAGCGCGCCCATATCGAGGAAGAGGCGCGGCTGCGCGGTCTTCTTAATCTGCGGGTGGTCTGCGCGGACATCAACGTGTTCGCGCCCGACGGGCAATTCGACCGCATCGTGTCGGTCGAAATGTTCGAGCATGTGATGAACTGGCGCAAGCTGATGACGCGCTTGCGATCATGGCTCGCGCCGGAGGGGCGGTTCTTCATGCACATCGTCGCCCATCGCTCCGGCTCTCACCTGTTCGACCGGGCCGATCGCGACGACTGGATCGCGCAGCGCGTCTCCACGGGCGGGCTGATGCCGAGCCATCACCTCGTCAGGCAATTCGACGATATTTTCACAGTCGAGAAGGAATGGTGCTGGAGCGGCACGCACTATCAGCGCAACGCCAACGACTGGCTCGCCAATTTCGACGCGCATCGCTGTTTCATCGAAGCGGCCTTGCGCAACATCCATGGCGAGGAGACCGCCCAGCGAATGCGACGCTGGCGCTGGTTCTTTCTCGCGACCTCGGGCCTGTTCGGCTATGCCGACGGAACCGAGTGGGGCGTCAGCCACTACCGCATGAAGGCGGCGGGGTAATTGCGGTCTTCTGACGCAGCACGCGGTGATGGAACCGGACTCACAATCGGGTGAGACGCGAAAAACGCCGTGAACTCAGCACCCTAGGCCGTGTGACATTGGGCCGCCCGCAAGGTGCGTTGCGTCGCAGCACGTCCGCTCTATTTTGACCGCATCAGCCGCGTGCCATGGCCCAGAACGGGCCTCGCGCCGAGCGGGATCGGTTTCAACAATATCGGGGCACCCCATTTCATGTCAGGACTTCGCGCGCGATCGGCATGCGTTGCAATGATGCTCGCGGCCTTTACGCCGCTGTTGGCGGGCTGCGACGAATCCAGCTCCGCCATTTCAGCCGCCCAGCCCAACGACCCCGACGTCAGCATCGTCATCGTCAAGCCGCAGCCGCGTGCCGTGGTGCGCGAGCTGCCGGGCCGCATTGCGCCGACGCGCGTCTCCGACGTGCGGCCGCGCGTGTCCGGCATCGTGGTCGAGCGCCTGTTCCGGCAGGGCAGCGAGGTGAAGGCCGGCGATCCACTGTATCGGATCGATCCGCGTCCGTTCGAGGTCGAGGTGATGGCCAACGAGGCTGCGGTCGCCAAGGCCGAGGCCGCGTTGATGCAGTCCCAGCAGCAGGCGCGCCGCATCGCCACGCTCACCAGCCAGCGCGCCGCGCCCGAAGCCGAGAACGAGAAGGCGATCGCGGCCGAGCGCCAGGCCCATGCCGAGGTCGAGGGCCGCAAGGCCGATCTCGCGCGCGCAAAGCTCAATCTCGACTATGCCACCGTACGCGCGCCGATCGACGGCGTCGTCGGTGCCGCCCTGGTCAGCGAGGGCGCGCTCGCGGTCCAGAACGAGACCAATCTGGCCACCATTCAGCAGCTCGATCCGATCTATGCGGATTTCACCCAGTCGGTGAACGAGCTCAACCAGCTCCGCCGCGCCTTCGAGAGCGGTGACCTCGAGCGCATCGCGCCCGACGCCGCCAAGGTGCATCTCGTGCTCGACGACAACACCCTCTACTCGCTCGACGGCAAGTTGCTGTTTTCGGATGCCAAGGTCGACGCCAATACCGGTCAGGTGACCTTGCGTGGTGAGTTCCGCAATCCGAAGCGCGAGCTGCTGCCGGGCATGTATGTCCGCGTCCGCATCGACCAGGGTCTCGATAGCGATGCGATCGCCGTGCCGCAGCAGGCGATTCAGCGCAATGGCGGCGGCGGCAGCGAGGTGTTCGTCGTCAAGGACGACAATCGCATCTCGGTGCAGCCGGTGCGCACCGGTTCGGTGCAGGACGGCATCTGGTTCGTCACCGACGGCCTGAAGGCTGGCGACAAGGTCGTGGTCGAAGGCTTCCAGAAGTTCGCCGCCGGCGACAAGGTCAAGCCGCAATCCTGGTCGGAAGCGGATGCGACCGCCGACAACCGGCACGCCCAGAAGCTGATGCGGTAATAGACCATGGCGAGCTTCTTCATCGACAGGCCGATCTTCGCCTGGGTCGTCGCGCTGTTCATCTGTCTGGTCGGCGCAATTTCGATTCCGCTGTTGCCGATCGCGCAGTACCCGATCATCGCGCCGCCCTCGATCTCGATCTCGACCAGCTATCCCGGTGCCTCGCCCGAGAACCTCTACAACAGCGTCACGCGGCTGATCGAGGAGGAGCTCAACGGCGCCTCCGGCATCCTCAATTTCGAATCGACCAGCGACTCGCTCGGCCAGGTCGAGATCATCGCCAATTTCGTGCCGGGCACCGATACCAGCGCCGCCTCGGTCGAGGTGCAGAACCGCATCAAGCGCGTCGAGGCGCGGCTGCCGCGCGCGGTGATCCAGCAGGGCATTCTGATCGAGGAAGCCTCCAGCGCGGTGCTCCAGATCATCACGCTGAACTCGACCGACGGCAGCCTGGATGAGGTCGGCCTGGGCGACTTCATGATCCGTAACGTGCTGGGCGAGATCCGCCGCATCCCCGGCGTCGGCCGCGCCACGCTGTATTCGACGGAACGTAGCCTGCGCGTCTGGGTCGACCCGGCAAAGCTGGTCGGCTATGGCCTGACCGCCGACGACGTCAACAAGGCCATTGCCGCGCAGAACGCGCAGGTCGCTTCGGGCAGCATCGGCGCCGAGCCGTCGACCTCGACCCAGCGCACCTCCGCGCTGGTGCTGGTCAAGGGCCAGCTCTCGTCCCCGGATGAATTCGGTACCATCATCCTGCGCGCCAATGCCGACGGGTCGACCGTGCGGCTGCGCGATGTCGCGCGGATCGAGGTCGGCGGCCTCAGCTACCAGTTCAACACCCGTCTCGATGGCAAGCCGACCGCCGGTCTTTCCGTGCTGATGTCGCCGACCGGCAATGCGCTGGCGACCGCGAGCGCCGTCGAAGAGAAGATGAAGGAGCTGTCTCGCTTCTTCCCGGCCAATATCGGCTACGAGATTCCATACAACATCACGCCCGTGGTCGAGGCCTCGATCAAGAAGGTGTTGTCGACGCTGGTCGAAGCCATCGTGCTGGTGTTCGTGGTGATGTTCCTGTTCCTGCAGAACATCCGCTACACCATCATTCCGACCATCGTGGTGCCGGTGGCGCTGCTGGGCGCCTGTACCACGCTGCTGCTCGCCGGCTATTCCATCAACATGCTCTCGATGTTCGGCATGGTGCTCGCCGTCGGCATCCTCGTCGACGATGCCATCGTCGTAGTCGAGAACGTCGAGCGCATCATGGCCGAGGAGGGGCTGCCGCCCAAGGAAGCGACGCGGAAAGCGATGTCGCAGATCACCGGCGCCATCATCGGCATCACGCTGGTCTTGATGGCCGTGTTCGTGCCGATGGCGTTCTTCCCGGGCTCGGTCGGCATCATCTACCGCCAGTTCTCCGTGACCATGGTCGCCGCGATCGGCTTCTCGGCCTTCCTCGCGCTGTCGCTGACGCCGGCACTGTGTGCGACGCTGCTCAAGCCCGTCGCGGCCGGTCATGGCCATGCCAAGAAGGGCGTGTTCGGCTGGTTCAACCGCATGCTCGACGGCAGCAAGGAGGGATATTCCCGCACCGTCGGCTTCTCGCTGAAGCGCACCGGCCGCTTGATGCTGGTCTATGTCGCGCTGCTCGCCGGCCTGTCCTGGGCCTTCGTCAATCTGCCCGGCGGCTTCCTGCCCGTCGACGACCAGGGCTTCGTCACCACCGACGTGCAGACGCCGTCGGACTCGTCCTACGGCCGAACCGAGGCGGTGATCGAGAAAGTGGAAAAATACCTGGCGCAGCGTCCGGGCGTCGACAACGTCACCTTCCTCACCGGCTTCAGCTTCTCCGGCCAGGGCATGAACACCGCGCAGGCCTTCATCACCCTGAAGGACTGGTCGGAACGCGGGCCGAAGGATTCTGCGGCCGCGATCGTCGCCGACATCAACCGCGATTTGTCGTCGTCGATCCGCGACGCAAAAATCTCCGCGCTGCAGCCGCCGCCAATCGACAATCTCGGCAACTCCTCGGGCTTCTCGTTCCGTCTCCAGGACCGCGGCCAGAAGGGTTATCCGGCCTTGATGCGCGCCGCCGATCAGTTGATCGCGGAGGCCAATGCGAGCGCTGTGCTGCAGAAGGTCTATGTCGAGGGCCTGCCCGAGGCCGGCGTGGTCAATCTCGTGATCGACCGCGAAAAGGCGGGCGCCTTCGGCGTCACCTTCGAGGACATCAACAATACGATCTCGACCAATCTCGGCTCGAACTACATCAACGACTTCCCGAACCGCGGCCGCATGCAGCGTGTCGTGGTGCAGGCCGATGCCCGCGACCGCATGCGGACCGAGGACATCCTCAACTACAACGTCAAGAACAGCCGCGGCCAGCTCGTGCCGTTCTCGTCCTTTACCACCGTGGAATGGGCGCGCGGACCGACGCAGATCGCCGGCTTCAATTATTATCCGGCGGTGCGCATCTCGGGCGAGGCGAAACCCGGCTTCACCTCGGGCGATGCCATCGCGGAGATGGAACGGCTTGCCGGCAAGCTGCCGCGCGGCTTCGGCTATGAATGGACCGGGCAGTCGCTCCAGGAGAAGCTGTCGGGCTCGCAGGCGCCGTTCCTGCTCGGGCTCTCGGTATTCGTGGTGTTCCTGTGTCTGGCCGCGCTTTACGAGAGCTGGACCATTCCGCTCGCGGTGCTGCTCACCGTGCCGCTCGGCATCGTCGGCGCGGTGGTCGCGGCGATGCTGCGCGGCCTGCCCAACGACGTCTATTTCACCGTCGGCCTGATCACCATCATTGGCCTTGCGGCCAAGGACGCGATCCTGATCATCGAGTTCGCCAAGGATCTGCGGAAAGAAGGCAAGCCGCTGGTGGACGCCACCATCGAGGCCTGCCGCCTGCGCTTCCGCCCGATCCTGATGACCGGCCTTGCCTTCATCTGCGGCGTGCTGCCGATGGCCATCGCCCATGGCGCCGGCGGCGCCAGCCAGCAGGCGCTCGGCAGTGTCGTGATGGGCGGCATGATCGCGGTAGTGATCCTGGCGCTGCTGATGGTGCCGGTGTTCTTCGTCTCGGTGCAGCGCGTGCTGGGCGGGGATCGGGAGAAGGCGGCGAAGCAGGGCGAGATGTACGGGCCGCCGGCGCCGGCCGAGCTGTAAGGTGAGGTGTCATGCCCCGCGCAGGCGGGGCATGCCGTACCCCGCGGCCTTTCCGTATCCGAGCGGCGTCTCTGGAATACTGGATCATCCGCCTTCGCGGATGATGACCGTCGGGTTTGCGCTGGTGAGAGTCGGCCATTGAACGCCGGATCGGTCGGCTTGATTTCTCGGAGGCCTCAATCCAGACTGCACCCCTGGATTGAAACATCGTATTCGCACCTTACTGCGAATGCGGAGATAGCCCGCCGATTGAGAGCATGTGATGCGTCCGACCGACATTGCGATCTCGAACTATCGCTCCATTCGGCGGCTCTCCATACCCATCCATCCCCTGTCGGTGTTCGTCGGCGAAAATGGAGTCGGCAAGTCCAATCTCTACAAGTCCTTGTCGCTGTTGCGCGACGCGGCGACCGGTCAGATCACCCGCACGATCGCCGATGAAGGCGGTTTGAATTCGGTCTGCTGGTCCGGCATACGCAAGCGAGGCGAAGACGGGCGGCTGCGGCTGTCGGCGACATTCGACGGCATGAGATATTCCATCGAGCTCGGATTTCCCAGCCCGCTTCAGGCGGCATTTTCCGGCGAGCCGATGATCAAGGCCGAAACGATCGAAACGACGCGCGGCAAACGCACGGTCAAGCTGATGGAGCGGATCAATTCGCTCATCAGCGTCCGCGGCGAGAGTGGCGCCTGGAACGCTCACAAGGATGCGGTGCTGCCGTCAGAGACCGCGCTTGCGGCTTTTTCCGATGGCAAGCAATGCCCGGAAATCGACCTGATCAGAAATGCAATGCTGGGCTGGCGATTCTATCATGACTTTCGCACTGATCCGGCGTCACCGATACGAAAGCCTTGTCTGGCGATCGCAACGCCCTCGCTCAGCGCCGATGGCATCGATCTGGCTGCCACCCTGGCGACCCTCTATGTCATTCGGGAAGACGCCGACGACCTGCAGGACGCGATCCAGGATGCATTCCCGGGTGCCGAACTCCGCGCATGGGAAGAAAATGGCAGGTGTGAATTCGATCTGCAATTGCCGGATATGCCGCGGCCGTTCAGGGCTCATGAACTATCCGACGGGACGCTGAAATACATCTGCCTGCTCGCGGTATTCATGGGCTATCGGCTGCCGCCGTTCATTGCGCTGAACGAACCCGAGACCAGCCTGCATCCGTCGCTGCTTGCGCCGCTGGCCCGGCTCATCGCCAAGGCATCGCGCCGCGCCGACATCTGGATTGTCACCCATTCGGAACAGTTGATGGACGCACTGCGAAGCGAGAGTTCGGTCCCGCTCCGCCGGGTGATCAAGTCGAAAGGCGCCACGGCGATCGAGGGCCTGACCATCGGCGGTGAATATCGCGACGACGAAGCCGACGAGGACGATGAGGACGACGATTCCTAACCGTCGTCGATCGAGCCGTCGTGCTGCTGCGGCCTACTTCCGCAAGATCTTCACCAATTCCCCGTGCACGTATTCATTCCCGCACACGACATTGCCTGTCACCAGCGCGTCGCCCGGCGTATCGATGTCGGTGATCGTTCCGCCCGCCTCGCGCAGCATGATCAGACCCGCCGCGATGTCCCAGGATTGCAAATTGCGCTCCCAGTAGCCGTCGAGGCGGCCGGCGGCGACGAAGGCCAAGTCGAGCGAGGCGGCGCCGAAGCGGCGCAGGCCGGCGACGCGCTCCTGCATCGCGGTCATCTCGCGACGGAATTCCTCGTGGTCGCCGCGGCCGATATGAGGCAGGCCGCAGGCCACCACGCATTCGTTGAGCTGACGGCGGCCGGCCACGCGCAGCCGCTGGTCGTTGAGGAAGGCGCCCTTGCCGCGCTCGGCGATGTAGAGCTCGTCATTGGCGGGATTGTAGATCACGCCGGCGATGATCGTGCCCTCGCGCGAAAGCCCGATCGAGATCGCGAATTGCGGGATGCCGTGCAGGAAGTTGGTGGTGCCGTCGAGCGGATCGACGATCCAGGTGTGGCTCTTGTCGGAGCCCTCGCGCGTTCCGCCTTCCTCGCCGATGAAGCCGTAGCCGGGCCGCGCCTTGGCGAGGTCCTGGTAGAGGATCTCCTCGGCGCGCTTGTCGGCCAGCGAGACGAAATTCGCCGGTCCCTTCAGCGAGACCTGGAGATGCTCGATCTCGCCGAGATCGCGCTTGAGGCTGCGGCCGGCGCGGCGCGCGGCCTTGACCATGACGTTGATAGTTGCGGAATATAGCATGAGCTTCCGGTCTTGATCGGGGGAAATGGCGCGAAATCGCGCCTGTTTGAGGGATGGGGTGCCCTGCGGGGGCCTCAACGTCAAGTCATTTGGCCCCGAGCCATTTCCTGGCGGCGGCCTCGGCCTTGGCCCGGTCCTCGGCCGGCAAATCGGACAATTGCTTGTCCAGCTCCGGATCGCCCTTGCCGGAGGTCTTGGCCACCAGATGCCACTTGAAGCCTTCGACCTTGTCCACGGCCGTGCCCATGCCGTTGATCAGCACCCAGGCCAGCCGGTTCTGCGCGATCGCGCTGCCCTGGCGGGACGCCTTGCGGAGCAGGGCGACGGCCGCCGGCTGGTTCTTCGGCGTGCCGGTGCCGTTGAACAGCGCGATGGCGTATTCGACCTCGGCATCGACATTGTCGGTCAGCGTGGCGACCTGGAGCAGACGCACCGCCCGTTCCAAATCCTTCGGCACGCCAGTGCCTTCCTTGTAGAAGGTCGCGAGCGCGTATTGCGCCTCGGGCAGGCCGGCATCAGCCGCCTGGCGCAGCAGCTCGGCGGAGCGCTTGACGTCCTGCGGCAGGGTCTGGCCGTCGAGATAGAGCAGCGCGAGATTATAGGCCGCCTTGGGTTCGCCGAGCTTGGCGGCGGACGCCATCAGCTTGACCGCCTCATTTTTGTCGACCGGGCCGCCGCGGCCGGTCATCCTCAGCATGGCGAGCGCGAACATCGCCTCGCGGTCTCCGGCGTCGGAGGCGCGCTTGTACCATTGCAGCGCCTTGGTGTAGTCGCGTCGGATGCCCATGGCGTTGGAATAGAGCTCACCCAGCATGGTCATCGCTTTGGCATCGCCGGTTTCGGCACGGGCCGTGGCGAGTTCGAAGGCGGTCTTGTACTGGCCGCGCTGATAGGCGCCGTACACCAGATCGACGTTGGGGTTGTCGGTCGGCGGCGCCGGAATCACGGTCGCGGCCGGAGCAGGCTTTGGGGAAGCGGAAGGTTTCGGGGAGGCTGAAGGTTTGGGTGCCGGCGGCGCTTCCTTCTTCTTGGTGATGGTGTGCGGCGTGGCCTTCGGCTTGTCTTTGGTTTTCTCGGCCGAAGCGCCCGGCGTTGCCACCGGCGGCGTGATCTGGAGCTGCGCGGCCGCGGGCGCCGTCAGCAGCAGCGTGGCCAGCATGATGATGCGCGGGAGCTTCATGTCGGGCGCTAGCCGTGCTCCTGGTCTGCAAGCGCAGTCGCATGAGCCTTCTTGATCGCAGCGTCGGCCTCGATCAGCGCAGCCTTGGGTCCGCGCGGATCGGCCCAGATGAAGTCGCCCACCAGCACGAAATCGGCGCCGCTGGCGGCGAATTCGTGGGCCTCCTCCAGCGAGATGGCAAAGCCGACGCAGGGCGGTTCGAACAGCTCGGCCCACCAGTCCAGCCGCTCAGCGATCGCTTGCGACGACGGCCGCTGGCCCTTTGCGTCGGGTTCGCCGAACAGCACGTAATCCGCGCCAATCTCGCCCGCATCCATCGAATGGTGCCGCGTCGTCAGCCCGCCAACGCCCGCGATGCGATCGGGCTTCAGCGATGGCAGCGCCTCTTTCAGCGCGGCGATGCCGGGCAGATGCGCGCCGTCGGCGCCGCCGCGTGCGACGAGCTCAGGATGGCCATCGACAAGCAGCGCCGCGCCCGCTTTCTGAGCCGGCGGCGCCAAGGCCTTGATCCGCGAGATCATGGTGCGCTGATCGGTCTGCTTCAGCCGCAGCAGCACGGCCGCGACATCGGCGGCGGCGAGCAGGCCGGGCAGCTCGGCCAGGAGCGAAGCGGGATCGTCGACGACAGGCGTCGCGAGATAAAGGCGCGGCGCCGGGCGCGGCGGAGGAGATTTGTTCGACAAGATCTAGGCCGCTTTCTGTTCCAGGCTGCTTTGCCATTCGCCTTTGCAGGCGAGGCCATTCATGCGCGCGCGGTGACTGAATGCGCTTTGTCCGGCCGCGACGTTCTCGGCCTTGCCTGACCAGGCCTTCTGCGGCGCGGCCTGGAGTGCGCGACCATAGGAGAAGGTCAGGCCCCAGGGCAGCGGGCCGAGCTTGTGCATGGCGTTGAGATGCGCCGTTGCCTCTTCATCCGATTGGCCGCCGGAGAGGAAGGCGATGCCGGGCACCGCCGCGGGCACGCACGCCTTGAGCAGCCGTATCGTCTTCTCCGCGACCTCCTCGACGCAAGCCTGCTTCGCGCACTTCTTGCCGGAGATGGCCATGTTCGGCTTCAGCACCATGCCCTCGAGCGCGACGCGCTGCACGCGCAATTCCTGAAACGTCTTGTTGAGCACACGGCTCGTCACCTCATAGCAGCGATCGATGTCGTGATCGCCGTCCATCAACACTTCGGGTTCGACGATCGGCACGATCTGCGCGGCCTGGCACAGCGCTGCGTAGCGCGCCAGCGCGTGGGCGTTGACGCTGATCGCAGTCATGGAAGGGATGCCACTGCCGATGTCGATCACCGCGCGCCATTTGGCGAAGCGTGCGCCGCGCTCGTGATATTTCTTCAGCCGTTCGGCGAGCTTGTCGAGCCCGACGGTGACGAGCTCGCCCGGACACATCGGCAGGGCTTGGGTGCCTTCGTCGACCTTGATCCCGGGGATGGCGCCGCTGCTCTCGATCAGCTTGACCAGGGGCGTGCCGTCCTTCGCGTTCTGCCAGATCGTCTCGTCATAGAGGATGACGCCGGAGATGTAGCGGCTCATGGCTTCGTTCGAGCGGAACAGCATCTCGCGATAGTCGCGGCGGTTCTCTTCGGTCGATTCCACGCCGATCGCGTCGAAACGCTTCTTGATGGTGCCGGAGGATTCGTCGGCGGCAAGGATGCCCTTGCCGGGCGCGACCAGGGCGGTCGCGATCCTGTTCAGCTCAGTCAGATTCATCGAGATGTCCTCCCAAAACGATTCTGCCCTTGCCGGTGAAAATAGACCGTTCTCGGGCAAATGCCGAGTTAACGTTCGTCGCAGGGTAAGGGCTGGGGCAGCGTTGGGCCGGCCGGGCGACTCTTCACCTCGCCCCGCTTCGGGGAGAGGTCGGATCGCCCTTGCGATCCGGGTGAGGGGGGTACAGGTCCCGCAGTCATCTCATCTGCCGAGAGAGCCCCTCACCCCAACCCTCTCCCCGCGAAGGGCGGGGAGAGGGGAAGGATAGAGCAGCTTACGCCACCTTCGGGGCGAGCTCGCCCTTGGCGTAGCGCTTGGCCATCTCGGCCGTGGTCAGCACCTTCTTGATCTTGGAGGCTTGGCCCGCGGTATTGAATTCCTGGAGCCGCTGCTTGCACAGCCTGGTCATCGCTTCCATCGCGGGCTTCAGGTACTTGCGCGGATCGAACTCTTCGGGATTGTCCTTGAGCACTTTCCGGATCTGGCCGGTCATCGCCATGCGGTTGTCGGTGTCGATGTTGATCTTGCGCACGCCGTTCTTGATGCCGCGCTGGATCTCGGCAACAGGCACGCCCCAGGTCGGCTTCATCTTGCCGCCATAGGCGTTGATGATGTCCTGGAGGTCCTGCGGCACCGAGGAGGAGCCGTGCATGACGAGATGCATGTTCGGCAGCTTGCGGTGGATCTCCTCGATCACGTTCATGGCGAGGATGTCGCCGTCGGGTTTGCGGGTGAATTTGTAGGCACCGTGAGACGTCCCCATCGCGATCGCGAGCGCGTCGACCTGGGTCTCCTGGACGAACTTCACGGCTTCATCCGGATTGGTCAGGAGTTGGTCGTGGCTGAGCTTGCCCTCGGCGCCGTGGCCGTCTTCCTTGTCGCCCATGCCGGTCTCGAGCGAGCCGAGCACGCCAAGCTCGCCCTCGACCGAGATGCCGCCGAGATGGGCCATGTCGGTTACGGTCTTGGTGACGCCGACATTGTAGCCCCAGTCACCGGGGGTCTTGCCGTCGGCCTTGAGCGAGCCGTCCATCATCACCGAGGTGAAGCCGGCCTGGATCGCGGTCATGCAGGTGGCCGGCTCGTTGCCGTGGTCGAGATGCACGCAGACCGGGATGTGCGGGTAGATCTCGGTCACCGCGTCCATCATGTGCTTGAGCATGACGTCGTTGGCGTAGGAGCGCGCACCGCGCGAGGCCTGGATGATGACGGGCGCGTCGACCTGGTTGGCCGCGTCCATGATCGCCAGCGCCTGCTCCATGTTGTTGATGTTGAAGGCCGGGACGCCGTAATCGTTCTCCGCCGCATGGTCGAGCAATTGACGCAACGTGATCCGAGCCATCTGTGTTTTTCTCCCGTTTGGGCCTGCAAGGCCACTGCTTGAAGGCGGCTGACGACTTGCCGACCGATTACTTGGTGCGCAGAACTTCGACGCCGGGCAGGGGCTTGCCTTCCATCCATTCAAGAAATGCGCCACCGGCGGTCGAGACATAGGTGAACTGACCGGCCACATGGGCCTGGTTGAGAGCCGCGACGGTGTCGCCGCCGCCCGCGATCGAGATCAGCTTCTTGGCCCTGGTGCGCTCGGCGGCATGCTTGGCGGCGGACATCGTGCCGCGGTCGAACGGCTGCATCTCGAAGGCACCGAGCGGTCCGTTCCAGACCAGCGTCGCCGCATCGTCGATCGCGGCATGGACACGTGCGATCGACTGCGGACCGACGTCGAGGATCATGCCGTCGGCCGGGATCGCGTCGAGGCCATAGGCGTGCGACGGCGCGTTGGCCGCGAAATGATAGGCGACGGTAGCGTCGACCGGCAGGATGATGGCGCAGTTGGCGGCTTCGGCCTTTTCCATGATGCGCAACGCGGTCGCGGCGAGATCCTTCTCGGCCAGCGACTTGCCGATGCCGACGCCCTGGGCGTGCAGGAAGGTGTTGGCCATGCCGCCGCCGATCACGAGCGCGTCGACCTTAGTCACGAGGTTTTCGAGCAGGTCGATCTTGGTCGAGACCTTGGCGCCGCCGATGATAGCGATGACAGGCTTGGTCGGTGAGCCCAGCGCCTTCTCCAGCGCGACCAATTCGGCCTGCATGGTGCGGCCGGCATAGGCGGGCAGCTTGTGGCCGAGGCCTTCGGTCGAGGCGTGGGCGCGGTGCGCGGCCGAGAACGCGTCATTGACCCAGATGTCGCCGAGTTTTGCGAGCTCCGCGACAAAGGCCGGATCGTTCTTCTCTTCCTCTTTGTGGAAGCGGGTGTTTTCGAGACAGAGGATGTCACCGTCCTTCAAGCCGGCAACGGCCTTGACCGCGGGCTCGCCGATGCAGTCGTCGGCGAAGGCGACGGGCTTCTTCACCACCTTCGACAGCGCCTCGGCCACGGGCTTGAGCGAGTCCTTGGCATCGCGCCCTTTCGGCCGGCCGAAATGCGCGAGCAGGATGACCTTGCCACCCTTGTCCGAGATTTCGGTGATGGTCGGCGCGACGCGCTCGAGCCGGGTTGCGTCGCTGACGCGGCCGTTCTCCATGGGCACGTTGAGGTCAACGCGCAGCAGCACGCGCTTGCCCTTCACATCGACGTCGTCGAGGGTGCGGAATGATTTCGTCATCGGAGGCCCTTGTCCCGGGCGCACCGCGGCGCGTAGTGCCGCCGTGCAGAACCGGGACCCAAATTGCGGCGAGTCCCGCGGTTAGTTAAACGGGCCCCGGCTCTGCGACGCAGCGCTTCACGCTACGTCGCGTCCGGGACACGAGAGCGGAGTTAGATCACCTTCGACATCGCGACGGCGGTATCCGCCATACGATTCGAGAAGCCCCACTCGTTGTCGTACCAGGACATCACGCGCACCAGCGTGCCGTTCTGCACCTTGGTCTGGTCCATGTGGAATGTCGAGGAGTGCGGGTCGTGGTTGAAGTCGATCGAGACGTTCGGCGCGGTGGTGTAGCCGAGAATGCCCTTGAGCTGCTGCTCGGAGGCACGCTTCATCGCCTCGTTGATTTCCTTCGGATCGGTGGCGCGCTTGGCCACGATCTTGAGATCGACGACCGAGACGTTCGGGGTCGGCACGCGGATCGCGACGCCGTCGAGCTTGCCCTTCAGTTCCGGCAGCACGAGGCCGATCGCCTTGGCGGCGCCGGTCGAGGTCGGGATCATCGACATCGCAGCCGCGCGGCCGCGATAGAGATCCTTGTGCATGGTGTCGAGAGTCGGCTGGTCGCCGGTATAGGCGTGGATCGTGGTCATGAAGCCGGTCTCGATGCCGACGAGGTCGTTCAGCACCTTGGCGATCGGCGCAAGACAGTTGGTGGTGCAGGAGCCGTTGGAGACGACCAGATGTTCCCGGGTCAGCGTGTCGTGGTTGACGCCGTAGACGATGGTGGCGTCGGCGCCGTCGGCGGGCGCAGAAACGAGAACGCGCTTGGCGCCGGCAGTCAGATGCGCGGAGGCCTTGTCCTTCGAGGTGAAGATGCCGGTGCATTCCATCGCGATGTCGATGCCGAGATCTTTCCAGGGCAGCTTCGAGGGATCGCGCTCGGCGGTCACCTTGATCTTGTTGCCACCGAGGCTGATCGTGTCGCCATCGACGGTCACGGTGCCGGGGAAACGGCCATGGACGCTGTCGAAGCGAAGCAGATGGGCGTTGGTCTCGACCGGGCCGAGGTCGTTGATGCCGACGACCTCGATGTCCTTGCGGCCGGACTCAGCGATGGCCCGCAGAATGTTGCGGCCGATGCGGCCAAAACCGTTGATTCCGACGCGGACTGCCATGTTTCGTCTCCTTCAATGACCGTTGTCATCCCGCACAACGCGCTAGCGCGCCTGCGAGGGTTTTTTTAGGGCGGACGCCCGGTTCGGCCGGGCGGGGCTTGATCATATGGGACGTTAGGTAGTCCTTTTTTTCGGTAATCTCAACTCTCAGGAAACGCGTTTCAGAACGGCGTTAACCGCGGCCTCGGCGGTAATGCCAAAGTGCTGGAATACCTTGTTGAGAGGGGCGCTGGCGCCGAAGGAGTGCATGCCGATAAACTCGCCATCCTGGCCGATCACGGCGTCCCAGCCCCAGCGCACGGCGGCCTCGATTGCGACCTTGATGGGGGCATTGCCGATGATCTCGTCGCGGCGCTCCTTTGGTTGCGCTAGCAGGAGCTCGAGCGAGGGAACCGAAACCACCCGGGTCGGAATGCCGCGCTCGGCGAGCTGCTTCTGGGCGGCCACGGCCATCTCCACTTCGGAGCCCGAGGCGAACAGCGTCGCCTTGGCTTCGCCCTGGGCGGCCACCAGCTCGTAGGCACCGAACCGGCAGGGGCTCTCGTTCGGTGCGGTGGTGCGCAGTTGCGGCAGGTTCTGACGGGTCAGCGCCAAGACTGTCGGGCCGTCGATGCGGTTGAGCGCGAGCTCCCAGCACTCGGCAACCTCGATGGAATCGCACGGACGGAACACGCGCATGTTGGGAATGGCGCGAAGTGCTGAGAGATGCTCGACCGGCTGGTGGGTCGGGCCGTCTTCGCCGAGGCCGATGGAATCGTGGGTCATGACATAAACGACCCCGGTCCCCATCAATGCGGCGAGCCGCATCGCGGGCCGCGCATAATCGGTGAACACCAGGAAGGTCGCGCCGTTCGGCGCAAAACCACCGTGCAGGAAGATGCCGTTCATCGCCGCGCACATGCCGTGCTCGCGGATGCCGTAATGGATGAAGCGGCCCTTCGGCGTCTTGGCCGAGAACGCGGTTGCGGACTTCGCCTTGTTGTTGTTGGAGCCGGTGAGGTCGGCCGAGCCCGCCAGAAATTCCATCGGCATCGCGCCGGCAATCACTTCGATCACGGCTTCGGAGGATTTGCGGGTCGCCGCATTCATCGGCTTTTCCAGCAGCTCCTTCTTGTAGGCGCGCACCGCCTTCGCGAGCGCGGCCGGGCGCTCGTGGCGCAGGCGACGCTCGAACTCGGCGCGCTTGCGGCTGCCGAGTTCACCGAGCCTTGCTTCCCATTCCTGTCGTGCCGCCGCGCCGCGGCTGCCGGCCGCGCGCCAGGCCTTGAGCACGTCGTCGGGCACCGAGAACGGCTCCAGCGAAATGCCGAGATTTTCCTTGGCGGCCTTGAGCTCGTCGGCGCCGAGCGCTTCGCCGTGCACCTTGTTGGTGCCGGCCTTATGCGGGGCGCCGAAGCCGATGGTGGTGCGGCAGGCGATCAGCGTCGGCTTGTTTGATTTCTGCGCGCGCGTGATCGCGGCGGCGATTGCGGCCTGGTCGTGGCCGTCGATCTTTTCGGCGGCCCAGCCCGCCGACTTGAACCGCTTCACCTGGTCGACGGAGTCGGAAAGCGAGGTCGGACCGTCGATCGAAATGCCGTTGTCGTCATAGAGCACGATCAGCTTGTTGAGCTTCCAGTGCCCGGCCAACGCGATCGCTTCCTGCGACACGCCTTCCATCAAATCGCCGTCGGAAGCGATCACATAGGTATGGTGATCGACAATCTTCTTGCCGAACTCGGCGGCGAGCATCTTCTCGGCGAGCGCCATGCCGACGGCGGTGGAAATGCCCTGGCCGAGCGGACCGGTGGTGGTCTCGATGCCCTTGGTGTGGCCGTGCTCGGGATGTCCGGGTGTCAGCGATCCCAACTGGCGAAAGTCCTTGAGCTGGTCGATCGTCATCTCTGGGCTGCCGATCAGATACAGCAGCGAATAGATCAGCATCGAGCCGTGCCCGGCCGAGAGCACGAAGCGGTCGCGGTCCGGCCAGTCCAGCGCGGCGACGTCGAATTTCAGGAATTGCGTGAACAGCACGGTCGCCATGTCGGCGGCGCCCATCGGCAGGCCCGGATGACCCGATTTCGCCTTCTCGACGCCGTCCATGGCAAGGCCGCGGATCGCATTGGCCATACGGTTGTGATCGACCTGCGTCATGTCTGAAAATCCGTCTGAAATGAGGCGCTTGTGGCTGGATTTGGCCGCGCCGGAAGGAGCCTTTCGGCCGCTGGGGTCGCGGCTGGGATAGCATCTCGGTTCCGACAGGCCAAGGCAATCAAACGCCGGTTTGGCCGCAAAAGTTGCTTAGCAGTGCATAGGTTTCGCGGCGGCGTTGCGATTCCCTAGCTTGCCACGTAAATTTCTGCTTCTAACCGCTTGCCGAACCGAGTCTTTTGCCGGACGGCAAGCCCCAGGAAAAGCCCAAAGGAAAACTCCAAGGGCAAGGCCACAGGTTCCGCCGCTGACTGCATGAACGATCGCGTATCCAACAGCTCTGCCATGACCGAGTCCTCGGCCGTCGAGATCGAGATCGCGACCCGCAGGCTCATGGCGGCGCTCGACTCGCTCGAAAGCGCGGTGGAGCGGCGGCGCGATGCCGATCGCGACGAGAACGAGCTCGCGGCGCGGATTCAGGCGCTCGGCGCGGACCGCTCGCGGCTTGCCGACGAGCTCGACGGCGCGCTGGTGAAGGCACGCAAGCTCGAGCGCTCCAGCCGCGAGATCTCCGATCGGCTGGATTCCGCGATCGTCACGATACGTTCGGTGCTCGATACCGGAGAGGACGGATGAGCCACATCAACGTCACCATCAACGGCCGGCAATACCGCATGGCCTGCGAGGAAGGCCAGGAGGTGCGGCTGCTCAAGCTGGCTGAAAGCCTGGAGACGCGGATTCAGTCGCTGCGCGGAAAGTTCGGCGAGATCGGTGATGCCAGGCTCACCGTGATGGCGGCGCTGACCGTCTGCGACGAACTGGTCGATGCCGGCAACCGCATCCGGACCATGGAGCAGGAGCTGACCGAACTGCGGGATTTCCGCAACGCCGCCGTCGAGCGCGCCCGGTTGACCCAGACCGCGGTCGTGAACGCACTGAACTCTGCCGCCGAGCGCATCGAGAAGTCGACCCAGGTCCTGAACCGCACCGTCGGCAACGGGATCGCCATCGGCTGACCCTTCACCGGGCTGGCGATTCGTCAGCATCGTTGTTACATTGCCCAAGCGGGGCTGCGACGCGCGTCAGGAGCCATTATCCCCGGGGCCTTATCGATCCTTTAGGGAACTGTCCCTGGCCGGGCCCGTGGGCTCGGACATATGGTGCCCACCTACTTTCGTAGGGAACTCCGGGATCGAGTGCTTCAACGGCGTTCGCGGCTTCGCACTTTTGTTTTTCTTCCTTCTGGTTCGTGCCTGTCGAAATTGCGTCCCCGACACGCTCGCGGTTTGATTTCGGTGTCATGCCCCGCGCAGGCGGGGCATCCAGTACGCCGCGCTGTCGAGGTTTTTGCATTGGCGTCTCTGGAATACTGGATCACCCGCCCCAGTGCGCAAGGGCGCACAAGGCGGGTGATGACGGCGGAGCAAGGCTCAGCCTTCGGAGCAAGCGCGCATGACCAACACCAAAGCCGAACTCCGTGCCAAAGCCCTCGCGGCGCGCGATGCGCTGAGCGAAAAGAAACGCATCGCCGCCGCCGCCAAGCTCGCCAAGCGCGGGCTGCCATTCCAGCTTCTGCCTGGCAGCATCGTATCGGGCTATTCGCCGATCCGCAGCGAGATCGATCCGATGCCGCTGCTGAAGAAGCTCGCCGAGCAGGGTGCCAGGCTTGCGCTGCCTTGCGTCACTGCGCGGGGCCAGGCGCTGATCTTCCGCATCTTCCATCCGAACGATCGCCTGATGCTCGGCCCGCTCGGCATTCCCGAGCCGTCGCCTGGGGCCGCTGAAGTCATTCCCGACATCATGCTGACGCCGCTCGCTGCCTTCGATCGTCTCGGCCATCGCATCGGCTATGGCGCGGGGCACTACGACCACACCTTCGCGCATCTGCGAAAAACCAAGACCATCGTCGGCATCGGGCTCGCTTTTGCAGCGCAGGAGATCAAGGCGGTTCCGGCACTAGCCCACGACGTGGCGCTGGATTATGTGCTAACGGAATCGGACGTATTCGATTTCCGGAGTTCTGAAGTTGCGCATTCTCTTCGTGGGTGATGTCGTCGGCCGTGCCGGGCGCAATGCCATCGCCGAATATCTGCCTGGCATGGTCAAGGACTGGTCGCTCGATTTCGTCGTCGTCAACGGCGAGAATTCCGCCGGCGGCTTCGGCATCACGGAAGCGATCTATCAGGAGTTTCTCGACGCCGGCGCCGACGCGGTGACGCTCGGCAATCACTCCTGGGATCAGCGCGAAGCACTGGTGTTCATCGAGCGCGCGGAGCGCCTGGTGCGGCCGGCGAACTATCCGCGCGGGACGCCCGGCCGTGGCGCCGCGTTGGTCGAGACCAAGAACGGCAAGCACGCGCTCGTCGTCAACGCTTTGGGCCGCGTCTTCATGACCCCGTTCGACGATCCCTTCGCGGCCCTCGAGCGCGAGCTCGGCGCCTGCCCGCTCGGCATTGCCGCGGACGCCATCGTCGTCGACTTCCATTGCGAGGCGACCAGCGAGAAGCAGGGCATCGGCTTCTTCTGCGACGGCCGCGCCAGCCTCGTCGTCGGCACCCACACCCATGTGCCGACCGCCGACCACCAGATCCTGTCGGGCGGCACCGCCTACATGACCGATGCCGGCATGACCGGCGACTACGATTCCATCATCGGCATGCAGAAGGAGGAGCCGTTGCGCAGGTTCACCTCCGGGATCCCCTCAGGCCGCTTCGAGCCGGCAGCGGGCGCTGCGACGCTCAGCGGCGTTGCGGTCGAGACGGATGACGCGACGGGGCTTGCGCTCCGTATTGGGCCGGTGCGCGCCGGCGGCAGGCTGGAGCCGACGACGCCGAAATTCTGGCTGAGCTGAATTGCAGCGGCAGATCCCGCTGCACCTTCTCCCCTTGTGGGAGAAGGTGGCGCGAAGCGCCGGATGAGGGGTCGCTTCCGCGAATTCAAATGCGAGTTGGACGCGTGGAGACAACCCCTTACCCGGCTTCGCTTCGCGAAGCCACCCTCTCCTGCAAGGGGAGAGGGTGCAGCGTCAGTCGGCGCGAGAATTACTCCGCCGTCTGCTCCCGCAACTCCGCAACATCCTTCGCCGTCAGCTTCGAGCCCTTCGCGCCGAACCGCGCTGTCACGTAGTTCGCCACCGCCGCGATCTCGTCGTCGCTATAGGCCTTGCCGAACGCCGGCATCGACAGCGCGCCGTCCGGCGTGTCGCGCTTGGTGCCTGACAGCACGATTTGCGCGACGTTGGTGGCGGCGGGGTCGTTGACGGCCCAGGTGCCGGTCAGCGTCGCCATCGGCGAGACCGGGCTTTCGCCGCTCCAGCCATGGCAACTGGCGCAGGCGCTGGCGAACACCATTTTGCCGCGCGCATCCGCCGTGACGCCGTCCTTGTGCGAGGCGGGTGCGACGGGCGCGGTGATTGCGGGCAGGTCGGGCGAGGGCTGCGGCGGCACGCTGCGCAGATAAGCGACGATGCTGCTTATGTCCTCAGGCGCGAACTGGCTAAAGCTGTGGTCGACCGCTTCGCCCATCGGACCCGACGCCGAGCCGTGGCCCGGCGCATGGCCGAGCGACAGATAGGAGACCAGGTCCTCGTCACGCCAGCTGCCGAGGCCGGTGGCCTTGTCGGAGGAGATGTTGAAGGCGCGCCACCCGGCCGTGATCGCGCCTGCAAATTTCTTGCGGTTGTCCAGCGCAAAGCCGAGATTGCGCGGCGTGTGGCATTCGCCGCAATGCGCCAGCGCCTCCACGAGATAGGCGCCGCGATTCCACTGCGGGCTCTTCGACGTATCGGGCGCAAAGCGCGTGTCCGGATTGAACACGGCCGACCAGACAATCATCGCCCAGCGCTGGTTGAAAGGGAAGGACAGCGTGTTCTCCGGCGGCTTCGCGCGCACCGCAGGCAGGCTGAACAGATAGGCCTTCACCGCCAGCACGTCGTCGTCGGTCATGTAGGTGTAGGACGTGTAGGGCATCGCCGGATAGAGCCGGGCGCCGTCATGGCGCTTGCCGCGCTGGACGGCGTTGAGAAAATCCTGGTCGCTGTAATTGCCGATGCCGGTGTCCGTGTCCGGCGTAATGTTGGTGGAATAGAGCGTGCCGAACGGCAGCTTGAAGCCGAGCCCGCCGGAATAGTCCGTCTCGCCGGGCTTGGTGTGGCAAACCATGCAGTCGGCCGCCTTCGCCAGGTATTCGCCGCGTTCGACCAGGCTCGCCTTCTCCAACTTTGCCGGCACGCCGGCCGGTTTGCCGGCACGGTAATCCGCCAGCGCCACCTTGGTGCCGCCGGCGAAGTCGAGCGGGCCGGGCCCGCGGATGATCCAGACGCCGAGCGCCACGACGACAATGGCGATCACGACGATGCCAGTGAGGATACGCATCTTGCCGCTCATGCCTTTTTCCCCGCAGCCAGCAGTTTCCGATCGATCGGCAGGCGCCGCAGCGCCACGCCGGTTGCTGCGTAAATGGCGTTGCGCAGCGCCGGCGGGCCGGCGTTGACGCCGGCCTCGCCGATGCCGCCGGGCGCTTCGCCGCTCTTGACGACGACGACCTCGATCTTCGGTGTCTCATTGATGCGCATCATGCGGTAGTCGTGGAAGTTCGACTGCTGCACGCGGCCCTTCTCGATGGTGATCTCGCCATAGAGTGCGGCGGTGAGGCCGAACACCAGGCCGCCTTCGATCTGCGCCTTCACCGTGTCGGGGTTGACCGCGATGCCGGTGTCGACCACCGAGACGATACGGCGGAGCACGATCTCGCCGATATCGTCGATCTCCGCTTCCACCACGGTGGCGAGGAAGCTTGCAAACGACGGCTGGACGCAGACGCCGCGGCCGACGCGCGGTGGCAGCGGTTGGCCCCAGCCAGATTTCTCGGCGGCAAGATTGAGCACCGCGAGCATGCGCGGATTCTTCGTCAGCATCGAGCGGCGGAATTCGACCGGATCCTTGCCGGCCTTGCGCGCGAGCTCGTCCATCGCGCATTCGACCGCAAACACGTTGTTGTTCGGACCGACGCCGCGCCAGAAGCCGGTGGGCACCGCCGGCGGTTCGGCGCGGACATATTCGACATGGAAGTTGGTGAAGTCGTAGGGTGCATCCACGGCGGCATCGACCGCGTCGATGTCGATACCCTTCTGGAACGCCGGCGGCAGCCAGCGCGCCAGCACGGCGGAACCGGCGACCTTGTACTTCCAGGCCGCGACCTTGCCGTCGACCAGCGACGCCGTGACCTGGTCGCGATAGACCGGACGGTAGACGTCGTGCTGGATGTCCTCCTCACGGGTCCATATCACCTTGACGGGATAGTCGACCTGCTTTGCGATCTTCACGGCGGCCACCACCATATCCGGCTCGAGCTTGCGGCCGAAGCCGCCACCGAGCAGATGCTGGTTGACAATCACCTTGTCGACCGGGAGGCCCGCAGCCTTCGCCGCCTCCGACTGCACGCGCGTCATGATCTGCGTGCCGGTCCAGATCTCGCAGGCATCCGGCCTGACGTGAACGGTGGCGTTGATCGGCTCCATCGAGGCATGCGCAAGGAACGGCAGTTCGAAGCTTGCCTCGAACCTGTCGCCGCTGGCGAGCCCCTTGGCGATGTCGCCGACCGATTTCGCGACCACGCCGTCCTTCTCGCTGGCGGCGCGCAGATGCTGCCAGACGTCCTTCGTGCTGAGCTTCGCGTTCGGTCCCTCGTTCCACTCGATCTTGAGCGCATCGAGGCCCTTCTTTGCGGCCCACATGTGATCGCCGATCACCGCGACCGCATCCTCGAGCACCACGACCTTGCGTACGCCCGCAATTTTGACCGCCGCGCTGTCGTCGACCTTGCCGACCTTGCCGCCAAAGACCGGGCAATTGGCGATCGCGGCGATCTTCATGCCGGGCAGGATCGCGTCGATGCCGTAGACGACCTTGCCATTGACCTTGTCCGGCGTGTCGAGCCGCTTCAGCGGCTGGCCGATGATGACGAAGTCCTTGGGGGCCTTCACCCGGACGTCCTTCGGCGGCGTTTGGCCCTGTGCGGCCAGTGCCAGTTCGCCATAGCCGAGCTTGCGGCCGCTTGCGGCATGCACGACCTCGCCTTTCGATGTCGTGCAGCTTGCCGGCTCGACCTGCCATTGCGCCGCTGCGGCCTGCACCAGCATCGCCTTCGCGCTGGCGCCGGCGGCGCGCAACGGATTCCACCAGGCGCGGATCGAGGTCGAACCACCCGTGGCCTGCAGGCCGAACGCCGGATTGGCGTAGAGCTTGTCGTTGGGCGGCGCGTGCAGCACCGCAACCTTTGCCCAATCCGCGTCGAGCTCTTCGGCCAGGATCATCGCAATCGAGGTATAGACCCCCTGGCCCATCTCGACTTGCGGCATCAGGAGCACGGTGCGGCCGGTGTCTTCGACCCGGATGAAGGCGTTCGGCGCGAATTTGCCGTCGGTCGTGTCCTTCGGCTGCTCCGGCTCGTTGACGGCGGCGCGGAGCGGCAGATGGAAGGCGAGCAGGAAGCCGGTGGCGAGACCGCCGGTCAGAACCGCACGGCGGGAGACGTCAGGAAGAGTCTTGTCGGTGATCATGGCGGACCTCACGACTGACGGCCGGAGGCGGCTTGCTTGATGGCCTCGCGGATGCGCACATAGGTGCCGCAGCGGCAGATGTTGCCGGCCATCGCGGCGTCGATGTCGGAATCGTCAGGGCTGGGCGTTGCCGCCAGCAGTGCCGCGGCCGACATGATCTGGCCGGACTGGCAGTAGCCGCACTGGATCACTTCGGCATCGAGCCAGGCCTTCTGCACCTTTGCGCCCGCTGGCGTGCTGCCGACATGCTCGATCGTGGTGATGGCGCGGTTCGCGACCGCGCTGACCGGCAAGACGCAGGAGCGGACTGCCTTGCCGTCGACGTGCACGGTGCAGGCGCCACACTGCGCAATCCCGCAGCCGAACTTGGTGCCGGTCATCCCAAGGACGTCGCGCAGCACCCACAGCAGCGGCATGTCAGGTGGCGCGTCGAACGATTTCGTTTCGCCGTTGATGGTGAGAACAGTTGCCATATGCATCCCCTTGCTCGCTCGATCGCTTGCGGCGATCTAGTCAGCGAATTTGCGCGCACAATAATCATATCGATGCGAAACGATGAAGCGTCGACATGTCCGGCAATGCATTTTTGCGCAGTGAGCGCGTTAGGCCATGACGTTCACGAATTTGTGCGGCGATCACTGCAGTAATTTTGGGCTAATTGATATGATAATCGTCATTTTCTGACGCATTTTGCTCACAAGCGTCATTGATGGCCACAGAAGATCGTGCGAATGCGCAAAATAATCATGCGATGACGAAACTCGTGCGATTGTGGAAGTCGATCGACGGCGCGATCAATTGCCGCGACTCATTGTTGTGCCCTCTCCCCTTGTGGGAGAGGGCAGCGAGGCCGGTAGACGCAGGCTCATTCGGGTGAGGGGTCCGTCTCCGCGTACGGGCGCCGTTTTGGATCAAGCGACAAAGGGAAGCCTGATCGCGAACGAGGCACCGCCATGCTCCCGATTGCTCGCTGATATGAACCCGTTGTGTGCTTCGATAATGGTGCGCGCAATGGACAAGCCCATGCCCATGCCTTCCGCTTTACTGCTGTAAAACGGCTCGAAAACCTGTTTCAATTTGTCTTCTGGAATGCCGGGTCCGCGATCTGACACGGATAGCTCGGCGAATTGCTCGACGCGCGCGGTCCGGATGCTGATAGTGCGGCTTTCGTGAGACGTGTCCTTCATAGCCTCGACCCCGTTCAGCACAAGGTTCAAAATGACTTGTTGAAGCTGAATGCGATCGCCGAGGATCGGTAGCGCATCTGGCGTGATCACGTTGACCATTTCGAATTTTCGGCTGACGGTTAGCGCCGAAAGAAATCTGACCGTCTCTTGCACAACCTCATTGAGGTCCAGTTGCTTCAATTCGAACGGCGCCTTCTTTAGGAGGCTGCGCATCCTGCGAATGACCTCGGTGGCACGCCGGTCATCCTGTAAAATATCGTTCACAATTTCCCTGAGTTCAACGACATCGGAAAGTGCAGCGATATCGGGACGCTGCGATTGCAGGATCGCGGCTGCGGTTTCGGCGTTCGTCAGAATAGACCCAAGCGGCTGGTTGATCTCGTGAGCAATCGAGGCGGTCAGTTCGCCAGCGGTCGCGAAGCGATTAACGTGGGCCAGTTCAGTCATGCGCTGTCGCGACTGTACTTCGGCGAATTGACGACGGCGATGCTCACGTAGCAGGATAGCAATAAGCCCGGCTTGTATGAGAAAAACCGCGACGACGGATGCGATCAGCCATAAATACCGTTCCCACACCGATGGCTCGCGGAAGTAGACCGTGCTGCCGGGCGGCAGGTGGCTGTCGCTGATCCCGAACCGCTGCATTTGCCGCCAATCGAACCTTGGCAGCTCGAATTGGCTGGGTGCGACCTTTACGTCGCCAGCTTTTTCACCGTTTAGAATACGGATTGCCGCCGCGGCTGCGATAGTCATGCCCTTCTCGATCGAATGCATAGAGCCGCCGACAATCGAGCCATCAAAAAATCCGTCAAGATAGGAAAAGATGGGAGCATCGGCGGCAGCCGAGAGCCTGTGCAAGGCGGCAGTGCCCTCATGTGTAACACCCGCCGCATCAACGCTCATCAGATGCCAGAAGATGGCGCTGTGAGGTGGAAGATGTGCCGCGTCTTTCAGGATATCTTCAAATGACAGCTTGTTATACCATCGTAGTTCAACCCGCCCGCTGAACGGTGCGAGTTCTCGCTCCAATACCCCTTGCCAAAATGTTTCATTGGGCGAAGCCCCATTCACGACGGCGATCACTTTCGTGTCGGGCAACACCTTCAGAATAGTTTCGATGGCGGCAGGAAAATTATGAGCCGCAGCGGCCACGGTGTCATACTCGGTCAGCTTGTCGTATTGGACCCGTCGCGCCTCGACGGAAGTAAACATCATTGGTGTCTTGGGGAAAAGCTGAGCGCGATACCGCTGCACAAACTCGGCAGCTGGCGCACCGAGGGCGACAATGAGGTCGGGAGGTTTGGCCCCGTACAATGCTTGGAGGTAACCGATAAAGGGTGCGAGCGCCTTGTCGTCGTCCACAAGGGCGCTTAGCAGCGAGTGGTCCTGAAAGTCGATTGGGACTTTCGATTGCTTGATCATTTGAGGGCGAAGAAACTCAGCGAAATCGGTCCACGGTTTGAAGCGGAGGCCGAATGATTGCAGCATCAAAACGCGCTTGGGCTCAGGATCAGCCGCCCGACCCGGCCCCAGTGTTGCCAGCAACAATGCGACGACCAGCGGGGCGGCGAAGGTCCGCCTGCAAAAGGATCGCCAGGATAGTGAGAACAGGCAAAACCGCATTGCCATCCTAGTCCCCTCGGTCCCGGAGCCTAATGGCACGGCCGAATGTTTAATAGGCCGAAAAACGGCTGTCGGCGGCTTGGCCGGGGAGAGCGATCAGGACTGGACCCAGCGGCAGCGGACCGCAACGATTCCGGGGACAATGAATTCCAGCCGAAATCTTGGTTTAACTGCACGCGCTAACGGTGGCTGAAAGTTGAAGCTCGGGGTTCGCCCGAGCTTCAACAGGAGCAAGCCATGCGAAGCCCGAAGCCGTTCACCGTCTATCAGCCGGTCCCGGCCAAAGCCCGAAGCCGCTCTTCACCGTCCACGCCTATTCGCTCGATCAGGCGCGGACTTGAGCGGAAGACGATGGAAGTCGCGGTCGACGGGTTAATAGGCGCAAATATAGTTTCCGTAAGCATCGTAGCAACTGCGGCGGTACGCAGCAGTGCCAACGGCAGCCGCGCCTACCGCTGCCGCTCCTACACCGTAGCCCCGATAGCCGTAGCCGCGATAGCCGCCCCGATAGCCGTAGCCACGGTAGCCTGCGCCGCGCACCGCAACAGCGCCGCCGCCTCGCGGTCCTCGAACTGCGACCGCACCGCCGCGATAACCGCCGCCACCCCGATAGGCACCTCCGCCGCGCCGAGCCTCGGCATCATCGGGGATCAAGCAGGCGGTGAGCAAAACGAAAGCTGCAAGAGAAGCAAGAATGAAGCGGAGCATGACAGAAACCCTTCCATGAATTCCTTAAGCCCCGCTCGCGAGATTGCGGCTCTCTCCGCGCAGGAGCTTGATGTAGATCAATCGAACCCGCGCACTGCGGCGACTACGCTGTGTTCTGCCGCACCTGAGAAGGCGATGAGCCTCAGTTGCGCAAGTTCCAAGAGAGAGGTCCGCCATGCATCCGAGCAAGCATCTTTCGATCAGGTCAGCGACTGTTGCCGGGATTGCTGCCAGCGCCCTGTTGGGCCTTGCAGGTCTCACGCTCAATCCAGGCCCAGCCAATGCGGTCGTGTATTGCCAATACACTGCCTACCCAGCGGGTTGCGTTGCTCGGGCAGGCGTCGTGCTCAGGCCCCGCCCGGTGGCGCGCGCCGCAGTCCGTCATAACGCCGGCGGCAATGCGAATGGTGGCGTCAATCGTGTCGGAGCCAGGCGGTAAAGGCCGGTTTCGCAAGCCAGGAAGAAGCCGCCATCGCTTCGTCCCGGTGGCGGCTTTGCTTTGTCTGGCGGGGATAGGCCACGGTACCGACGGGGCGGCTTTAGGCATGAAACACACTTGGTACGTCACTTTTGAAGTGCCGCTGGATGGCACACTGTCAAGACGGCGACATCCGCGGCTAACCAACACGTTTGAAAGCGAAGCAGCAGCCAAGGATTTTGCGCGAACCAAATTCAACGACGGACTGATCGTCAGTGCAGGGACTGTCATCCCTCACTTTCCGAGAGTGTCGATCCCATCGGCCGAAATCCCAACGTGGCTCGAAGCACCGAACCAAGTTGATCCAGATCAATAACTAGGCCACCGACGCTGGTGACATGCTCTAAGGGGCAGCAACCGGGAGCCTGACCATGAATGAACGTTCGGAGCCGAAACAGGTCTGTCGTCGCAACGCACTAACCTTCCTTGGATACGCAGGGGTGTTTGGGCTTGTGGTTTCGTCCTCAATTTTGGCGGCCTCAGAGGCTGTTGCTCAAACCACTGCGCCAGCCGCCGCGCCTACCACGCCGCCAGCGGACGCGCCGAAGTCAGGCACAGAACGCCGCCAGGAGCGGCGCAGCGGGCGAACAGAGCGCCGCCAGGAACGCCGCACGGGACGCACAGAGCGGCGCCAAGAGAGGCGTACGGGACGCGACGAGCGACGGGACGCTCGCGACGGCACCCCGGCCGCCACGACGACCACCGAGCAAAAGAAGTAGTCCGTTCATTGCCAAGCACAGCTACCGGGCCGCCCAAGCGTAGGCCCGGAAGGCCGTACAGCGCGCGGCCAGCGCCGTCTACGGAAAGCGGGGCGGGGCTATCGAAATCGGCTTCTCTCGCGAGGGGAGAAGAGGAGGGGATGGAAATTTCGGAATAATAGCAGTATACGCCTGTTTTGCCCGACGGCGCAAGCGCTTCAGAGGCGTCTGGATCGAGGGATTCATCAGGCGCTTAAGCCATTGATTCTGCCCGCCCCGGCTACTGTGCATGGGGTTGTTTTCGAGGTTTCTGATTCAGGGAGACCATGCGCCCCCGCCGCAAGCGCGTCGCGACGACCCTCAGCTCTGCCGAAAGCCCATCCGGAAGGCGCCCCAGTGCTTGCCGCGGATCATGATCGGCGAGGACAGGTCCTTCATCAGCACGAACTGCCCGCCGCCCATGTCGCGGCGATAGGTCTGCAGCAGGAACGGCTTGGTGTTGGCCGCGACCTTCTGCACCGCGCGATCGGTGAACAGGCGGCGGTTGCGGCAATTGGCGTTATTCCAGACCGGGTCCTTGCCCTGCGGCAGGCGGTAGTTCGGGTTGTGCGTCGGCAGATAGCCGCCCTTGGCCCAGGCGACGCAGAACACGATGCGGGGATCGGATTTCTGGATCGGGTCCTGGATCGCGGGCAGCACGCGGTCTGTGAAGTCGACATAGTTGGTGTTGTACTGCTTGGGATCGGTGCCGGGGATTTCCCGATAGTTCTCGTCCATGAACTGGTCGAGCGTGATCTCGCCGCGGCCGATGGCGGCTTCGAACTCGTCCGAGATCCGCTTTGCGATCTCGACGACAATTCGGATCAGCGGCGCATCCGATGTCTCGACGCCGCTGTCGGCGATCAGCGCGATCAGCCCTTCCGACGTGTCGAGCAGTTTGGTCACGCGCTGATCGGCGTTCTTGAGATCGCGTGAGGAGAGATCGACGCCCTTGGCGAGTTCGTTGAGCTCGCTGATGACGGTGTCGCAGTGTCCGAGGTTGGAGGTTGCCGCGCGCGTGACGCTGCCGATCTCCGCTTCCACCGAGGCGAAGCCCTGCTGAACCCGCGAGATGATGCCGGAGATCCGCTGGGCGCCTTCGCCGGCCGTCTTCGCGCGCTGCGAGGCATCGCTGCTCTCGCCGATCAGACCTTCGATCTGGCCGTCGAGATCGCGCACGGTGTCGGAGATCTGGTGCGTGGCCTGGCGGGTGGCTTCCGCGAGGTTCTTGACCTCGCTTGCCACCACCGCGAAGCCGCGGCCGGCATTGCCGGCGCGTGCCGCCTCGATGGTGGCATTGAGCGCGAGCAGATTGGTCTGCTTCGCGATCGCCTCGATCGAGCCGGAGACCTTTGCGACTTGTGCCAGCGCGGAGCCGACTGCGCTGAGCCGCGCCTCGATGCGTTCGACGGCTGCAACGAGTTCGGAGATGTGGCTAACCGCGGCGTCGACTGCGCCGCGCGACTGCGCGATCTCGCCGACCGCCGCTGACGTGGTCGTTTGCACCGCCTGTGACGCATTGGCGATGTCGTGGTTGGCCGACACCATCGTCTCGGCGGTTTCCTGGAGGTGGTGGAAACGTTCCGACTGGTTCGCGACGCGGCTTGCGACTTCCTGGACGTTGCCGGCGATGTCAGCCAGTTCCACGCCGAGGCCGCCGATGCGGTCGGCGAGCTGATCGATCAGCCGTTCGGAAAGTGTTCGGTTGGAGCCGGTGTCCAGTACTGCAAGTTGTACGACGGACATGTCTTGAGAGTCCTCCAGTCAGAGCCATTCGCCGGCTCTCCGCGGCATTCCCATTCCAATATCGATCTTAGGAGGTGATTCGCGCTTTGGCGTCTTGCCTGAGCGCGCACTAGAGCTTGTAGGCCGTCCTGAATCCGCCCCAGTGCCGGCCTTGCACGCGGATCGGAACGTCGATCTCGCGCATCATCACCGTATTTCCGTTGCCCATGTCGCGTGCATAGCTCTGCACCAGATACGAGCGCAGGTTGCGCGCGGCAGCCAACCCCGCCGGATCGTTGAACATCCGCCGGTTGCGGCTGTTGGCCGTGTTCCAGGCGGCATCACCAGGCCGCTGCGGATGCGAATAGATCCTATTGTGCACCGGCAGGAAGCCGTTGCGATCGACCATGGCGCAGAATGCCATGCGCGGGTCCTTCGCCAGAAAGGCTTCCTGGAACGCCGGCAGCGCGCGATCGGCCCAATCCAGATATCTGGTGCGGTACTGCTGCGGATTGGTTCCGGCGATTTCGGCATAATCGGTGTCGAAGAGGTGGTCGATCTTCACCTCGCCGCGGGCAACCGCCTGCTCGAAGATCGCGGTCAGCGCGTTACCCGCCTCCATGGCGCGGGTGACAAACTCCGTGTTCTCCTCGTGGATCGACCACAGCCTGTCCTCGATCTTCTCGCGTAGCTCGGCATTGGGACTAACGAATTGCGCGCGGGCCCCGGCCTTGGACTGCTCGACCACGCGCAGGCGGCAGGCACCGACGCCTTCGAGGGTGCCTTCGACCATGGCTTGCGATGCAAGGCGGCCCGCGTCCGCGCCGCCGATCAGCACGCCGTCCATCGCTATCTCGTAGACCGGCAGCACGCCGCGGGCGGTTTCGAGCTTGAGATGGCAGGGCAGCCGCTCGGTCTTGCGGCGGTCGTCGTGCTCGCTCTGGCGCAGCAGCACGGCGCAGCGCGATTTCAGTTTCTGTGCGAAGGCGGTCACGGCCTTGCCTGCGCTGGCGACGTGCTCGCCGTGGCTCTCGGCCGCCTTGGTCGCAGCATCGATCTCGGCTGCGCTTTCGCCGACCGAGATGATGAACTGCGACGCGCTGGTCGCGTTGCCGGAGACTTCGCTGGTGGTGGCATTCTGTTCGGCGACCGCGCCGTTGACGGTCTCGAACACCGGACGGATCGCCTCGATCGCCTGCGAGATGCGGTGCACCGCATCTGCTGAGCCGGCGGCGTCGCGCTGCAGAGCGTCGATCTTTTTGGTGATCTCCTCCGTCGCGCCCTGGGTCTGCACCGCGAGTGCCTTGACCTCGGTGGCGACGACCGCGAAGCCTCTTCCCGCAGCGCCCGCGCGCGCGGCCTCGATGGTCGAGTTGAGCGCGAGCAGCGTCGTCTGCCGCGCGATCTGTGCGATCAGATTGACGACGTTGCCGATGGCGGCCGAGGATTCGCGCAAGCGATCGACATTGGCGCGGGCTTCCTGTGCCGCGGCACTGGCCTCGTCGGCGAGCTTGCCGGCCTCGCGAACCTGCGCCCCGATGCCCAGCGCCGACTGGGTGAATTTGTCGGCGGCATGGGCGAAGGTGGAGGCATTCGATTGCGCGGCGTTGGTCCGGCCGGTCAGGGCGTCGGTGCGGTCGCGAATGGCGGCAAGCGTCGTGGCGGTCGCCTCGGCGCCGCCGGCCACCGAATTGGCGGCGCGCTCGAGCTGGCGAATCATGGCGCCCAGCTCGAGTTCCAGCAGTTCCAGGATTTCCTTGGCCGAATCGCTTTCGACGGCCGCGGCAGGCTCGGGATGGGCCGCCGGCTGCGCGGCCTGCGGGGCAGCCGCAGTTGCAGCCATGTCCGGCAGACGCTTCCGAAATAGTTCGAATGCCATCAGCTCTCTCTTGTCACGGGACGGTCGGAGGCTATTTTCGCAGGCTGGAATGAAATCAGGGTTAACGATGCCTGACATCTAGGCACGGGCCCGTACGGTGTTACCTTAAAGTCGTAGAGCCTCTTTCTTTCCAGGGGGGTCGCGGCCTATAAGGCCGCGCTTCCCACGCTCACCTTGGCGCACGAGTCCCTAGAGAAGATCACGCATGGCCGGACATTCCCAATTCAAGAACATCATGCACCGCAAGGGGCGGCAGGATGCCCAGAAGTCGAAACTGTTCGGCAAGCTGGCGCGGGAAATCACCGTCGCGGCCAAGCTGGGGACGCCCGACCCCAACATGAACCCGCGCCTGCGTGCCGCCATCACCGCGGCGCGCCAGGAGAACATGCCGAAGGACAATATCGAGCGCGCCGTCAAGAAGGCGCTCGGCAGCGACAGCGAGAATTATGACGAGATCCGCTACGAGGGTTACGGCCCGGGCGGCGTTGCCGTCATCGTCGAGGCGCTGACCGACAATCGCAACCGCGCGGCTTCCGACATCCGCTCCTTCTTCGCCAAGTCCGGCGGCAATCTCGGTGAAACCGGCTCGGTCTCCTTCATGTTCGACCGAACCGGCATCATCGAATACGACCGCAGCATCGCCTCCGACGATGCGGTGCTGGATGCCGCGATCGAGGCCGGCGCCGACGACGTGATCTCGAGCGAAGGCGGCCACGAGATCTACGCCTCGACCGAAGGCTATCGCGACGTCGCCAAGGCGCTGGAGGCCAAGTTCGGCGAGCCGCGCAAGGCCGCGCTGATCTGGAAGCCGCAGAACACGGTCGCAGTCGACGACGAGACCGGCGAGAAGCTGCTCAAGCTGATGGACCTGCTCAACGAGCACGACGACGTCCAGCACGTCTACGCCAATTTCGAGGTGTCGGACGCGCTGCTGGCGAAGATGGGCGGGTAGGGGGGCACTTCCCCTGTTACTTCCGTTCTGTTTCTGTTTCCCCCACGGCGGCCAGCCGCTATCACTGGCTCATGACGACGCTCCCGATTCGTGGCCCCGTTCGCATCATCGGCATCGACCCTGGCCTGCGCCGCACCGGCTGGGGCGTGATCGAGGCCGAGGGCAACCGCCTGATCTACGTCGCCTGCGGCTCGGTGGAGCCGCCGGACGATTTGCCGCTGGCGAGCCGGCTGCTCGCGATCCATGAGGGGCTGGCCGCCGTCCTGTCCAGTCACAAGCCGATGGAAGCCGCGGTCGAGCAGACTTTCGTCAATAAGGACGGCGTCGCGACGCTGAAGCTCGGCCAGGCCCGCGGCGTCGCCATGCTCGCGCCTGCGATGTTCGGCATCAGTGTTGCCGAATACGCGCCGAACCAGGTGAAGAAGACGGTGGTCGGCGCCGGCCACGCCGACAAGCAGCAGATCGCGATGATGCTCAAGATTTTGCTGCCGAAGGCCGATCCGCCGTCCGCGGACGCCGCCGACGCGCTCGCCATCGCCATCACCCATGCCCATCATCGCCAGAGCACCGCGCTGCGGCTGAAGGTGGCAGGCTTATGATCGGCAAGCTCAAGGGCCTGATCGATTCCTACGGCGAGGATTTCGTCATCCTCGACGTCGGCGGGGTCGGTTATCAGGTGCATTGCTCGACGCGCACGCTGCAGCATCTGCCCTCGCCGGGCGAGGCCGCCGTGCTGTCGATCGAGACCTATGTTCGCGAGGATCAGATCAAGCTGTTCGGCTTCCGCAGCGATCAGGAGCGCGAATGGTTTCGCCTGCTTCAGACCGTGCAGGGCGTCGGCGCCAAGGTCGCGCTCGCCGTGCTCGGCACGCTTGGGCCGTCCGACCTCGCCAACGCGATCGCGTTGCGCGACAAGGCTGCGGTGGCGCGCACGCCGGGTGTCGGCCCCAAAGTCGCAGAGCGCATCGTCACCGAGTTGAAGGACAAGGCGCCGGCCTTTGCCAATGTCGATCCGGCGGTCGTGCACCTCGCCGGCGCCGTCGACGACCAGCGCGCGCCGCGGCCCGTGGCGGACGCGATCTCCGCGCTGGTCAATCTCGGCTACGGCCAGCCGCAAGCTGCCGCGGCCATTGCATCTGCATCGCGCAGCGCGGGTGAGAATGCGGAGACCGCGCAGCTCATTCGCCTTGGCCTGAAGGAGCTCGCGAAGTGAGCGATCCTAAGGCCAACCGCATGGTCACGCCCGAGCGCCGCAGCGACGATGTCGGCGACACTGCGCTGCGTCCGCAATCGCTGTCCGACTTCGTCGGCCAGCAGCAGGCGCGCAAGAATCTGTCCATCTTCATCGAGGCGGCGCGCAAGCGCGGCGAGGCGCTGGATCACGTGTTGTTCGTCGGTCCTCCCGGCCTCGGCAAGACCACGCTGGCGCAGATCGTGGCCAAGGAGCTCGGCGTCGGCTTTCGTGCCACGTCGGGCCCGGTGATCGCCAAGGCCGGCGATCTCGCCGCGCTGCTCACCAATCTCGAAGAGCGCGACGTGCTGTTCATCGACGAGATCCATCGCCTGAGCCCGGCGGTGGAAGAAGTACTCTATCCCGCGATGGAGGATTTCCAGCTCGACCTCATCATCGGCGAGGGTCCGGCGGCGCGCTCGGTCAAGATCGAGCTATCGAAATTCACCCTCGTCGGCGCCACCACCCGCGCCGGTCTGCTCACCAATCCCTTGCGCGACCGCTTCGGCATTCCGGTCCGGTTGAATTTCTACACCATCGAGGAGCTGGAAAGCATCGTCACCCGTGGTGCCCGCGTGCTCAACGTCGGCATGAGCGCGGATGGCGCCAACGAGATCGCGCGACGCGCGCGTGGCACGCCGCGTATCGCCGGCCGGCTGCTGCGCCGCGTGCGCGATTTTGCTTCGGCGGCCGATGCCGACAGGATCGATCGCAAGATTGCCGACCACGCGCTGAGCGCGCTCGAGGTCGATGCCGCCGGCCTCGACGCGATGGACCGCCGTTACCTCACGACCATCGCGCAGAACTATGGCGGCGGCCCGGTCGGCGTCGAGACGATGGCCGCCGCTCTGTCGGAGCCGCGCGATGCGATCGAAGACATCATCGAGCCCTATCTGATCCAGTGCGGCTATCTGCAGCGCACTCCGCGCGGCCGCCTGCTCACCTCGCACGCCTTTCGCCATCTCGGCATCAGCGAGCCATCGCGCGATGCGGCGGCACAGTTCGGCCTGTTCGGCACCGACGAGAGCGACGACTGATCTGCGCAAGTACGGACGGTCGGGCCGTCATGAATTTCCGGTGATCTCGTGCAGAGGGTCTGCACAAGCGCACCCCATTTCCGCTTCAATCGGGTCGCATCAACAAGCTGCATCACGATCGGGCTGCCATGATCACGCGCCGTCACCTCATCCGTTCCTTCGGCGGCCTCTCCGCTCTCGCCGTCTCGACCGCGGCCTACGGCGTCGGCGTCGAGCCGGTGCTGCGGCTTCGCGTCACCCGCTATCATCCAACCCCGCGGCAATGGCCGGCGGACTTCCCGCTGAAGATTGCCGTGATCGCCGACATCCATGCCTGCGATCCCTGGATGCCGCTGGAGCGGATCGAAGCCATCGTCGACCGCACCAATGCGCTCAGCGCGGATATCATCGTGCTGCTCGGCGACTATGTTGCCGGTCTGCACCAGGTCACGCGCATCATTCCGGCGAGCGAATGGGCCAAGGTGCTGGCCGGCCTGAAAGCGCCGCTCGGCGTCCATGCCGTCATGGGCAACCATGACTATTGGGCCGATAGGACCGTGCAGCAGGCCGGCCACGGGCCGACGGTCGCGCATCGCGCGCTGGAGGCGGCCGGCATTCCCGTCTACGAGAACGACGTCGTGCGGCTCGCCAAGGATGGCCGCGCATTCTGGCTCGCCGGCCTTGGCGATCAACTCGCCTTTCTGCCGGCGCGACGCTTCCGGAGCACGGGACGCTTCGGCGCCGACGATCTCGACGCGACGCTTGCCAAGGTCACCGACGACGCGCCGATCATCCTGCTCGCGCATGAGCCCAATATCGCGCCGCGCATGCCCGCCCGCGTCGCGCTGCAACTGTCCGGCCACACCCATGGTGGCCAGGTCCGCCTGCTCGGCTGGTCGCCGGCGGTTCCGCCGCAGCACGGCATCCGGCTCGCCTATGGTCATGTCCGGCTGAAATGCGACGTCATCATCTCCGGCGGCCTCGGTTGCAGCATCATGCCGCTCCGCGTCGGCGTGCCGCCGGAGATCGTCGAGGTGACGCTGGGGCGTGGGCCGGCGGTGGTCTAGCCACGCTTGCGCAGCCGGCCGTTTTTGCGCAAAACGGGCTGGTTACCGAAAAGCGAAGAGGCTCGCGACGTGACAGCTCATCTCGACGGCGAGATCCGCGACGGCCGCCACCATATGCAGGTCCGCGTCTATTACGAGGACACGGATTTTTCCGGCATCGTCTATCACGCCAACTATCTGCGCTTCATGGAGCGCGGGCGGACCAATCATCTGCGGCTGATGGGCGCCGAGCAGCAGGCATTGTTCGAGCAGGCCGGGGCGGAAGAGGCAAGCTTCGCCTTCGTGGTGCGCTCGATGCATCTCGATTTCCTCAAGCCTGCCCGGATGGACGACGTGCTCGATGTCGTGACCTGGCCGGTCGCCGTGAAGGGCGCCTCCATCATGCTGGCGCAGGAGGTGCGGCGCGGCGAAGTCGTGCTGGTCAAAGCCGAGGTGCAGGTCGCCTTCATCAGCGGCGGACGTGCCCAGCCGATCCCGAAATCGATCCGCGCCTTGATGAAGGCTGATCTGATTTCGTGATCGGGCGATAGCGGACGGCCTCTCGACTCCTCCGCGCGCGGCGATAGATTGCACTCCCGCCAACCGATGAGGCCCTCATGTCGCGCCCGCCGCTCCCGCCCTTTACCCGTGAGACCGCAGCGCAAAAGGCCCGCATGGCCGAGGATGCCTGGAATTCGCGCGACCCGGTGCGCGTCTCGCTCGCCTATACCGAGGACAGCCGCTGGCGCAATCGCTCCGAGGTTTTTCAGGGGCGCGAGGCCATCGTCACGTTCCTCACCCGCAAATGGGAGAAGGAGCACGACTACCGCCTGATCAAGGACCTCTGGGCGTTTGACGAACACCGCATCGCGGTTCGCTTCCAGTACGAATGGCACGATGCGAGCGGCCAGTGGTATCGCTCCTACGGCAACGAGCAGTGGGAGTTCGACGAGCACGGCCTGATGCGGCGCCGCGAGGCCTCGATCAACGACATCGCGATTGCGGAGAAGGACCGGCGGTTTCACTGGCCGGCACCGGGGCCGAGGCCTGCGGATGTGGTGGGGCTGGGGACGGATCCGTTCTGAGGCCTATCAAGACGAGCTTGTCGCTTTCTTCCCTCTCCCCTTGTGGGAGAGGGTGGCTCGCCGCGAAGCGGCGAGACGGGTGAGGGGTCTCCCTCAGCGAGCACCTCTCGCGATTGAATCCGCGGATAGAGACCCCTCATCCGGCGCTTCGCGCCACCTTCTCCCACAAGGGGAGAAGGGAAGAGTCTGCGTGGCGAGAGCTGCGGACTACGTTGCCGTACGCTTCGCCAGAAACCTTGCAATCGCGCCACCAAGCTTGGCGTGATCCATCGGCTGCGCCAGTGATTCCCTCGCGGTGGCAACGACATCCTCCGGCGCCTTGCCGATGCGCAGCTCGCAGCACACTTGCGCAAACTCCACGTCGAACTCCGGATGCGGCTGCAGGGTGAGCGTCGCGCCGTTGGCGTAGAGCAGGCCGGCATGCGGGGTGAAATCGGAGGAGAGGATCGTCAGCGCATCGTTGGGCGGCTCCATCACCTGGTCCTGATGCGAGCAGGCGATGGCGACCGCTTCGCCGTCAAAGACGCCGTTGTCCGGCAGCACCTGATAGACGTGCCGGCCGATGCCCCAGCCCTTCTCCGACTTGCGCACGGTGCCGCCGAGCGCCTGCGCGATCAACTGATGGCCGAAGCAGACGCCGACCATGGGTGTCCTGTTGGCGTAGGCCGTGCGCACGAAATCTTCCAGCGGCGCGATCCAGTCGAGCCCGTCATAGACGCCGGCGGCCGCGCCGGTGATCAGCACCGCCTCCAAATTGCGCGGATCGGGCAGCGCATCGCCGTTCGGGATGCTGACGATTTCGACCGTAGCTGTCGGATCCTCGGCGCGGACCATGCGCTCGAACATGTCCGGGAATGAACCGTGGCGCTCGCAATATTTTTGTGGGACCTGTCCGGTCTCGATGATGGTGATGCGTGCCATGTGCCCTCCGGTAAAGGTCAAGCTCAGTCGCTTCCTGCCCCATGTTGTTGGTGTGGCGCTGTGCGCTCCAGCAGCGCACTCTCTTTCCGGACCTCGTTGAGAAACGCCTTGGCCAGGCGCGACAGCGGCTCGGCTTCCGACCATAGCATATAGGCCACGGCGTGCGTCGTCGGCGCGAACGGCCGTACGGCGAGGCCGGTCCCGCCGTTCTGCCGTGGCGAGAAGGGATCGACCACCGCGGCGCCGACGCCAGCGGCGGCGAGCACGCAGGCCGTGTTGCAGTAGCGCACCTCGACGGTCGGCTGGAACGGCGCGCCGGCGCGTGCGAAACTGTCGCGCACGGCCTCGCCAAGCCGCGTGCCGCGCTCGAGCCCGATGAAGGGCAGGCCGGACAGGTCGGCTGCCGAGATCACCGGCCGGTCGGCGAGCGGGTGCTGCGGCGGCAGCACGCAGACCATCTCGCCGGTGTGCACCACCTCATGGGCGATGCCCGGATGATGTGTCAGCCCGAGCGCGAAGCCGAGCTCGGCGACGCGGTTGAGCACGCCTTCGATGATGCCCTCATAGCGCCGCACGTCGAAGAACACCCGCGTCTCCGGGCGGCGGCGCAGGAAGCCTGACAGCGCCGCGGGGATGATGCTGTAGGCGAGCGGCGGCGTCGCGACCAGCGCGAGATGCCCGGAGCGGTTCTCGCGCAGATCGCGCACGCGGTTCTCGAGCTTTGCGTGCAGCGCGAAGATCGCCTCGCTCTCCTTGTAGAGCGCCATCGCTTCCGTGGTCGGAAACAGCCGGTTGTTGACGCGCTCGAACAGCGCAAAACCCGCCTGCGCCTCCATCGTCTTCAGCGCATTGCTGACGGCAGGCTGCGACAGCGCCAGTTCGTCGGCGGCCGCAACCGTGGTGCGGTGGCGGATGACGGCGCGGAGAATCTCGAGCTGGCGCAGGTTCATATCACTGCCGATTATACTCTGGGCCAAAACATCATAGCAGAACGAATTGATTTTGCAGCCCCGCTTCCGCGTAATGGCCGCGGATTTGCACGTCGCATCAAAGGGTTCATCCGCCCATTGAGGCGCCACTGCGCACAGATTGGAGGCAATCTTGGTTCGTGTCCTTCGCGCTGCCGCCGCACAGATGGGGCCGACGCAAAAAGCCGATCCGCGCGAGCATACGCTGTCGCGGATGCTTGCGCTGCTGGAAGAGGCGGCCGGCCGCGGCGCCAGCCTCGTGGTGTTTCCCGAGCTTGCCTTCACCACATTCTTTCCGCGCTGGTTGCTCGAAGGCGACGCGCTCGACCATTATTTCGAACGCGGAATGCCGAACCCGAACGTCGCCGCCTTGTTTGACCGTGCGCGTGCGCTGCGCGTCGGCTTCTATGTTGGCTATGCCGAGCTGACGCCGGATGGACGCCGCTACAATTGCGCCATCCTGGTTGACCGCGACGGCGAGCTGCTCGGCCGCTATCGCAAGGTGCACCTGCCGGGCTCGGTCGAGCCGCGACAAGGTGCGCGCTACCAGCAGCTTGAGAAACGCTATTTCGACTATGGCGACCTCGGCTTTCCGGCCTTCCGCGCCGGCTCGGCCTGGGCCCACGCCATTATGGGCATGATGATCTGCAACGATCGCCGCTGGCCGGAATCCTGGCGCGTGCTTGGCCTGCAGGGCGTCGAGCTTGTCTGCATCGGCTACAATTCGGCGGCCTATGATCCCAATGGCGGTAGCACGGAAGATGCCTCCTTGCGCACCTTCCACTCCACGCTGGTGACGCAGGCCAACGCCTATATGAACGCGACCTGGGCGATCTCGGTGGCGAAGGCGGGCGAGGAGGACGGCTCCGGGCTGATCGGCGGCTCCTGCATCGTCGATCCCAATGGCCGCATCGTCGCGCAGGCCGCAACGCTGACCGACGAGGTGATCGTCGCCGATATCGATCTGGACCTCTGCCGCCAGGGCAAGGACAAGATGTTCAACTTCGCCGCGCACCGGCGGCCGGAGCAATACAGGGTGATCACCGAACGCGCCGGCGTCATCGAACCCGCGGTTCTCGACGCGGACTGACAGGACGTTCCAGCAACGTTGGCAAAGGAGCCGATATGACGCGCCTCTCGTATTTCCTCGGCATCGCAGCGCTGACGGCCGCCACGTCCGCGCAGGCGGCGGAGCTTCCGGCCGAGATCAAGCAGGCGGGCGCGTTGAAGCTCACGGTCAACTCGACATACGCGCCGATGGAATATCGCGATCCCGCAACGAATGAGCTCGTCGGGCTCGACGTCGATCTGGCGAACGAGCTCGCCAAGCGCCTCGGCGTGAAGATCGTCTGGAGCGAGACGCCGTTCGCCGAATTGATCCCGTCGCTCCAGACCAGGCGCGCCGACTTCATCATCTCCGGCATCTCCGATCGCGCCTCGCGGCGCGAGACCGCAGATTTCGTCGATTATCTCGGGACCGGCCCGCAGTTCTTCGTGATGGCGGAGAACGAAGCCAAGGCTGCGACCGATCTCTGCGGCAAGAAGGTCGGGACCACCCGCAGCACCAGCTTCCCGGTCGAGATCGAGAAGTGGAGCAAGCAGAATTGCGAGCCGGCCGGCAAGCCGGCGATCCAGTACGTGCCGGGCGAGAACTCGATCGACGTTCGCAACCAGCTCAAGCAGGGCCGTATCGACGCCGCCGTACAGGGCAGCGAGACGCTGCCTTATGCGCAGACGCAGGAACCCGGCAAATACCGCGTGATCGGCGAGCCCTTTGCCAAAGGCTATCAGGGCATCATGTTCCGCAAGGACGATGCGGCGCTTCGTGAAGTGGTGACCGAGAAGCTCATCGCGATGATCGCCGACGGTTCCTACAAGGCCGTCCTCGACAAATGGAGCCTTGGCGGCAACGCGGTCGCCCAGCCCATGCTGAACGCGGCGCCGCAATGAAGCCGGCACCGGCACTCGCGGAGGGTTTTCCCGATCTGTCGGGAATGCGGGTCGCGCGCGAGCCGCACTGGTTTCGCTGGCTCAGCGCGGCGCTGATCGTCCTCGTGCTTGCATTGATCGGGCGCGCTTTTGCGGGCGGCCAGATCGAATGGTCTTATGTCGGCCGCTTCCTGACCGCAAAGGTGATCATAGAGGGCATCGTCAACACCATGGTGATGGCGGTGCTGGCGATGGCGCTCGGTATCTTCCTTGGCGTCGTCGTCGCGATCATGCGGCTGTCGCCCAACCCGGTACTGAAGACCGTTGCCGCCGGCTACACTTGGTTGTTCCGCGGCACGCCGCTGATCCTGCAACTGCTGCTGTGGTTCAATCTCGCGCTGGTGTTTCCGACCATCGGCATTCCCGGCCTGTGGAGTGCGCGCGCCGTCGACGTCATGACGCCGTTCCTTGCCGCGCTGCTCGGGCTCGGCATCAACCAGGGTGCCTATACCTCGGAAGTGATGCGCGCCGGCATGCTGTCAGTCGATATCGGGCAATATGAGGCCGCGCAGGCGATTGGCATGGGACGCCTGCGTGCGCTGCGCCGGATCGTGCTGCCGCAGGCGATGCGGGTGGTGATCCCGCCGCTCGGCAACGAGTTCATCGGCATGGTGAAGGCGACCTCGCTCGCCAGCGTCATCCAGTATCCGGAACTGCTGCACAACGCCGAAAACATCTACTACGCCAATTCGCGCGTGATCGAGCTCCTGATCGTGGCCGGGCTCTGGTACCTGCTCGTCGTCTCAATCCTGACGCCGCTCCAGATGCTGCTCGAACGCCGTTTTGCGCGCGGCACATTGCGGCTCGCGCGATGACAAGACCCCTCGTCGCGATTCGCTCCGTCGCCAAGAATTTCGGCGAGTTCCAGGCTCTCAAGAGCGTCACGCTCGACGTCTGGCCCGGCGAGGTGATGTGTCTGATCGGCGCCTCCGGCTCGGGCAAGACCACACTGCTCCGCTGCATCAACCAGCTCGCGGCGATCGACAGCGGCGGCATCTGGCTCGACGGCGAGCTCCTGGGCGTGCGCGAGCAGGGCGGACGACTGCATCGGCTCAGCGAGCGCGAAATCGGGCGGCAACGGCTGAAAACCGGCATGGTGTTCCAGCGCTTCAACCTGTTTCCGCACAAGACCGCGCTCGAAAACATCACAGAGGGTCCGCTCCAGGTTCAAGGCCGAAAATCCGACGAGGTGCGCGCTGAGGCGATCGAGCTGCTGCGGCGCGTCGGATTGTCGGCCAAAGCGGACGCGTATCCCGCCCAGCTCTCCGGCGGCCAGCAGCAGCGGGTCGCGATTGCCCGCGCGCTTGCCATGAAGCCGATGCTGATGCTGTTCGACGAGCCGACCAGCGCGCTCGATCCCGAGCTCGTCGGCGAGGTCTTGGCGGTCATGAAGGAGCTGGCGCGGAGCGGCATGAGCATGATGGTCGTGACGCACGAACTCGGCTTCGCGCGCGAGGCCGCCGACCGCGTCGTCTACATGGACCAGGGCGCGATCATCGAGCACGGGCGCGCATCCGATGTGTTGGGCGCGCCGCGCGAGGAGCGTACCAAGGCATTTCTTTCGGCAGTGATCTGAATGGGGGCGTATCGATGAAGAGACTTCTGGTTACGGCGGCACTCGTTGGCGCCATGAGCGCTCCGGTCATGGCAGTCGAGCTGCCGGCGGAGATCGCCAAGCGCGGCAGCATCAAGGTCGCGCTGGTGCCGAACTATCCACCGATGGAGTTCCGCGATCCCGCCACCAACGCGTTGTCCGGCTTCGACATCGATCTCGGCGAGGCCATCGGCCGCAAGCTCGGCGTCAAGATCGAGTGGCAGGAGACCAGCTTTGCCGAGTTCATGCCGTCGATCTCGACCGGGCGGGTGGACGCCATCCTGTCCGGCTTCACGGACTATGCCAGCCGGCACGAGATCGCGTCCTTCGTCGATTATTTGCGCAGCGGCCCGCAGTTCTTCGTGCAGCAGTCGCGCAAGGCGGAGTTCAAGGACGCAGCCGCGCTCTGTGGCAAGAAGGTCGGCGCCAGCCGCCGCACCATGTTCCCCGCGCAGATCGCGGCCTGGAGCGAGAAGAATTGCGGCACCAATCCGATCCAGTTCGTCGGCACCGACGGCTCGGCCGACGCCCGCACCCAGCTCAGGCAGGGCCGCATCGATGCCGCCGCCCAGGGCAACGAGACGCTGCCCTACATCATGGACCTCGAGCCCGGCACCTATGCGACCGTGGGCGAGCCCATCGCGCAGCAATTCACCGGCATCGCTCTGCCGGTCAAGGAAAAGGCGCTGCAGCAAGCCATGCTCGAGGCGGTCGATGCACTGATCGCGGATGGCACCTATCGCACGCTCCTCGCCAAGTGGAAACTGACCGACAACGCACTCGAAAAGGCGACCATCAATGCTGGACAGTAAGGCACTCCAGAGCATTCCGCTCGTTCCGGCCAACACCGCGGATCCTGCACCGGAATACCCCTGGCCGAAGCCGTACAATTCGGCGATGTTCCTGTCGTTCGACGTGGACGCGGAGAGCGCCTGGACCAGCAAGGACGCGGTGCACGCCCAGCGGCTCATCACCATGAGCTATGGCGGCTATGAGGCGCGCGTCGGCACGCCGAAGCTCCTGGAGCTGCTCGAACAGCTCGATCTCAAGGCGACCTTCTTCGTCACGGGATGGTCGGTCGACGCGCATCCGGCGATGGCCGAGGCCATTCTCAAGGCCGGTCACGAGATCGGCCACCACGGCTATCACCATCTGTTGCCCGATCCCGGCGATCCCTGGATCGAGGAGGAGCTCGAGCGCGGGTTCGAGGCGCTCAAGCGCCGGCTCGGCGTCAGGCCGACCGGCTACCGCGCGCCCTACGGCGAATTCACCGAGGAACTGCGGGTGGCGTTAGTGCGCCACGGCATCGTCTACACCTCCTCGTTCCGCGACGACGTGCGGCCCTATCGCCATCGTCTCGCCGACGGCAAGCCGGGCACGATCGAGCTGCCGGTGACCGCCAGCTATGACGACTGGATGCACGGCCTGTCCGCGCGCTTCAGTCCGCGCTCGATTTTCCCCAAGGAGCATGTGCTCTCGATCTGGAAGGACGAGCTCGACGAAACCAGAGACTGGGGCGCGATGGTGACGACCGTGCTGCATCCACAATGCAGCGGTCGACCGATGCGGCTGCGCCTGCTGCGCGAATTCCTGACCTACGCAAAGTCGTGCCCGGATGTCTGGATCACGACCGGTGAGAAGATCGCGGCCAACTTCCTGCGCCACGAGGCCGGAAAAAGTTGAGCCACGCCATGACCCGTATCCTCGTCATCAACCCCAACTCCTCCGCATCGGTGACGGCGGCGATCGACGACGCCGTCGCGCCGCTACGCATCGCCGGCGGACCCGCAATCGAGGTCGTCGGCCTTGCCGGGGGGCCGCCGGGCATCAGCTCGCAACGCGACGCCGACAGCATGGTGATGCCGCTGGTCAACCGTGTGTCGCGCGCCGATGCGGATGCCTTCGTGCTCGCCTGCTTCAGTGATCCCGGCCTGCATGCGGTGCGCGAGGCGGCCGGCGGGCGCCCGGTGATGGGCATCGCCGAGTGCGGCATCTTTCGCGCAATGATGCTGGGCGAGCGATTTGGCGTCATCGCGCTGTCGCCGTCGAGCATTCGCCGCCAGCAGCGGATGGTGCGGCTGATGGGCATCGACAGCCGCTATGCCGGAAGCTGGTCGGTCGGCGCGAGCGCGGCGGAGACGGCAGGCGCGGACATCCGGGGACGGTTGATTGAAGCTGGCCGCGCGCTGGTCTCGCAATGCCGTGCCGATGTCGTGGTGATGGGCTGCGCCGGCATGGCCTCGCACCGCGCGGCGATTGCGGATGCCATCGGTGTGCCCGTGGTCGAGCCGGCGCAGCAGGCGGTGGCCGCTGCGATCGGCGCGGTCTTGTTGAACACGTAAGATCCTTCAGGAGCCTCTTGCAATGCCCGTCTCCCGCCGTTCGCTCCTCAAGGCCGTAGCCGCGGTGCCGGCGCTGTCATTTCCGGGCATCCTGCGCGCCGAATCCCAGACCACGCTACGCTTCATTCCGGTGATCGACCTCGCCTTCGTCGATCCCATCTATTCGACGGCACAAGTGTCGCGAAACCACGGCTTCATGGTCTACGACACGCTCTACGGCATGAGCTCTTCGCTCCAGGTCTCGCCTCAGATGCTGTCGGGCCATGTCGTCTCCGGCGACCGGCTGCAATGGGACCTCAGCTTGCGCGACGGTCTGTTCTGGCACGATGGCGAGCGCGTGCTCGCCCGCGACTGCGTCGCGAGCATCCGCCGCTGGGCCGCGCGCGACGGCTTTGGCGGCGAGCTGATGGAGGCGACTGACGAGCTGTCGGCCACTGACGACCGCACCATCCGCTTCCGCCTCAAACGTCCATTCCCGCTGTTGCCGCAAGCGCTGGGCAAGGCCGCGATCAACGCGTGCTTCATGATGCCGGAGCGGCTGGCGGGCCAGGATCCGTTCAAGCCGCTCACCGAAGTGATCGGCAGCGGCCCGTTCCGCTATCTCGCCGACGAGCGCGTGCAGGGTGCGCGCAACGCGTATGCCAGGTTCGAGCGCTATCAGCCGCGCACGGACGGCAAACCGGATTGGACAGCGGGCCCGAAGATCGTGCACTACGATCGGGTGGTCTGGACCACCACGCCCGATGCCGGCACCGGCGTCGCCGCGCTGCAGACCGGGGAGCAGGACTGGCAAGAGACCACGCCACACGACCTGCTGCCGATCATCAAGGCGGCCGGCGACATCGAGACGCGGATCCTCGATCCCCGCGGTTACGCCTGCATGCTGCGCCTCAATCATCTTCAGCCACCGTTCGACAATCCTGCCGTTCGCCGCGCGCTCCTGGGGGCCATCGATCAATCCGCCTTCATGACCGCGGTGGCCGGTACCGATCCGAACTTCCAGGTCTCACCGATCGGCTATTTCGCGCCGAATACGCCGATGGCCAGCGATGTCGGCCTCGATGTCTTCCGCGGCCCGCGTGACTACGCCAAAGTGAAGGCCGATCTCAAGGCCGCGGGGTATAATGGCAAGAAGGTCGTGGTGCTCGTGCCCACCAACTCACTGGCGCAGAAGCCGCTTGGCGAGATCGCCGTCGACTCCTTGCGCAAGGCCGGCATGAACGTCGAATATGCCGGGCTCGATTTCGCCGTGGTGCTGCAACGCCAACTCAAGAAGGACCCGATCGGGCAGGGCGGCTGGAGCGCGGCGGTCGGCAACTGGCAGGGCATCGACTGGCTCAATCCGGCCGGCAACACCAATATCCGTGGTGAGGGCAAGGTCGCCGGCTGGTATGCGAGCGAGAAGATGGCCGGGCTCCGCAGCCAGTGGCTGGCGGCCTCCGAGCTCGCGGAGCAGCAGCGCATCTGCCGTGAGATCCAGGCGGTGGCTTTCCAGGAAATCCCCTATATTCCGATTGGCCTGTACAAGCAGCCGACGGCCTATCGCAAAGCCATCACCGGCATTCTCGACGGCACCGCCGTCTTCTGGAACGTACGCCCCGCATGAGCATGATCGCAATCTTCGGCAGCTATGTGCTGGCACGCAAGGACGGCGCGCAGGACGTGTTGCGCGACCATTGGGTTCTGGTCGAAGGCAAGAAGATTGCCGCGGTCACGCGCGACAAGCCGCGGGCGGACGAGGTGCATGACCGTCCCGGCCGCTTCGTTCTGCCGGGCCTGTTGAACCTGCACAATCACTGCTTCTCCGAAGCGCTGGCGCGCAGCCACACCGAGGACGGCAACGGCCGCCGCAACAATCAGAGCATCGTTTACACGGTGCTTTTGCCGCTGACCAAGCGCGGTGCAGATATCTTGTCGGCGGAAGAGCGCATGGCGGTCGCGCGGCTCGGCATCCTCCAACTCCTGAAGGGCGGCGCCACCACGGTGATGGAGCCGTTCCGCAACTCGATCCCGGAGATGTTCGATGCCGCCGAGGAGATGGGCATCCGCTTCTACGGCGCGCCCTATCTGTTCTCGACGTCGGACGCCAAGGCCGGCCCCGACGGCGTGGTGCACTATTCCGGCGATGACGGCACAGCCGACATGGCGACCTGGGATGCACTCTACCAGCGCTGGAATAATCGCGGCGACGGCCGCATCGGCCTTGCGATGAGTCCGCATGCCACCGACACCTGCGGGCCTGATCTGTTGAGGGCCTGTGCCGCGCGGGCACGCGAGCTCGGCGTGCCCGTCACGACGCATATGGCGCAGAGCCGCGCCGAGGTCGAAACCATCGGCAAGCGCTATGGCGGCCGCACGCCGGCGCAATATCTCGACTGGCTCGGCCTGCTGGCGCCCGACCTGATGGCGGCACACTGCATGTTCAGCACCGATGACGATCTCAAGCTGATGGCCGCGCGCGGTATGACGGTTCTCAACTGCCCGCGCGTGTTCGCGCGCGCCGGCGTCACCGCGGCCTTCAGCCAGTTCGCGGAGCACGGCGTGCGCACGGTGGTCGGCACCGACGGCTACAACATGGACCTGCTCGGCGAGCTCAATGCGGCGTCGCTGATCTCCAAGATCACCTCGGCGCGTGCCGATGTCGCGAACGCGCCCGAGTTGATCGAGGCGAACACGGCAATCGCGGCCGATGTCATCAAGCGGCCCGATCTCGGCCGTATCGAGCCGGGCGCGACCGCCGACCTCACGATCGTCGATCTCACCCATCCGCATCTTCAGCCGCTGTTCGACCCGCGCCGCGCGCTGATCGCGCTCGCCAATCGCGCCAATATCGATCAGGTCATGGTCGACGGCCGCATGCTGGTCGATGCCGGCCGCTATCTCGGCGCCGACGAGGCGGCGATCACGGCTGCCGGCACCGCTGCGATTGGCAAGATCTGGGACCTGCCGGAGGCACAGGCGGCGTTCAACGGCTGAGGGGTGGCTCGTCGAATTCGGCGAGCGCCTTGCGTATGGTCTCGACCAGATCGAGCGCTACCGGCGAGGGGCTGCGCTGTGCCGGAAAGACCGCCGAGAATTCGAAGTCGATGCGCGGCAGGAAGCGGCGCACGACGACGCCGCGGGTGGAAAATTCCTGGGCGGTGAAGGGATCGCAGATGGCGACGCCAAGTCCTGACGACACCATGCCGCACATGATCTCCGACAGCGTGGTCTCGACCCTGAGCACGCGGCGGACATCGTGGCGATGGAAGACCTGGTCGACGAGGTGGCGGCTCGACGAGCCCGCCGACAGCGAGATGAAAGTCTCGCCCTCGAAGTCGCGGGGCTCCAGCACTTCCTTTTCCGCGAGGCGGTGACCGGTGGGCAGTACAGCCACACGCGCGGGCGCCGGCAGCTTCTGGCTCGGCAAGCCCGAATGCGCGATGGGCACCTCGGCAAAGCCGACGTCGCACTGATTGTTCAGTACCCAGTCGACCACGATCGGCGAGATCACGCCGAAGAAAGCGAGGTTGAGGTTCGGCCGCTCCCTCAGGAAGTGCCCGGTGAGCCGCGGCAAATAGCCATTCGACAATGCTGGAAGTGCCGCGATCCGCAGTGAGCCGGTGCGGCGGCCGCGGATTTCCTCGGCTGCCGCGGTGATGCGTTCGAGGCCGACGAAGGAGCGCTCGACTTCGGTGTAGAGTGCCATGGCCGCAGCGGTCGGCACGAGGCCGGTGCCGCGCCGTTCGAACAGCTCCATCTTCAACAGCGCCTGGAGGTCGCGCAGCAACCGGGAGACCGCCGGCTGCGTCACGGTCATCAGCGCCGCCGCCTCCGTCACGCTGCCGGTCAGCATCGTCGCCCGGAAAGCCTCCACCTGCCGCGAATTGATCCGGGCCATCCCCATTTCCATTCATAATATTTAGGCATGCAGAGGCTGCCATTATTCATTGGACGATGGAAGCCGGAGTTTGCGATCTTTTTCATCAGTGCTGGAGACGGCCCGCTTTTTCGGCAGATTGGAGGGGTTTAAACCTCCGGATCGCGCCAAAATTCGCCGCGCAAGGGCTGGAGCCCTAGTCGGAGAGGGATCTGCGCGGAAGGAAATGCGGAAGGTTCAGCCAACGAGACTCGTCGGCACGTCACCTCATCCCGGTATGGAGATCGGACCACATGAAGACTTTTCGCCTTCTGACAGCGGTCAGCATCGCGGCCCTCATCGCCGCCCCCTCGGTTGCCACGGCTCAGCAAAAGACGCTCTATGTCGCCGGCTATGGCGGCTCGTTCGAGAAGACCATCCGCGACGAGGTGATCCCGACTTTTGAGAAGGAGAACGGCGTCAAGGTCGAGTACGTCGCCGGCAACTCCACCGACACGCTGGCCAAGCTCCAGGCGCAGAAGGGCAACCAGCAGATCGACGTCGCCATCGTTGACGACGGCCCGATGTACCAGGCGATCCAACTCGGCTTCTGCGGCAAGCTCGATGGCCTGCCGACCGATCTCTACGACACCGCGCGCTTCAAGGACGATCGTGCGGTCGCGATCGGCATCGTCGCGACCGGCCTGATGTACAACACCAAGGTGTTTGCGGAGAAGGGCTGGGCGCCGCCGACCTCCTGGAACGATCTCAAGGACACGAAATACGCCAAGCAGCTCGTGATCCCGCCGATCAACAACACCTATGGCCTCGAAGCGCTGGTGATGCTGTCGAAGATGAATGGCGGCGGCGAGTCCAATGTCGATTCCGGCTTCAAGATCTTCAAGGAGCAGATCAATCCGAACGTGCTCGCCTATGAGCCGTCGCCGGGCAAGATGACCGAGCTGTTCCAGTCCGGGCAGGCTGTGATCGCGGTGTGGGGCACCGGCCGCGTGCAGAGCTTTGCCAATACCGGCTTCCCCGTCGATTTCGTCTATCCGAAGGAGGGCGCCGCGACGTTGCTGACGACCGCCTGTCCGATCACCAAGCCGAACGCCTCGCCGCTTGCGTCTAGCTTCGTCAAGATGCTGCTCGAACCCAAGATCCAGCTCGTGATGCTGAAGGATTACGGCTACGGCCCGGTGCTGAAATCGCTGGTGATCCCGCCCGAGCTCGGCAAGATGGCGCCGATCGGCGAGCGCGCGGCAAAGCTCTATAATCCGGACTGGACCGTCATCAACGAGAAGCGCGAGGAATGGACCAAGCGCTGGAATCGCGAGGTCGAGCGCTGATCGGTCATCCCGGAGACAGTGCGATGGCCTATCTCGAGCTCGAAGGGGTCGCCAAGCAATTCGGAGCGCAGACTGTCGTCGACGACTTCAGTCTCGCGGTCGGGAAGGGGGAGTTCGTCTCCTTTCTCGGCCCCTCCGGCTGCGGCAAGACCACGACCCTGCAGATGATCGCGGGCTTCCTCGATCCCACCCGCGGCGCGATCCGGCTGCAAGGCAAGGATCTGACCGCGATCCATCCGGCCAAACGCGGGCTCGGGATCGTGTTCCAGAGCTACGCGCTGTTTCCGCACATGACCGCGGCCGAGAATGTCGCCTTCGGGCTCGAGATGCGCAATGTGCCGCGCGGCGAACGGACCGAGCGCGTTCGCGCAGCGCTCGCGATGGTCGGGCTTGCCGGCTACGAGGATCGCCATCCGCGTCGCATGTCCGGCGGCCAGCAGCAGCGCGTGGCGCTGGCGCGCGCGCTGGTGATCAAGCCGAGCGTGCTGTTGCTCGACGAGCCGCTATCGAATCTCGACGCCAAGCTGCGCGAGGAGATGCAGATCGAGCTGCGCCAGATCCAGCGTACCATCGGCACCACCACGATCCTCGTCACCCACGACCAGAACGAGGCGATGTCGTTGTCCGACCGCATCGTGGTGATGAGCCAGGGCCGGATCGAGCAGATCGGCACGCCGCAAGAGACTTATGAGAAGCCGGCCTCGGCCTTCGTCTCGCAGTTTTTGGGAAAGACCAACGACTTTGCCGCGACGATCGATCGGACCAGTGCGCCTGGGCGATTGATTGTCGGCTCGTGGAGCGCGCCTGCGCATGTCGGGCGCAGCGGTCCCGTCACCATTAGCATTCGCCCCGAGCGGATCGACTTTGGCGACGCGGGCCTCAGCGCAAAGATCGTCACACGCATCTTCCAGGGCAATCACTGGCTGTTCCAGTGCGAGAGCGAATGCGGCCCGGCGACCGTGATCCGCCAGAATGACGGCCGGTCGCAGCCGGTCGAAGGCGAGGCCGTTCACCTCACCTGGCGGCCCGAGGACATGAGCGTGAGGGGCGTCGCATGAGCGCTTCCGCCGAGGAACGAAACGCACGCACGCCCTGGGCGCTGACGGCGCCCGCTTTGATGCTGTTCGTCGGCGTGCTCCTGATTCCGCTGGCAATGACCGTGATGCTGTCCTTCCATGATTGGGGCCAGTACAAGGGCATCGAGCCGGTCTTCATCCTCAAGAACTGGCATGAGATCGTAACCGATCCCTATTACGCCGAGATGTTCGGGCGGACGTTTCGCATCGCGATCCTGACTACGCTGCTCACGGCCGTGCTCGGTGCACCCGAAGCCTACATCCTCAACCGCATGAGCGGACGCTGGAAGAGCGTTTTTCTCCTGGTCATCCTGGGGCCGTTGCTGATTTCCGTGGTGGCGCGGACGCTCGGCTGGGCGCTGCTGTTCGGCGGCAACAACGGCCTCGTCAATAAGCTGCTGATGTCGGCCGGGCTGATCCGCGCGCCTATCCCCTTCATGTTCACCGAAACCGGCATGGTGGTCGCACTCGCGCACGTGATGATGCCGTTCATGGTGCTGTCGGTGTGGGCGGCGCTGCAGCGGCTCGATCCGCAGATCGAGAATGCCGCGATGTCGCTCGGCGCCGGCCCTGCGACCATCATCCACCGCATCATCATGCCGCAGATCATGCCGGGCGTGCTGTCTGGGGCGATCATCGTGTTCTCGCTCTCGGCCAGCGCGTTTGCGACGCCCGCCATCATCGGCGGCCGTCGACTCAAGGTCGCGGCGACGCTGGCCTATGACGAGTTCCTCAACACGCTGAACTGGCCGCTGGGGGCGGCGGTCGCCACGCTGCTGCTGGCCGCGCTGGTCTTGATCGTCGTCGGCAGCAACGCACTGATCGAGCGCCGTTACGCGGAGGTGTTCCGATGAGCCGGAATGGCCCGCTCGCGCTGATCTTCCACACCATCTTTGTCATCGTCATGGTGGCGCCGATCCTCGTCGTCTGCCTCGTTGCGTTCACGCCTGAAGGCTTCCTGTCGTTGCCGACAAACGGTTTTTCGTTGCGCTGGTTCAGGGCGATCGCCAACTATCCCGAATTCGTCCATGCTTTCTGGGTCAGCCTTGGCCTGGGCGCACTATCGTCGTTCGTCGCGCTATTATTCGCGGTACCGGCGGCGCTCGCGATCGCGCGCTATCGCTTCCGCGGCCGTGATGCGCTCGCGGCCCTCTTTCTCTCGCCGCTGATGATCCCGCATGTCGTGCTCGGCATCGCGTTCCTGCGCTTCTTCACCTCGGCCGGGATGGGCGGCAGCTTCGCCGCGCTGATCATCGCGCATGTCATCATCGTGTTTCCGTTCGCGCTACGGCTGACCCTGGCGGCGGCGACCGGCATGGACCTTTCGGTCGAGATGGCGGCGGTCTCGCTCGGTGCCGGCGGCTGGACGCTATTCCGCCGCGTGACGCTGCCGTTGATCCTGCCCGGCGTCATCAGCGGCTGGGCGCTCGCCTTCATCCAGTCCTTCGACGATCTCACCATGACCGTCTTCCTCGCGGGACCCGGCACCGAAACACTGCCGGTGCGCATGTTCCTCTACATCCAGGACAACATCGATCCGCTGGTGACGTCCGTCTCGGCCTGCGTGATCGCGATCACCATGACCGCCCTCATTCTGCTCGATCGCTTCTACGGGCTCGACCGCGTGCTCGCCGGCAAGGGCGATACAGGGCGATAGGAGAATCCATGCGAACAGATTACGACGTCGCCGTCGTCGGCGGCGGATTGCTCGGCTCCGCCATCGCCTGGGGCCTGGGAAGACTCGGCAAGAAGGTGGCCGTGCTCGACGAAGGCGACATCACCAAGCGCGCCTCACGCGCGAACTTTGCGCTGGTTTGGGTCCAGAGCAAGGGGCTCGGCATGCCAGCCTATACCGTCTGGACGGTGCAGGCGTCACAGGCGTGGAGCAGGCTCGCCTCGGAGCTGAAGCAGCAGACCGGCCTCGATGTCTCGCTTCAGCAGAACGGCGGTTTTCATCTGACGCTTGGCGAGGACGAGTTCGGTCAGCGCGCCGAGCTGGTCAAGCGCATGCACAACCAGACGGGTGCCGCCGATTACAAGATGGAGATGCTGCCGGCATCCGAGGTGAAGAAGGCGCTGCCGCTGATCGGGCCCGAGGTCTCCGGCGGCAGTTATTGTCCACTCGACGGTCACGTCAATTCGCTGCGCACGTTTCGTGCGTTCCACACCGGCTTCAAGGCATTCGGCATCGACTATCTTCCGGAGCGCCCGGTCTCGGCGATCAGCAGGAGCAGCGGCGAATTCTGCCTGACGACGCCGCAGGGCGAGCTCCGTGCCGCCAAGATCGTGCTCGCCGCCGGCAATGCTAACCAGACCCTGGCGCCGATGGTCGGTCTCCACGCCCCGATGGGCCCGACCCGCGGCCAGATCGTGGTGACCGAGCGCACCATGCCCTTTCTGCCGCATCCGCTGACCACGATCCGCCAGACCGACGAGGGCACGGTGATGATCGGCGACAGCAAGGAAGACGAGCTCGACGATCGCGCGCTGAAGCACTCGATCAGCGCCGTGATGACGGATCGCGCCCAGCGCATGTTTCCGCATCTCGCGCGGCTCAACGTGGTCCGGAGCTGGGCCGGCATCCGCGTCATGCCGCAGGACGGCTTTCCGATCTACGACCAGTCGGAGACGCATCCCGGTGCCTTCGTCGCCTGCTGCCACTCCGGGGTGACACTCGCCTCCAACCACGCCTTCGAGATCGCGCGGATGGTTGCGCAAGGCGCGCTCGAGCCCGAGCTGGTCGGCGCGTTCTCGGCCAGCCGTTTTGGCGCCGCCGGTGCCGCGAACAACAGCGGCTACTAGGGACATTGAAGGAGCCAGGATGTTCAAACGATCCGAGCAGGACAAGCGGCCAGCGGTGCAAATCTTCGTCGATGGCGTTGCCGTCGCGGCGCGGCAGGGCGACACCGTCTCCGCCGCGCTGCTGGCCTCGAGCTGCGATGCACGCCGTTCGACCGCAGTCAGCGGGGCGCTGCGTTTGCCCTATTGCATGATGGGCGTGTGCTTCGATTGCCTCGTCACCATCGATGGCGTCGGCAACCGACAGGGCTGCCTGGTGCCGGTCACCGACGGCATGCAGATCGAGATTCAGAAGGGCAAGCGGGAGATCGGGAAATGACTGTGGCTCCCAAGCGCGAAGAATATGACGTCGTGGTGATCGGGGCCGGGCCTGCCGGCCTTGCCGCCGCCGCGACGGCCGCCGAAGCCGGCCTGTCCACGCTGCTGCTCGACGAGAATATCGGCCCCGGAGGCCAGGTGTTTCGTGCCATCGCCTCGACGCCGGTGACCGACCGCAGCCAGCTCGGTGAGGACTATTGGGTCGGTACCGATCTCGTGCAGGCGCTACGCGCAGGCAACGCGGAGGTCATTCAGCGCGCAACGGTCTGGAGCCTCGATCGCAATCTCGATATCGCCGTCTCGGTCGGCGGCGCGTCCGCCTTCGTCAAGGCCAGGCGCGTGATCCTCGCGACCGGCGCGCTGGAGCGGCCGTTTCCGATTCCCGGGTGGACGCTTCCGGGCGTGATGACCGCGGGCGCCGCGCAGACCATGTTGAAAACATCGGCCCTGGTGCCGGATGGCCGCACGGTGATCGCGGGGCAGGGGCCGCTGCTCTGGCTGCTCGCCGCGCAGATCTTGCGTCTCGGCGGTCGCATCGATCGCATTCTCGACACCACCGAGCGCGGAAACTATTTCGCCGCACTCCCCCACGCTTTCGCTTTCCTGACCTCGCCGTATTTCGCCAAGGGCTTGTCGATGATGCGCGAGGTGAAGGCGAAGGTGCAGGTCGTCTCAGGTGTCAGCGAGCTTGCTGCCTCTGGTGACGGCCAACTCGCGAACGTCAGCTATGTCGCCGGCGGCAAACGCGAGACCGTCCTTGCGGATCTCTTGCTGCTGCACCAGGGCGTCGTGCCCAACGTCAATCTGGCGATGGCGGCCGGAATCGAGCATCGCTGGGATGATTTGCAATTGTGCTGGTCTCCGGTGCTGGATGCCAGCGGCAATTCGTCGGTCGCCGGCATTGCGATTGCTGGCGACGGCGCCGGCATCGGCGGGGCGAACGCAGCCGTAGTGCGCGGCCGCATCGCGGCACGCGCGGCAGTGGAGGCGTTGGCGCCTGCGGCTGCAAAAAAATCTGCGCCGATGGCGAGCCTCCGCGCCGATCTCGCCAAGGCCGAACGTGGTCGCGTTTTTCTCGACACGCTGTTCCGGCCGGCGCCGCAGTTTCGCATTCCCGCAGGCGACACCATCGTCTGTCGCTGTGAGGAGGTCACCGCAAAGGATATTCTCGACGCCGTCGCGATCGGCGCGACCGGGCCGAACCAGCTCAAGGCCTACCGCCGCACCGGCATGGGGCCGTGCCAGGGCCGGCTCTGCGGCCTCACCGTCACCGAGCTGATGGCGCAGGCGCGGGGCAAGAGCCCGCAGGAGATTGGCTATTACCGGCTGCGCGCGCCGGTCAAGCCGATCACGCTCGCCGAGCTCGCCGCCGTTCCGAAGAGCGCAGACGACATCAAGGCGGTGGTGCGCGGATGACGAAAAACGTGGATGCGATCGTCGTCGGCGGCGGCATCCACGGGTGCTCGACCGCGCTATATCTGTGTCTCGCCGGCCTCAAGCCGGTGCTGATCGAGAAGGACTATGCCGGCCGGCACGCTTCCGGTGTCAACGCCGGCGGCGTGCGCCAGCTTGCGCGGCACATCCCCGAAATCCCGCTTTCGATCCGCTCGATGGGTATCTGGGAGAAGATCACCGATCTCCTCGACGACGATTGCAGCTTTGAGAGCTATGGCCAGGTCCTCGTCGCCGAGAACGAAGAGGAACTCGCGGTCTGCCGCGCACGTGTGGCCGAGCTCAACGCGCTCGGCTTCACCCACGAAGAGCTGATCGATGCCGCAGAGCTGCGGCGCCTCGTGCCGGCGGTGGCCGAGACCTGTCCCGGCGGCGTGGTCTCGCGCCGCGACGGTGCGGCCAATCCCGCGCAGGCGACGACGGCGTTCCGTCGCAAGGCGGAGCAACTAGGTGCGACCGTGCGCGAGGGCATTGCCGCCACGAATATCCGGCACACCGATGGTCTCTGGCATGTCGATGTCGGCGCCGAGAGCTTTGCCGCGCCGGTGCTCGTCAATGCCGCCGGCGCCTGGGCCGGGACCATCGCAGCCGCGCTCGGTGAGCCCGTTCCGGTCGAGACGGTGGCGCCGATGTTGATGATCACCTCGCGCGTGCCGCATTTCATCGATCCGGTCGTGATCCTGCGCGGCCGCAAGCTGTCCTTCAAGCAATTCAAGAACGGCACGGTGCTGATCGGCGGCGGCCATTTGGCTACGCCCCATCAGGATCGCAACGAGACGGTGTTGGACTGGAAAAGCCTCGCGACCAGCGCCCGCACCGTGTTCGAGCTGTTCCCGGTCATGCGCGACGCGACGATCATGCGGGCCTGGGCCGGCATCGAGGCCAAGACCAAGGACGATCTGCCCGTGTTTGGACCGAGCAGCCGGCACAAGGGCCTCTATCACCAATTCGGTTTTTCGCTGCACGGTTTCCAGCTCGGCCCCGGCGCGGGCGCCGTCATGGCGGAGCTGATCGTCAACGGCGGCACCCAGACCCGCATCGGCGATCTCGGCATCGACCGTTTCCACCCCTCCACGCTCTAGCAAAAGAGGACATCATGAGCATTACCCGCAGCATCCGCACGCCCATCATGCACCGCGCCGTCGAAGCCAACGGCTTCGTCTTCATTGGCGGCACCATCGCCGACGACACCTCTGTGTCGATGGGCGAGCAGACCCGCAACATCCTCGGCAAGATCGCCGGCTATCTGAAGGAAGCGGGCACCGACAAGTCGCGCGTCGTGAGCACCTCGATCTTCGTCACGGACCTTTCCAAGAAGAAGGAGATGGACGCGGTCTGGACCGAGTTCTTCGGCGACAATCTGCCGACCCGCGCCACCGTCGGCGTCGCCGATCTCGGCGGCAGCGCGCTGATCGAGGTCGTGGTCACCGCGCTCAAGGGTTGATCGCGCGGGCCTGCGGCGGACGTCGGCGCTCCGCGCGCCGTCGTTCCTCAGAGCCTCGCCTTGATCTCGCCCTTCGATGGGATTAGTTAGAGAGCCCTCAAACAGGATATTCGAGATCCATGGATTTGACCCCGACCGCAAAGCCGACCTGCCTTGCTCACGGGGAATTCCATGCCTGCTTCCATCATCCTGTCCAACCTGTCGCTGTCCTCGCCTGACGGCCGCTCTCTTTTTTCCAATATCGATCTGACGTTCGGCGCCGAGCGGACCGGCCTCGTCGGCCGCAACGGCGTCGGGAAGACGACGCTGCTTGCGTCGATTTCGCGAGAGCACATTCCTCAATCGGGGCGCGTTGCTATCAACGGAACCGTTGGTCTGTTGCGCCAGGACGTCCAGCCCCTTGCGGGCGCGAAGGTGATCGACCTGTTCGGTGCGCGAGCCGCGCTCGATGTGCTTCGCCGTGCCGAGCGCGGGGATGCCTTGGCCGAGGAGGTTTCCGAGGTCGATTGGACCCTCGAAACACGGCTTACGTCCGCCCTTGCGCGTGTCGGGTTCGACGTCGCTCCGGAGATCGAGCTCGACCGCCTGTCGGGCGGGCAGGTCACGCGGGTTCGTCTGGCCGCGCTGATCTTTGCGGAGCCAGACTTCCTGCTGCTCGACGAGCCCACCAACAATCTCGATCGGGAGGGGCGCAAGGCGGTGATCGATTTCCTTGCGTCTTGGCGCGGTGGGGCGATCGTCGTCAGCCACGATCGGAGCCTGCTCGAAACCATGGATGCGATCGTCGAGCTGAGGTCGCTCGGAGCTACGCGATACGGCGGCAATTGGAGCAGTTATTGCGAGCAGAAAGCCGTTGCGCTCGCGGCTGTCAGGCACGACCTCGCGCATGCCCAGAGGCGCCTGTCCGAGATCGACGGGAAAGCGCAGGAGGCCGCGGAGAGGAAAGCGCGCAAGGACGGCGGGGGCAAGAAGAAGCGCGCCAAGGGCGACATGCCGCGCATCCTGGCCGGCGCACGCAAGGACCGTAGCGAAGACACCGGCGGCAAGACCGCGCAGATCGCCGAGCGGCGGCGTGCGGATGCGCTTGAGGCCCTTGATACGGCGCGCCGGCGCATCGAGATTCTTCAGCCGCTGTCGGTGAAGCTGCCCTCGACCCGGCTGCCAGCGGGCAGGGAGGTGGTTTGGCTCGATTGCGTCAGCGCCGGCTATCGGCCGGACCGGGAAGTCTTGCGCGATCTATCGCTCGCGATCGTTGGTCCGGAGCGCCTGGCAATTGTCGGACCCAACGGTTCCGGCAAGACGACGCTGCTGAAACTCGTCGCCGGCGAACTACGTCCGCTCTCCGGCACCATGCGGGTCAGGCCGGATCTTGCGCTGTTCGATCAGAAGGCCAGCCTGCTCGATCCCGCGGTCTCCATCCTGGATAACTTCAGGCGCTTCCATCCGAAGGCGGGTGCAAATGAATGCCATGCGGCGCTGGCCCGGTTCATGTTTCGAGCCGATGCCGCCTTGCAGATTGCGGGACATTTGAGCGGCGGGCAGATGTTTCGTGCAGGCCTTGCCTGCGTGCTGGGCGGAGCGATGCCGCCGTCGCTGCTGATCCTCGACGAGCCGACCAATCATCTGGACATCGAATCCATCGAAGCCGTCGAAGCGGGCTTGAGGGCCTATGACGGCGCGCTGCTCGTCGTCAGTCATGATGAGGCGTTTTTGCAGGCGATCGGGATTACCCGACGGCTCGATCTTGCTGCCCCGAGGCAGCGCGCCGGTTGCAGGATCATTTGATCCCGCTTTGCGGTTCGGCACGACGACAATTTTCAAAAACCCGACGCCCTGCCCCCAGCGCGTCGGGTGGAAAAAGATGAGTATCAATCCGTGATCCCAACGCAGCAGTTGTGACTCGCGTCGCTCCAATTTACCACTCCGGGAAACTACCGCGTTGGAACCGGACGCCGCCCAACCTGCGCGCGGCCTAGGAGGCGGCGCTGCCGCCCGGTTCGAGCGCCTCACCCATCTCCAGCGGATGGGCCATGGTCTCGTGCAGCGCATCGCGGTCGAGCTCGCCTTCGGAGATGCTGATGACGACACAGGCGACGCCGTTGCCGATCAGATTGGTCAGCGCGCGGCACTCGCTCATGAACTTGTCGATGCCGACCAGGATCGCAATCGACTGGATCGGGATGTCGGGCACGATCGAGAGCGTCGCCGCCAGCGTGATGAAGCCCGCCCCCGTCACGCCAGAGGCGCCCTTCGAGGTGATCATGGCGATGCCGAGAATGCCGAGCTCCTGCCAGATGGTCAGATGGGTATTGGTCGCCTGCGCCAGGAACAGCGTTGCCAGCGTCATGTAGATGTTGGTGCCGTCGAGGTTGAAGCTGTAACCGGTCGGAATGACGAGGCCGACCACCGAACGCGAGGCGCCGAGATGCTCCATCTTCTGGATCATCTGCGGCAGCACCGTTTCTGATGACGAGGTGCCGAGCACGATCAGCAGCTCGTCCTTGAGGTAGGCGATGAAACGCAAGATCGAGAAGCCGGCGAGCCGCGCGATTGCGCCGAGCACGACCACCACGAACAGGATGCTGGTGAGATAGAACGTGCCGATCAGGGCCGCGAGGTTGAGCAGCGAACCGAGGCCGTAGGCACCGACGGTGAACGCCATCGCGCCGAACGCTCCGATCGGGGCGACGCGCACGATGATGCGGATGATGCCGAAGAACATCTTTGCGGCCTTGTCGATCGCCTCCGCAATGGGCTCGCCGGCCTTGCCGAGGAACGCGATGGCGAAGCCCGACAGGATCGAGATCAGTAGCACCTGCAACAGATCGCCGCGTGCGATGGCGCCCAGATAGCTGTCGGGGATGATCGCCATCAGATGGGCGACGATGCCTTCTTCCTTGGCCTTGGTGACGTAGGTCGCCACCGATTTCGGGTCGATCGTGGCGGGATCGATGTTGAAGCCGTGCCCGGGCTGGAGCACCTCGCCGACCAGCAGGCCGACCGCGAGCGCCACGGTCGAGACCGTCTCGAAATAGATCAGCGACTTCAGCCCGACCCGACCGACGCGCTTGAGGTCGCCCATCGAGGAGATGCCGTGCACCACGGTGCAGAAGATCACCGGCGCGATCATCATCTTGATCAGCGCGATGAAACCGTCGCCGAGCGGCTTCAGGGCCTTGCCGAGATCGGGATAGAAATAGCCGACGAGCACCCCGAGTGCGATCGCGATCAGCACCTGAATGTAGAGGATCTTGTACCAGGGCTGGTGCCGGCGGTGGACGGCTGGCTGGATCGCAATGTGTGTCATAGAATAGGCCCCGGACGTATTGATCTTGTTTGATTTGCATCATGTGATGGCCGCTGCAGAAGCGACAATCACATTTTTATCTGTTCGCACGAAGATCTGTCGCTGCACCGCAACTGGGGGGAACATGCCGATTGCAACGGGCTCCGATGAGCGAGCGCAAGGCTATTTTCCGCGTTGGATTCTGAAGTCCTCCGGCGTGATCATGCCCGAGCAGCGGCTGCCGCTTGGCCAGACCGTCGTCTCCGGTCTCCAGCATTGCGTCGCAATGTCGGGCTCGACGATCATCGCGCCGCTGCTGATGGGGTTCGATCCCAATGTTGCGGTGCTGTTTTCCGGCATCGGCACGCTGATCTTCTTCGTCATCGTCGCGGGGCGCGTGCCGAGCTACCTCGGCTCGAGCTTCGCGTTCATCGCGGTCGTGATCGCCGCCACAGGCTATGCCGGGCACGGGCCGAACCCGAACCTGTCGGTTGCGCTTGGCGGCATCGTAGGAGCCGGCGTCCTCTACGGCCTGATCGCGCTGGTCGTGATGTGGTCGGGGGTTGGCTGGATCGAGAAGCTGTTGCCGCCGGTCGTCACCGGCGCTGTGGTCGCCGCGATCGGCCTCAACCTCGCGCCGGTGGCGGTCAAGGCAGTGAGCGCCAATGCGTTCGACACAGGAATCGGGCTCGCGACCGTTCTGATCATCGGCGTGGTTGCCGTTGGCGCGCCTGGCCTGTGGCGCCGCCTGCCGATCATTCTCGGCGCGATCGGCGGATATCTTTTGTACCTGCTGTTCGCGAACGGCCTCGGCTTCGGCAGGCCGATCGACTTCACGCAAGTTTCGGCTGCGTCGTGGATCGGCCTGCCGAGTCTTACCACGCCGACCTTCCAGGCCGATGCAATCGTCCTGATCGCGCCGGTCGCGATCATTCTCGTCGCCGAGAACCTCGGTCACATCAAGGCCGTCGGCGCCATGACGGGCCGGAGCCTCGATGACTATCTCGGCCGCGCCTTGCTTGCCGACAGCCTCGCGACCATGGTGGCCGCCTGCGGCGGCGGCACCGGCGTCACCACCTATGCCGAAAACATCGGCGTCATGGCGGCGACGAAGGTCTATTCGACCTTGCTGTTTGCCTTCGCGGCGATGGTGTCGATCGTGCTCGGCTTCTCGCCGAAATTCGGCGCGCTGGTCCTGTCGATCCCGGGTCCCGTCATCGGTGGGCTCTCGATCGTGCTGTTCGGGTTGATCGCCGCAATGGCCGGCCGGATCTGGGTCGAGAACAAGGTCGACTTCTCAAGTCCGGCAAACCTGATCACCGTCGCGGTCGCGCTCACCGCAGGCGCCGGCGACCTCACGCTCAAATTCGGCGCCTTCACGATCGGCGGGATCGGCACCGCAACCTTTGGCGCCATCATCCTGTACCAGATCCTGACTTCGCGACTGGCTCGCCGCTAGGAGTGAATCCCAGCGGTGCGCCGACGGATGGAACAAAACGCCGGTTCCCTCCATGTTGATGTGTCCCCCGGAGAAGAACGATGCCACATATCGACCGCTCGACCACCTTTTCTTCGCGCCTCGTCGGCCAATACGCGCTGGTGACGGGCGCCTCGCAAGGCATCGGCCGCGCCGTCGCCATTCGGCTTGCCCAGGAAGGCGCGACCGTCGCCATCAACTATGTCGATCATCCGGAAAAGGCAGAGGAGGTGCTCGCGTCCGCGCGTACGGCATCGAGCGATCGCGGCCACGGCAAGCTCGACCATATCGTCGTCAGGGCCGACGTCAGCAACGAGCAGGACGTAGCCGCGATGTTCGAGACGATCCTGGCGCGCTGGAAGCGTCTCGACTGCCTGGTCAACAATGCGGGCTTCCAGCGGGAATCGCCGAGCGAGGCGCTCGACATCGACACCTATCGCCGCATCATCGACGTCAATCTCAACGGCGCCGTGCTCTGCGCCCAGAAGGCGCTCGCGCATTTCGTTGCGCGCGGCGCAGGCGGCAGCATCATCAATTGCTCCAGCGTCCACCAGATCATCCCGAAACCCGGCTACCTCGCCTATTCCATCAGCAAGGGCGGCATGGCCAATCTGACACGCACGCTGGCACTCGAATTCGCCGGCCGCGGCATTCGCGTCAATGCGGTCGGTCCAGGCGCGATCGACACCCCAATCAACGCGGCCTGGACCGGCGATCCGGAAAAGCGCGGTGTGGTCACCAGCCACATTCCGCTCGGCCGTGTCGGCACGCCGGAGGAGATCGCCGGCGTGTTCGCCTTCCTCGCCTCGGATGAGGCCAGCTACATCACGGGGCAGACCATCTATGCGTGCGGAGGTCTGACGCTGTTTCCCGAATTCCGCGAGAACTGGGCAAGCTAGCGGGCTTCCTCGCCATCTGGCAAAACCGGCCTGCGCAGACTACATCTGCGTCATGGCAAATCATCCGCTCCGCGATTTCGTCGGACGGCACGAAAATCTGTTCGTGCTGACCGGCGCTGGCTGCAGCACCAATTCGGGCATCCCCGATTATCGCGACAGTCACGGCAACTGGAAGCGGACCCAGCCGGTGAACTTCCAGGCTTTCATGTCGGAAGAGCATACGCGTCGGCGCTATTGGGCGCGCAGCCTGATCGGCTGGCGGCGGTTCGGCCAGGCGAGGCCGAACGATGCGCATCACGCGCTCGCCCGGCTCGAGGCGAGCGGGCGTTGCGGAATGCTGCTGACCCAGAACGTCGACCGGCTGCATCAATCCGCCGGCCACCGCCAGGTGATCGACCTGCACGGCCGGCTCGATCTGGTCCGCTGCATGGGCTGCGGTCAAAAGACCCCGCGGAGCGAATTCCAGAAGACGCTCGGCCACGCCAATGCGGAATGGTTGACGCTCGACGCGGCCGATGCGCCCGACGGCGATGCGGACCTGGAGCATGCGGATTTTTCGTCGTTCAAGGTGCCGGCCTGCGAATCCTGCGGCGGCATCCTCAAGCCCGACGTCGTGTTCTTCGGCGAGACCGTCCCGCGCGACGTGGTCGTGACCGCGCAGGATCATCTGGCGCAGGCGGACGCCATGCTCATCGTCGGCTCGTCACTGATGGTCTATTCCGGTTTCCGCTTTGTGCAGGCGGCCGCGCAACGGCAAATCCCGATCGCTGCGGTCAATCTCGGACGCACCCGCGCCGATGATCTCCTCACGCTGAAGGTCGAGGAGCGCTGCGAAGCGGCGCTTGCATTCCTGCTCTGATCGCGCGGCCTGCGAACACGCCTTGCCTATTGCATGGGTGCCAAGCAGAATAGCTGGACGGCAGCATGTTCCTGTCATCCATGGCATGGAAATTGCTGCGCTTTTGTCCTCGGTCTTGACGATCAGCACGGAGAGTTTGGAATGCTTGAGGGAGCCGAGGTGCGGCTTGCCGTCGATATCGGTGGCACGTTCACCGACATCGTGCTGGACGTGGGCGAGGTGCGCAAGACGCGCAAATTGCTGACGACGCCGCAGCGGCCGGAAGAGGCGGTGCTGGACGGCATGCGGCTCATTCTCGCTGATGCGCGCGCCTATATCAGCGACATCGACGTCTTCATTCACGGCACGACGCTCGCGACCAACGCCATCATCGAGCGTCGCGGCGCCAAGACGGCGTTGATCGCGACCGAGGGCTTTCGCGACGTGCTCGATATCGGCACCGAGAGCCGCTACGACCAGTATGACCTCTCCATCGACAAGCCGAAGCCGCTGGCGCCGCGATCTTTGCGCTTCACCGTGCCCGAGCGCATCGACGCGCATGGCGCCGTCCGCCTCCCGTTGGACGAAGCGGCGGTGCGCGCGCTCGCGCCAAGATTGCGCGCGCTGAACGTCGAGAGCGTCGCAATCGCGTTCCTGCACTCCTACGCCAATCCCGAGCACGAGCGCCGCACGGCCGCGATCATCAGTGAGGAGATGCCCGGCATTTCCGTGACCGTATCGTCCGCGGTGTGCCCGGAGATCCGCGAATATGAGCGCACATCGACTGCAGTGGCCAACGCCTATGTGCAGCCGCTAATCGATGGTTATCTCGCTCGCATGTCCGACGCCTTGCAGGTCGAGCAGTACCGCGGCGCGATCTATCTCGTCACCTCCGGCGGCGGTGTCACCTCGATCGAGACGGCGCGGCGCTTTCCGGTGCGCCTCGTCGAATCCGGTCCTGCCGGCGGCGCCATTTTCGCGGCGCAGATCGCGGCGCGTCTCGGCGAGAGCAAGGTGCTGTCCTTCGATATGGGCGGTACCACGGCAAAGATCTGTCTGATCGAAAAATACCAGCCCGAGACCTCGCGCGTGTTCGAGGTCGATCGCGCAGCGCGCTTCCTGAAAGGTTCGGGTCTGCCGGTGCGGATTCCCGTGATCGAGATGGTCGAGATCGGCGCCGGCGGCGGCTCGATCGCCCATGTCGATGCGATGAAGCGCGTCACGGTCGGTCCTGAGAGTGCCTCGTCGGAGCCCGGGCCCGCCTGCTACGGCCGCGGCGGCCTGCGCCCGGCCGTGACGGATGCCGACGTCGCGCTCGGCATGATCGATCCGGACGACTTCGCGGGTGGCACGATCAAGCTCGACCCTGAACTCTCGAAGCAGGCGCTGCTGCGCAGCGTCGGCGAGCCGCTGGGTCTGTCGGCAGAGACTGCGGCCTATGCCGTGCACGAGGTCGTCTGCGAGAACATGGCGAGCGCGGCGCGCGTGCATGCGGTCGAGCGCGGTGAGATTGTCGGTCAGCACACGCTGATCGCCTTCGGCGGCGCGGCGCCTCTGCATGCGGCGCGCGTCGCCGAGAAGATCGGTGTCTCCCGCGTGATCGTTCCTTCCAATGCCGGCGTCGGCTCGGCCGTTGGCTTCCTCGCGGCTCCGATCGCCTACGAGCTGGTGCGCAGCCGTCATGTGCGGCTCGACGATTTCGACACCGAAGGGGTCTCCGATCTGCTCCAGGAGATGGTGACCGAAGCGCGTGCGCTGGTCGAGACGGGTGCGGCAGGCGCGCCGGTCCGCGAGCGCCGCGCGGCCTTCATGCGCTATGTCGGTCAAGGCCATGAGATCTCGATCGAACTGCCGAACCGGCGGCTGGCGACGGCCGATCTGGCCGGCCTGCGTCAGAAGTTCGAGGCGGATTATGCGGTGATGTTCGAGCGGCCGATCCCGGGTGCGGCGATCGAGGTCTTGAGCTGGTCGGTGCTTGCGACGACCGAGGCGCGCAATCCGCCTATTGTCGCGGCCGTTACGCGCAAGCCCGCCGGGAAGGCGACCGGCAGCCGCAAGTTCTTCGATGGCCGGGTCGGGGAGGTGATCGAGATCCCGCTCTATCGCCGCGAGGACATGGCGCCAGGCGCGACGATTGCAGGTCCCGCCGTGATCGCGGAGGACGAGACCTCGACGTTCGTCTCCAACAGTTTTGATGCCCATATCGACGGTGCCGGCAGCATCGTCATGGAACGGAAGGCGGCCTGATCATGAGCAAGGCAAGCGGCGCGAGCCTGATCGACCTTCAGATCATGTGGCACCGGCTGATCGCCGTGGTCGAGGAGCAGGCGCAGGTGCTGCTCCGCACGGCCTTCAGCCCGATCGTGCGCGAATGCGGCGACCTCTCGGCCGGCGTGTTCGACCTCAAGGGACGGATGCTGGCGCAGGCGGTGACCGGCACGCCCGGCCACGTCAACTCGATGGCGGAATCGGTCAAGCACTTCATCGCCCACTTTCCGATCGAGACGATGAAGGAGGGCGACGCCTACATCACCAACGATCCCTGGATGGGCACCGGCCATCTCAACGATTTCGTCGTCACCACGCCCTGCTTCAAGGACGGCAAGCCGGTCGCGCTGTTTTCCTGCACCAGCCATCTCATGGACATCGGCGGCATCGGCTTCGGACCCGACGCCACCGACGTGTTCATGGAGGGGCTCTACATCCCCATGCTGAAGCTGATCGACCAGGGCGTCGTCAACGAGACGCTGATGGCGATGATCCGCACCAACACGCGGCTGCCGATCGACACCGAGGGCGATACCTATTCGCTCGCCGGCTGCAACGACGTCGGCTGCGAGCGCCTGGTCGAGATGATGACCGAGTTCGGCATCGACTCGCTCGATGCGCTCGGCGACTACATCTGCGACCGCTCGCGCGAGGCCGTGCTGGCCGAGATCGCCAAACTGCCGAAAGGCAGCTGGCGCAACACCATGGTGGTCGACGGCTATGATGAGCCGGTCACGCTGGCCGCCGTGCTGACGATCTCGGACGAAGGCATCCACGTCGACTTCGACGGCACCTCGGCCGCGTCCAGGTTCGGCATCAACGTGCCTCTGTCCTACACCATCGCTTACACCGTGTTCGGTCTCGGCTGCGTCGTCGCCTCCCAGATTCCGAACAATGCCGGTTCGCTCTCGCCACTGACGGTGTCGGCTCCCAAAGGCGCGATCCTCAATGCGCCAAAGCCGGCGCCGGTCGCCTCGCGCCACATCATCGGCCAGATGCTGCCCGATGTCGTGTTCGGCTGCCTGCGCCAGATCATTCCCGAGCGCGTGCCCGCGGAAGGCACCTCGTGCCTGTGGAATCTCAACGTGCGCGGCCAGACCCGCTCGGGCGCCGGCGGCAATTACGGATTTTCGATGGCGGTGACCTCCAATGGCGGGACCGGCGCGCGCTTCGCGAAGGACGGGCTGTCGGCGACCGCCTATCCCAGCGGCGTGCGCGGCACGCCGGTTGAGATCGCCGAGACGCAGACGCCGCTGATCTTCTGGCGCAAGGAACTGCGTCCGGATTCCGGCGGGGCAGGGCGAACCCGCGGGGGCCTCGGCCAGATCATCGAGGTCGGCAGCGGTGTCGATGGGCCGTTCGACATCCTGGCGGCATTCGATCGCATCGATCATCCGCCACGCGGACGTGATGGCGGCAAGAACGGCGAGGCCGGCTATGTCGGCCTGAAGTCCGGCAAGAAGCTGCGTGGAAAAGGCTTTCAGCAGGTGCCGCCGGACGACCGGCTGGTGGTGCTGACACCAGGCGGCGCCGGCATCGGCGATCCCCGGGAGCGCGCGCCGACAGCCGTCAACGACGACATCGAAAGCGGCCTCGTGTCTGCCGACAATGCGGTTGAAATTTATGGGCACACGCGATGACGCTTCAGGCGTCGTGCGCGTAGCAAACGGAGGGGCTCAATGATCACGCGACGGACTTTTACCGCGGGCGCAGCGACGCTGCTCGCAGCCGGCCACATCTCGACCCGCGCGCGAGCGGCGACGGTAAGCTGGGACATGTCGACGGTATGGCCCGACGGCAATTTCCACACCCAGAACGCGTTTGCCTTCGCGGAAGAGGTGAAGAAGCAGACGGCTGGCTCGGTCGCGATCACCGTGAAGGCCGGTGGACAGCTCGGCTTCAAGGGCCCCGAGCATCTGCGCGCCGTCCGCGACGGTCTGGTGCCGCTCGCCGACGTCCTCAATATTCAGCAGGTCGGCGACGAACCCTTCATGGGCGTCGAAAGCATTCCCTTTCTCTGCGGCTCCATGGACGAATTGAAGGTGCTGCACAAATACGTGCGGCCCGAATACGAGAAGGTCGCCGCGCGCAACAACCAGAAGATCCTCTACATCGTGCCCTGGCCGACGCAATATCTGCATCTCAAGGTCAAGGTCGCCGATGTCGACGGCTTGAAGAACATCAAGATCCGCGTGCCCGACAAGAACGCCGTCGACATGCTGGCCGTGGTCGGCATGGCGCCGGTGATGATTCCGTGGGGCGAGACCATCCCGGCGCTGGCGTCGGGCGCGGTCTCCGGCGTATCCACCTCGTCGGTGTCGGGCGTCGACGGAAAATTCTGGGAATTCCTGAAATACATCTACCCGACCAACCACGTCTGGTCGTCGCAGATGCTCACCGTCAACCTCGATTCCTGGAAGGCGCTGAGTGCCGATCAGCAGCAGCTCGTCGCCGGCATTGCCGCGAAGATGGAGCCGGGCTTCTGGGCGAACTCGCTCAAGGCGGACGTCGACAGCCTCAACCGGCTCAAGGAAGGCGGCATGGAGGTGGTGCCGGTCTCGGATGCCATGATCACGGACATTCGCGCCAAGACCGCGCCGCAGCTCGACGCTTTCGTCAAGCGCGTGCCGGCGGCCGACAAGCCGGTGCGGGCCTATCTCGCGGAAATGAAGCGCTGAGGACTTGCAGTGGCGGATGTTTTGCCTGCGTCGTCCCATAGTCTCAACGCGGCGGCGCCGGAGCCGCTGCGCATCCTGCTCGACGGCATCGACCGTCTTGGCCGGCTGGACGGCTGGATCGGTGGCGGCTGCCTCTTGATGCTGACGCTGCTGATGCTGTGCGAGGTCGCAACGCGCTTCCTCTCGAACTTCCTGCCGTTCTTTCCGCCCACAATCTCGATCGCGTGGGAGTATTCCTCCTATCTGATGGCGGCGTCCTTCACCTTCGGCGCCGCCATGACCCTGCGCGTCGGCGGCCATATCCGTGTCGTGCTGCTGCTGAAGAACGTCCCCGCTCCGTTTCAGCGCGCGATCGAAATCCTGTCGGCCGCCGCCGGCTTCGCCTTCATGGCCTTCCTGACATCGTCGATGGCGAAGTTCGCCTTCGGCGCCTATGTGCGCGGCCAGGTCTCGACCTCGAGCGACACCCCGCTGTGGTTTCCACAGGCCGTCGTCACCTTCGGCATGCTGCTGCTGACGCTGCAGTTCCTGGCGCGCGTGATCCAGGCCGTGCTCGGCCTGCCGCTGGAGGACCACCGCATGAAGGCCTCGCCCGTCGAATGATCGCCCACGCGCCAGCCAGCAGACACCGGATACCATGACCATCGAAGTCATTGCTCTCTTCGGGATCCTGTTTGCGCTTCTGGCATGCGGCGTATGGATCGGCCTGACGCTTGCGCTCACCGCAACGCTGCTGCTGGCGATGTTCCGCTCAATCCCGCTCGACAAGCTGCTGCCGCAATACGCCTGGAACATCTTGACGACGCAGGAACTGCTGGCGCTGCCGCTGTTCATCCTGATGGGCGAGTTGCTGTTTCGCACCCGTCTGTCACGTTCTCTGTTCCAGGGGCTCGCGCCCTGGGCGGGGCTTTTGCCGGGTCGTCTTCTGCATGTGAACGTGATCGGCTGCACCATCTTCGCCGCAATCTCCGGCTCGTCGGCGGCGACGACGCAGGTGATCGGCCGCATGTCCCTGAACGAACTGCTGCGCCGCGGCTATTCCCGCGACATCGCGATCGGCTCGCTCGCCGGCGCCGGCACGCTCGGCTTTTTGATCCCGCCATCCAACATCATGATCATCTACGGCGTGCTCGGCGACGTCTCGATCCTGAAACTGTTCACGGCCGGGGTGCTGCCCGGACTGCTGCTGGCCGCCACCTTCATGGGGTGGGTGATGCTGCACACGACCCTTAACCCCGGCATGGTGCCGGAGGCGGAAGCCAAGCTCTCGCAAGTGCCATGGCGCGAACGGTTTGCGGCGCTCAAGGACCTCGCGCCGGCGCTGTTCCTGATCGCCTGCGTGCTCGGCTCGATGTATGGCGGGCTGGCGACGCCGTCGGAGGCCGCCGCGGTCGGCGTGTTCGGCGCGGCGCTGGTCGCCTGGGCGCAGGGCTCGATGTCGCAGCAGGTGATGCGTGACGTGCTGATCGGCTCGGTCGTGACCTGTTCGATGATCGCGCTGATCGTGCTCGGCGCCTCGATCCTCGGCAACGCCGCGGCCTTCCTCGGCATCCCGCAGGCAGTCGCCGCCTTCGTGAAGGGCTTGGGGCTATCGCCGTTCATGCTGATCGTGGTGCTGATTATCTTTTATCTGATCCTCGGCTGTTTCCTCGATGGCTTCTCGATGATCGTGATGACGCTGCCGATCGTGCTGCCGATCGTGAAGGGCGCGGGCTTCGACGAGATCTGGTTCGGCATCTTCCTCGTGCTCGCGGTCGAGATGGCCCAGATCACGCCGCCGGTCGGCTTCAACCTGTTCGTGATCCAAGGCCTGACCGACGACGGCCTCGGCTACATCGCGCGCGTCACGATGCCCTATCTCCTCATCATGGTCGGATTCGTGCTGCTGCTGACGCTCTGGCCCGGCATAGTCACGATCCTGCCGAGGGTGTTGTACGGATAGATTGCGCCGTCCCGGCCGCTCAGCCGGGACGGCGCGCCTCAATCGTCAAAGCTTACGCCGCGGCCTTCTTCCGCGCCTGCTCGGCCTTGTACAGCTCGAACTCTTCCGCGATCGCCTTGGCGATCGAGGGCCGTTGACGCAGGCGTTCGTAATAGGCCTTCACGTTCGGCCATTTGGCGAGCTCGATCGGCGGCGTCGCCATGGTCCAGTTGATGACCGTGACGAGATAGGCGTCGGCGACGCTGAATTGGTCGAGCAGGAAGTCGCGCCCCTTCAGGTAATTGTCGAGATAGTCCAGCCGCGACAGGTTCTTCTCCAGCGCGTAGGCTTTCGTCTCCTGCGGCGCCTTGCGGTCGAGCACCGGGATGAACAGGCCCTTGTGCAGCTCGGTGCCGATGAAGCAGAGCCATTGATGCAGTCGCGTGCGCTCGATGCCCGCTGCGGCTCCGAGACCCGATTGCGGGAAGCGGTCGGCGATATATTGCAGGATCGCGGCGTTCTCGGTCAGCACCACGCCGTCGTCCGTCCGCAGTGTCGGCACCAGGCCGATCGGGTTCACGGTTCGAAAGTCGGTGCCGTCGCTCAGCACCGTCTTGGTCGGCGGATCGACTTCGAGATAATTGGCTTCGGCGCCGGCTTCATACAGCGCGACGCGGCTCGCCATCGAACAGGCGAGCGGCGAGAAATAAAGATCCATCTTGAGCCTCCTTGGGCAATTCTTCGATGTGACTTTTGGAGTGGCGCTCAACCTGGCCAGATTGATTTTTGTACTGTCTTGCATATTATGGAGTTGGTCAAGGATTAAATTGCGAAATGGTACAAAAATCGAAGCCGCCAGCTGCTGCCACTGAGCCCAAGCGCCGCGGCCGTCCGCGCGCCTACGAACCCGAGGTCGCGCTCGGCAAGGCGCTCGACCTGTTCCGCACGCAGGGTTTCGCCGCGACCTCGCTCGACGATCTCAGCGAAGCCACCGGCATGAATCGCCCGAGCCTCTATGGCGCCTTCGGCGACAAGCGCGAGCTCTACATCAAGAGCTATCAGCGCTACCGTGAGGACGCGCGCGCATCCATGGTGGAGATCTTTCGACAGGAGATGCCCGTGCGCCAGCGGCTGGAGCGTATCTTCGCCTCCGCGCTGAACATCTATCTGTCCGGCGCAACCGGCCCGCGCGGCTGCTTCACCGTGGTCACGGCGGCCTCCGAAGCGGTCGGCGATCCCGACATCCGCGCCATGGTGCTCGATGGCCTTAACGAACTCGACAAGGCGTTTGCGAGTTGCTTCCGCCGCGCCAAGGAGAAAGGCGAATTGCCCGAAAGCGCCGATCCCGCCGTGCTGGCGCAGCTCGCTTCAGCGACCGTGCACTCAATTGCCATTCGTTCGCGCGCGCGCGTGTCGCGGAAGGATCTCGAGGCGATCGTGAAGGGAGCGATCGACGTGATGGTGGGACGAAAGAGCTAGGCGGTTGCGTGGCGCGAGCTAACGTCGTCCTGGCGAAAGCCAGGACCCCTAGCCACCGAATCTGGTTTGGCGAAGATTCGGAGTTGCCGCCGTCGCGCCGCAGCTCCTCCCTGTAGCCCGCCTACGCCGCGCGAATATGCGCGAGGAAGCGGTCCACCTCGTCCCGCAGCCGCTGCGATTGCTTTGACAGCTCGATCGCGGAGCCCAGCACCTCCTCCGCTGCTGTTCCCGTCGCGGCGATGCCGGCGGTGACGCCTGCGATGTTTTGCGAGACCTCGCCGGTGCGGGCGGCTGCCTGCTGCACGTTCTGGGCGATCTCCTGCGTTGCGGTGCCCTGCTGGCCGACGGCGGCGGCGATCGCGGCGGAGATCTCGTCGACCTCCTGGATCGTTGCGCAGATCGACTGGATGCCGTCCACTGCGCCGGTGGTCTCGCCTTGTACCGCCGTGACCTGGGCGCCGATCTCCTCGGTCGCTTTGGCGGTCTGGGTTGCCAGCGCCTTCACCTCGGAGGCGACCACCGCAAAGCCGCGGCCGGCTTCGCCCGCGCGCGCCGCCTCGATCGTCGCGTTGAGTGCCAGCAGATTGGTCTGCTCGGCGATGCCGCTGATGAAGGAGACGACGTCGCCGATTTTTTGCGCGGCGTCGGCCAGACTTTGCACGCGCTCGTTCGACCGTCGTCCGTCGCTCGCGGCTTTGCCGACCACCGCGGTCGCGTGCGCAAGGCGCCGGCTGATCTCGGTCATGGACGACGACAGCTCTTCCGCGGCGGCAGCGACCGTCTGCACATTTTCCGAGGCGAGCGCCGAGGCCGACGACACCGTGCCGGTCTGCTGCCGCGACCGCTCGACGATATCAGACATCGAGCGCGCCGTGTTCTCCATCTCGACCGCGGCCGAGGAGACCGTGGTGACGACCTCGCGGATGCTGGCTTCGAAATTGTCGGCGAGCGCGGCGAACGCGCGTCGCTTCTCCGCTTCGGATTGCGCCTTAGTGTCGGCCTGTTCGGCCTGGAGCCGGTTGAAGTTGACGGCGTTGTCGCGGAACACCGCGACAGCCTTGACCATCGCGCCGACCTCGTCATTCGCCTTGCTGACGGGGACGGTGACATCGAGGTGTCCGTCGGCCAGCTCGCGCATCACGCTGGTGATGGAAATGATCGGGCGCGAGATGCTGCGGGCGATGAGATAGCCGACGATGGCGGCGAGCACGAGCCCGAGCGCGGCGATGCCGAATGCCAGCAGCCAGGCACGGTCGGCGGAGGCCACATAGTCGGCATTGTCCATCACCAGTTCGACGGCGCCGAGCGGCTTGCCGGAAAAATCCCTGATCGGTCCGAGCAGCGCCGCTACCGGCGTCGTGTCGAGCTTGGCCTGCCGTACCGTGAAGTCGCCGCCGGCGGCGCGGCCGTAATCGGCCGCATCGAAGAAGCTCTTCCCCTTCAGCGTGCCGCCGAACAGCTTGAAGCCGCCGCCGTCCGCGAGATGGAAGGCGATGTCGACATGGCGGTTGGTCTTGAAATCGTCGAGGAAGGACTGGCCGAAGGTCAGGCCAAACTCCACTGAGCCGAGATGCTTGCCGCCTTGCGCGATCGGCACGACGCCGCGGATGCCGAGCCCAGCCAAGCCGCCCTCGAGGCCGACCACGACCTTGCGCTCCTGGTTGGCCATGATCACGGTTTTGCGGAAGCCCGAGAGGTCGTCGCCAAATTTAGCAGGCTAGTGCACGCGCAGGAACGAGGTCGCGGGCGCCACGTGGAACTGGAACTGTTCGACGCCGTACTCCGATTTGGTCGCAGCAAACACCGGCCCGAACAGGCTGATCAGGGCATTGCGATCCTGTTTGGCCATCGCGTCCTGCGTTGCCGGCATCGCGGCGACGACGGCGCTCATGGCGGCGGCGCGCTGGGATTCCTCGGCAATTCGCGACTGGAGCGCGTCGTAATGACTGCGAAGCTCGCGCTGGTCGGCCCGGTCGATGATGCCGGAAATGATCCACATCGCCCCGAGCACGGCGAACAGGGCGGTCGCCGCCGCCGTCACCGCCAGCGCAACCGTGATCCGCATCCTGAGGCCGAGCGTGAAGCGCATGTCCGACTCGTTCGTTGAGCGTTGATTAAGGAGACCTATCAACTTCTCGCTAAGAGAGGGTGAACGGGATGCCGGCCGAGCGGGTGCCTTCGGGGGTGACGGAGTGACCAAAGAAGTCTGGTGTCGTCCTGGCTTTCGCCAGGACGACACGGAGGGTAGGGAGCGGTCGTGCCTTTTTCAGGCGTGCGGCCTAATACCCCCGCGTCCGGTCCACCACGTTCTCCAGCACACCACACGCCTCGAACCGCGCGATCTGCTCGGCGACATAGGCCGAGATCGCGTCGGCGTCGGTGTCGGCGGCGTTGTGCGGGGTCAGCAAAACCTTGGGATGGGTCCAGAACCGGCTGTCCGCCGGCTGCGGCTCCTGTACGAAGACGTCGAGCGAGGCGGCGCCCAGCGTGCCGTCGTCGAGGCAGGCCAGGATGTCGGCTTCATTCTGGAGGCCGCCGCGGCCGGCGTTGATCAGCACGGGCGCACCGAGCGGGCTCTTGCGGTTGAGCTTGGTGAAGACGTCGCGGTTGAGGATGCCGTGTGTATCAGGCGTCAGCGGCAATAGGCTGACGAGAATATCGGTCGTGCGCAGGAACGCGTCGATTTGCCCGGCGCCATGGAAACATTCGACACCCGCGATGATACGCGGGCTGCGGCTCCAGCCGGCGACGCGGAAACCAAGCCGCCGCAGCACATCGGCCGCATCAGTACCGAGCGTGCCCAGGCCCATGATACCCACCGTGACGGCGCTCGCTGGCCATTGATAGGTCGGCTCCCAGCGCTTTTCGCGCTGCGACTGGCGCAGATAAAGCTCCTGGCGGTGGTGCATCAGCACGTGCTGCACGACGTATTCGGTCATGCGGCCGGTCAGATCAGGCACGGCCACGCGCACCAGCGGCACGTTCGGAAGGCTCTTGTCCGCCATCAGCGCGTCGACGCCGGCGCCCAGATTGAAGATCGCACGCAGATTGGGGAAAGAGCCGAGGTCGCCCGGCACCGGCTTCCACACCGCGGCATAATGCACCTCGGCCGGATCGAGCCCGGCATCGGGCAGCAGCACCACGCGGCGGCCGCCGCAGACGGCGTCGAACCGGGCCTTCCAGCGCTCAGGCAGCCAGTTCTGCTGCGTGCTGTTGATCAGGACGGCCAGGGTGCCAACGGTCATTCGAAGTGCCTCTTTAAGTTCCGCTTTTGAAGGCCCTCCTTGGCACGATCTGCCGGATTTTTCTTGCAATTTTTTTCCGCAGCCATGTCGGGGCAAGGCATACTGGATCGTCTTCAAAACAAGCGCTCAGAGAAGGTACTGCCCATGCTTTATGCGATCCTTTGCTATCACGACGAGGACTTCGTCGGCTCATGGAGCAAGGACCAGGACGAGACCGTGATGAAGAAGCTCGCCGTGGTGCAGGAAGGTCTCGCGAAGCAGGGCAGGCTCGGCCCGGTGGCGCGGCTGCTGCCGACCACTGCGGCAGCGACGCTGCGCAAGGAGAACCCGCCACTGGTGCTCGACGGCCCCTACGCTGAGACCAAGGAGCAGTTGCTCGGCTTCTATATCGTGGATTGCAAGAATCTCGATGACGCACTCGATGTCGCCCGCGACCTCGGTGCCGCCAATCCCGGCGGCGCCTACGAGGTGCGCCCCGTCGGCGTGTTCAGTCCCGGAGGGAATCTGAAATGAGCGAAGCCGATACCGCCTGGATCGAGACCGCGCTGACCTCGGCGCGCCCCCAGGCGGTCGGCGCGCTGCTGCGCTATTTCCGCGATCTCGACACCGCGGAGGAGGCCTTCCAGAACGCCTGCCTGCGCGCGCTGAAGACCTGGCCGCAGAACGGACCGCCGCGCGATCCCGCCGCCTGGCTGATCATGGTCGGCCGCAACGTTGCCATCGACGAGGTGCGCCGCACCCGCAAGCAGCAGCCGCTGCCGGAGGACGACCAGGCGATCTCCGATCTCGACGACGCCGAGGGCGCGCTCGCCGAGCGGCTCGACGGCTCGCACTACCGCGACGACATCTTGCGGCTGATGTTCATCTGCTGCCATCCAGGGCTGCCGGCAACGCAGCAGATCGCGCTGGCGCTCCGCATCGTCTGCGGCCTGACGGTGAAGCAGATCGCGCGCGCCTTCCTGGTGTCGGAAGCGGCGATGGAGCAGCGCATCACGCGTGCCAAGGCCAAGGTCGCGGAGGCCGGGACGCCGTTTGAAACGCCGGGCGCGGTCGAGCGCTCGGAGCGGCTCGCCGTTGTCGCGGCGATGATCTATTTGATCTTCAACGAGGGCTATTCGGCGAGCGGCGACACCGCCGAAATCAGAAAGCCGCTGTGCGAGGAAGCGATCCGGCTGGCGCGGCTGCTGCTGCGGCTGTTCCAGAGCGAGCCGGAGATCATGGGACTCACGGCGCTCATCTTGTTGCAGCATGCGCGCAGTGCCTCGCGCTTTGCCGCGGATGGCTCGCTGATCCTGCTGGACGACCAGGATCGTTCGCTGTGGAACGGCACGATGATCGCGGAAGGCCTCGCGCTGATCGACAAGGCGATACGCCATCGCCGCAGCGGGCCCTACCAGATCCAGGCCGCGATTGCTGCGCTGCATGCCCGCGCCTCCACGCCTGAGGAGACCGACTGGGCGCAGATCGACCTGCTCTATGGTGCGCTGGAGGTGGTGCAGCCCTCGCCGGTGGTGACGCTCAACCGCGCGGTCGCGGTTTCCAAGGTGCGCGGACCGCAAGCCGCGCTCGACCTGATCGAGCCGCTGGCGCCAAAGCTTGCCAACTACTTCCATTTCTATGGCGTGCGCGGCGCCTTCCTGATGCAGCTCGGCCGCAACGACGAAGCCCGCATCGCCTTCGACCGCGCCATCGCCCTCGCCAACACGTCCGCAGAAGCCGCTCACATCCGCATGCATCTCGATCGCCTGATCCGGGACAGCCAGCCCAAGGGCGCCAATGGCGGCGCCAGGCAAGACGCTAAGGTCGAAGGCGCAAAGGTGAAGTAGGGAGCGCCTGCCTGGGGCATAACAAATTTTTCCGCTTCGCCTTGTCGGGCCCGGTCCCCTCCCTTCGTCCTAGGAGCGTATCCAGGGAGCCATTCATGCTGAAAGCCATTGCCGTCATCGCCATCCTGCTCGCGGTCGGAATCGTGGGCGTGCTCGGCTTTGCCCTGACGAAGCCCGACACATTCCGCGTCGAGCGCAGCCTCGCCGTGAAAGCGCCGGCCAATGCAGTCTATCCCTTGGTTGCCGATTTCCATCGCTGGACGGCCTGGTCCCCCTACGAGAACCGCGATCCTGCGATGAAGCGGGCGTTTGGCGGCACCGCGCAAGGCAAGGGCGCGACCTATGCCTGGGACGGCAACAACAATGTCGGCGCCGGCCATATGGAGATCCTCGAGGCGAGTGCGTCGTCAAAACTACGCATCAAGCTCGATTTCGAGCGGCCTTTCGAAGGCCACAACACCGCCGAGTTCACCTTTGTGCCGCAAGGCGATGCCACACTGGTCACGTGGGCGATGTCCGGTCCGGCCCCGTTCCTGTCCAAAGTCATGCAGGTGTTCGTCAACATGGACAACATGATCGGCAAGGATTTCGAGGCGGGCTTGGCCAGCCTGAAGAAGCTCACCGAGAAGTAGCGCCGTCACCCCGAACCAAAGCAAAAAGGAGAGAAACGATGCTCAATCCCTATCTGTTCTATCAGGACACCTGCGAAGCGGCGTTCAATTATTACGCCAAGGTTCTCGGCGGCAAGATCGACGCCATGATGCGTTCTTCGGACGCACCGCCGGACATGGCTGCGGCGCCCGGCCGCGAGAAGACGATCATGCATGCGCGGATGTCGCTGCCCGACGGCAGCGTGCTGATGGCCTCCGACGCACCAAGCGAACATTTTCACAAGCCGCAGGGCTTTTCGATCTCGCTCACGGTCGCGGACCCGGCGGAGGGCGAGCGCAAGTTCAACGCGCTCGCCGATGGGGGCAACGTCACCATGCCCTTCAGCAAGACGTTCTGGGCCAAGGGTTTTGGCATGTGCGTCGACAAGTTCGGCATTCCCTGGATGGTGAACTGCCCGGCCGAGGAAATGTGACAGGCGCGATCGCCTGACGCGCTGAACGGCGATCCCCTCTCCTCTACGATGCGGGAGAGGGGCGCCCATGAGGACGTCGCGTCGACCGCGTGCCCCTCAGCGGATCGATCCGGTCACGTCATTGCTCGGTGGCTGGGAGGAGGGAACGCAGCGCGGACAGATCACGAGCTTTGTCCCGAGCTGCCTGTCATTCTCCGCTTCGATTTCGTCATGGATTGCCCACCACGCCGGGGAGTACGGGCGCAAGGTGCCGAGGACTCTCTCCCGCTCCTGATTCGGATCACTCGCCGCGGGAGCTTGGGTCGCCACGCGACGCTTGATGCCGGAGGGACGGTTCGGATCCTGACCGAGGCCGTCCCATGCGATCGGACGGCGATCCTGCGCAGGCGCGACCACGCATCCCATGAGCGTTGCGCAAAAAGTGAGCAAGACGAAGCCGTGTCGGATCATGCCGGACCCTTGGGTGTTGTATGCGACGCGCCAAGTCCGCTTACCGAAGCTTGCGTCGCACCGCTCAAATGGAACCTAAGGGAAACGCGTGGCCGACATGGCCGAATATGAATTCTGCTGTCGCACCACATTGCGAGAGCAGTGAGGCCGCTTCGTGAAATGATGCGGACCGCATCGCACAACAACTGGCGCAATATTAGGCTGTGAACTCCGGGACAGAATCGTTATTTATTCCGTCATAAATTCTAAAAACTGGGGCGGGCGGACTTGGAAGGGGAGCGACCGATGGCGGCGGCGCTGCAGATCAACTTTGCACTTTGGGGTATGCTCATCTGCGCGAGCATGGAATTGACCGAGTTGATCCAGAGTTTTTACTAGAGCTCTCGAAGCAGGTGACCGGCGCAATTTTGCCGGGCACTCGCGTCCGTCGATCATCACCGGCAGCGCGGATAGATCGCGGCGAGGTCGCGTCCCTTCAGCAGAAGCAACCGCGACGAGAGGCCGCCGCGGCGACTGATCCAGTCGCGCACCGGGCCGGGATAGGCCGCAAGCACCGCATCGGATGCTTCCGGCTCGGCGTAGAAGCGTCCGCGCCGATCGACCGAGCGCGCCGCATGGAAGCCGAGCACGGCGCGTTTTGTCACACAAATCCGCTCGCCCGGCACGATGCTCAGTACCAGTGTGCAGGCGGACAGGCAGGGACCGTCGATCACCACGCGCTCGCCGCTCTCGCGCACCTTCTCGAACAAATCGAGGAACGGCCCGACCTGTCCACCGGGCGACTGGATGATGCGGATTTCGGCCGAGGCAGGTGTGGCGGCGAGCAGCGCGGATGCGAGGATCAGGGCCCTGAGAAAGGTGACGCGCCGCATGAAGCCTCCGCGAATTCGAGTCCGTAGGATAGGCCGACGAGAAGAGGTGGTAACGCTTCGCTAGGCCAACCTACGCGGTGCCTACCCGTTCCTCCGCTCGCCGCGCAGCGTCGGCAGGCCGATGCCTGCCGCATCGAAGCCGCCATCGACGGCCAAAATTTGTCCGGTGATGTAGCTCGATCGTTCCGAGCACAGGAAGTAGATGGCTTCGGCGAGTTCCTCTTCCAGGCCGTAGCGGTTGAGCGGAATGGCGTCGTGATAATCGGCGCGGATCTCGCTGGTGTGCACCTGCTTCGCCATCGCGGTGTCGACCGGTCCCGGCGCGACCGCGTTGACGCGGATGTTGAGGGACGCGAGCTCAACCGCGAGCTGCTTGGTAAGGTGCGCGAGGCCGGCCTTGCTGGTGCCGTAGGCCGAGCGCAGCGTCGAGGCGCGCACTGCCGAGATCGAGGTGATGTTGACGATGGCGCCGCCATTGCCGTCGCGCATCAGCGGCACCGCCGCCTTGGTGCAGAGGAACGGGCCGGTGAGGTTGACCTCGAGCACGCGCCGCCAATCGGTCTCCGACGTCTCCATCAGCGGCGCGAACACGGCAACGCCGGCATTATTGACGAGCGCATCGAGCCGGCCAAACCGCTGTTCGACCGTCGTCATCGCGGCGGCAACCGCGGCTGCGTCCGAGACGTCGCAGGTCAACGCCAGCGTGGCCTCGTCCCGGCCGATCTCGGCGACCGCGCAGCCGAGCAACTCGCCCTCGATGTCGATCAACGCCACCCGCCAGCCCTCGCTCAAAAACTTCTTCGCGGTCGCAAGCCCGATGCCACGCGCGGCTCCGGTGACGAGGGCAACGCGGTGCGGGGTAGGGGGCATTGGCTGATCGGTCCTTATGAAAGATTGGGTCGCGCAAACGCGAGCCTCTTTTTACTTCGCTTTCGTCCCGACGAGGAAGGCCTTAACTCGAAGGCACGATGTCGGGACGGTCCTCGATGGATCGTCTTCCAGGGGATCATTGCCAGGGAGATCCGCAATGTCCAACCACGAGCGCCAGATTCGAGACCTTTTCGCCGCTTATCTCGGCAACGACCGGCAACGGGTCGCCGACGCGTTGGCGGACGATTTTCGCTTCACCAGCCCGTTCGACGACGATCTCGACAAGGCGGCTTATTTCGAGCGTTGCTGGAGGGACACCGGCTGGATTGCGCGGCACGACATCGAGCGGATTTTCGTCCAAGGCGACGAGGCCTTCGTCACCTATCTCTGCCTGGCGACAGATGGCAGGAGCTTTCGCAACACCGAGTTCTTCACCTTCGCCGGCGGCAAGATTCGCTGCATCGACGTCTATTTCGGCGCTGCCCGGCAGGACGGGCGTTTCCTGCCGCAGGCGCGCTAGGGCCAGCCAATAATCGCCAGAATAATTTTCGTCACCTGTCGGTTTCGTCAAGGTTCCTTCGTCTTGGAGGTGAGGGTGGGCGGCCCGGGCCGTCGCTCCGCCCATCCGGAGTGGCGCCTCGGCGCGCAACCCGAACGAAAAAGCACGCAAGGAGTGCTCATGCGATTCATGATGCTGATGATCCCGCTCGGCTACGAGACCGCGGCGCCCGACGTTCAACTCGATCCCGAGCGGGTCGCTGCGATGATGCGCTACAACGAGGCGCTGAAGGACGCCGGCGTGCTGATCACGCTCGACGGCCTGCACCCGCCCTCGATGGGCGCGCGCGTCTCGTTTGCGGCCGGCAAGCCCATCGTGACCGATGGTCCGTTCGCCGAGGCCAAGGAGGTCCTGGGCGGCTACTGGATGATCGAGGTTGCCTCGCGTGCCGAGGCGATCGCCTGGGCCAGGCGGTGTCCGGCCGCACCGAACGAAATCATCGAGATCCGTCAGGTGCAGGAGATGAGCGACTTCCCGCCTGACGTGCGGGAGGCCGCCGGTTTCGGCGACCTGAAGAAATAGCCGCAGCTTCGTCTATCCATCACCAAAGGAGAGAACCGATGAGCACCGACACCTATCTCGCCGTTTTCCTCGGCAGCAAGACCAGTTCCAAATGGACCGCATGGAATGCGATGCCCGAGGCCGAGCGCAAGGCGAAAGAGCAGGAGGGCATGGCGGCGTGGAAAGGCTGGGTCGAAAAGCACCAGGGCGCGATCGAGGCCATGGGCGGCCCGCTCGGCAAGACCAAGAAGGTCGACGGCAAGGGCATCGCCGACATCGCCAACGAGATGGGCGCCTTCACCGTGGTGCGCGCAGCGTCCCATGAAGCCGCGGCGAAGATGTTCGAGAACCACCCGCACTTCACGATCTTCCCCGGCGAACGCGTCGAGATCATGCCGGTGCTGCCGATCCCTAGCGGCTAGGATCTCGGGCCGCCTCGCCGGACCGGGAAGAATACGGGCTGATCAACCCGTCGCCGCTAGTGACCTTCACCGCCGGCTCATGTAAAGGTCGTTCACATGAGCTGGCGCAAGGAGACGCGCCGCGCCGAGCGCGGCTATCACCACGGCAATCTGAAGGAAGCCCTGTTGCAGGCCGCCCTCGGATTGATCGCCGAGAAGGGCGCGGCCGGCTTCACCTTTGCCGATGCCGCGCGCATGGCCGGCGTCAGTGCGGCGGCGCCGTACCGGCATTTTCGCGACCGTGAAGAACTGCTGTCCTCGATCGCGCAGCGCGGCTTCGAGCAGTTTGAATCGCGCCTGACCGCGGCTTGGGACGACGGACGGCCCGACACCGTCACGGCGTTCGAGCGTGTCGGCAGGGCCTATCTCGCCTTCGCCCGCGAGGAGCCCGCGTTCTACAACGCGATGTTCGAATCTGGCCTCCCGGTGGATGCCAATCCGGCGCTCCAGGCGGCCAGCGAGCGTGCTTTCAACATCATTCGTGCCGCGGCGGAGCGGCTTGCCGCGCTGGCGCCGCCGGGCACGCCGCGGCCGCCGGCGATGATGATGGCGCTGCACATCTGGTCCATGGCGCATGGCGTGGCCTCGCTGTTCTCCCGCGGTGACGCCGCGCGTCGAAAGCTGCCGATGTCGCCGGACGAGCTGCTCGAAGCTGAGGTGCTGATCTATCTGCGCGGTCTCGGCTTCCCGACCGATCGCCGTCCCCCGGCGAAAAGCGCCGAGCCGCCGCCGGTGCCGCCGGAGGCATCCTCCGGTTCAGGCGTGCCGCCCGGTGGTCCCTGGGGCAAGCCGAAATAAAGTTACCCAAATAATTGCCCCGCCCTGTCAGGCGGTCGGCTTGACAAAACCGCGGGATGATCTACCTATGTAAATGTTATTTACATTCACAACGGCGCTGATGCCGTCATGGAGAGGGAAATGGCCTACACCGCTGATGTCAATCGATGGCGCGGCCCTTCGGACCAACAATACGAGCGCCCCCACATGCTCAATACGCCCTGGCATCCCGGCTGGATCGCCGTGACCATCCTCGGCTTCATCATCTGGTGGCCGATCGGACTTGCCCTTCTCTTTTTCACACTCGGGAGCAGAAGAATGTCGTGCTGGAGCAACCAGGATCGCTGGCAGAACAAGATGGAGCGGATGCAGTACAAGATGGATCGTATGCGCGGCCGCATGGAGCGCCACGGTTTCGGCTTTGGCTTCGGTCCGCCCTCGAGCGGCAACCGCGCCTTTGACGAGTACCGCACCGAGACATTGCAGCGGCTCGAGGAGGAGCAGGTCGAGTTCAAGAACTTCCTCGACCGTCTGCGTCACGCCAAGGACAAGGAAGAGTTCGACCAGTTCATGGCGCAACACAAGACACGCCCGACCCCGCCGCCGACCGACCAGCAGCAAGGTTGATCTCAAGCTTGATCTCGGGACTGACGCCTCTCAAAGCCGTCAGGCGCATGCCCCCAAAGTCCTGATGGCCCCGAGCCGCCCGCCTGCGCAACCCGCAGGCGGGCGGTTTGATTTTGGGAATGCGCGTCAGGCTGCCGCGACCGTCCGGATTGCCTTGGTTTGGAAAAGTCTTGATCTGGAAAGTCCTGGTCCAGAGAGACTTGGTCAGCGCGCCGTGGCGAGCTGCGCGCGAACCGACTCCAGGAAGTGTTCGTAGGCATAGTCCACGATCTCGTTCAGTGATCGCGTTCGCGCAAACATCGCCTTGGCCTCGGCGAGAAACTCGTCGCGGGTCGGAATCTTCGGCAAATGCAGATGCGTCAGTGCATCGACACCTTCGTGCGCGCGACTCAGGATGTCGTGCAGCGTCGGCAGTTGCAACTGGGCCAAATCGGCTCGGCGGAGCGCCGACGAAATCGCATGCGCCAGGGTCTGCGCATCGAACCGTCCGGCAAGCTCGCGGGCCGCCCGGTTGATGACGCGTGCGCCAAGCGGCTGCTCGTTGCGCAGCACCTGCTCGGGTGGCGACTTCATGTTCCAGACGATGCCGAACCAGGACAGCACCTTCAGGATGTAATAGGTGACGTCGATTTCCCACCAGCGAAAACCCTGCCGCACGCTGCTCTGGTAGGCGTGGTGATTGTTGTGCCAGCCCTCACCGAGAGTGAACAAGGCCAGCAGCCAATTGTTGCGTGAATCATCGCCGGTCACGTACCGCTTGCGTCCATGCACGTGGGCGAGGGAATTGATGCAGAAGGTCGCGTGATAGACCAGCACGGTGCTCCACAGGAAGCCGACGACGAGACCGGACCATCCGCCAACCAGGAAGCAGAGCGCAGCCAGCGTGACGGCTGGCAGGAGTTCCAGGCGATGCAGCCACATCAACTCCGGATAGGCGGCGAAATCTCCGACTTTCACGAGGTCGGTGCCATCGTGCTCCCTGTAAAAAATCCAGCCGAGATGACTGTAGAGGAAGCCTCGATGACGCGGCGAATGCACGTCGTCTTCGGTATCGGAATGCAGATGATGATGTCGATGCTTGGCCGCCCACCACAAAACGCTTTTCTGCGCGGTGCTTTGCGCAAGCCAGGCCAGGATGAACTGAAACACTCGACCGGTCGCAAAAGCCCGATGGGAGAAATAGCGGTGGTAGCCTGCTCCGATCGCAAACATACGGACGACATAGAGTGAGGCGCAGATCGCGATGGCCTGCCAGGTAACGCCGGTCCAGATCGCAGCAATGCAGCCGAGATGGACCAGCAGGAACGGCAGGGCGGAGGGATACATGATGTCGTCGTGTTGGTCGTCAGCGGGGGCGTTGGGCGACATGTATTGGCGTGACCTTGGAGGACGGGGATTCGGGATTCGCTTCGGCAGCACTGAGGGCCGCTGTGTGCGACAATCCCGGGGATGGCGGACCACTGCGGGGCTTTGAACGAGATGCTTTGCCTGAGCAACCCGGGCCAGCGCGGCAGCACGAACCTGAGACCATAGCTACGGGCGGAACTCGGCTGCCTCCATATATATGATCCCGACTGCTTGGCATGCAAGCTCGTAGCCTCACGGGGTGCGTGGCGCGCGGGCTGCCGACGGCCTATAGCCGACAGTGAAAAGGAAGCGTCAAAATACCGCAGGCAGCAACGATGGCGGAAGCGGCGATGATGGCGAGCGAAACCCTCTGGCAGAAGATCCGCGACGAGGCGCAGCGCACCGCGGCAGCCGACGCCATATTCGGCAAGGCTCTTGTCGGACTCATCCTCGTCCATGACGATTTTACCGCCGCACTGTCCGACCTGATCGGACGCCGGCTTGGCGACAGCGAGGTCGAACGCGCGCGCTTCACGACATTTTCCCGCGACGCCTTCAATGGTCAGCCGGATCTGATCGAGGCGGCCGGCCGCGACTTGCAGGCCATCGTGCTTGGCGATCCCGCCATCAGCGGAGTGTTGGCGCCGCTGCTGCACTTGAAGGGCTACGTCGCCTTGCAGGCGTGGCGCGTCTCGAACTGGCTCTGGCATCACGACCATGGTGACGCGGCGCTGCTGTTTCAGAACGAGGCGTCGAACGTCCTGCAGGTCAGCATTCATCCGGCGGCGAGCTTGGGATCGTCGGTGTATCTCGACCACGCCACCGGCATCGTGATCGGTGCCGATGTGGTGATCGGCGACGAGGCCACCATCCTTCAGAACGTCAGCATCGGTCGTGGCACGGAACTGCCGGCGCGCTCGCCTCGCATTGGTCGCGGCGTGTTCATCGGCTCCGGCGCGACAATTCTCGGCAACGTCAGAATCGGCGATTTTGCAAAGATCGGCGCCGACACCGTCGTGACGAGCGACGTGCCCCGGGGCTGCACCGCAATCGGCAATCCGGCGCGGCTGACCAATTGCCCAGAGCCCGCTTCCGCGGCCTGACTCGCCGTCACGTCATCAGGCGACGTGCTCCTCGTTCACGCGGCGCGGCGGCGGCTCTCGCCGCCATGACGCGGGCTGACCGGCTCCGAACTGGTCTGGCCCGGCGCGTCCAGCACCGCGACGTGATGCCGGTAGACCAACTCCCAGCCCTTCCAGCCCGTGAAAAGCAGAATGCCGACCACGACTAGGGACAGCGCCACGCCCCACGGCTTGATTGCAGCTTCCGCGCCTTGCGCGTAGCGGAGGTAGAAATTGATCAGGGCCAGCACGACGGCTACGAGATTGCCGATCATGTGATACCAGGCGTCATTGAGGCTGCGGATGCGGGCGTCGCTGAAGAAGTCGGTGAAGCCGGCCACGGCCGCAACGAGCGCCATCACAATACCGGCGCCGATCAGCCAGATCGCGGCTCTGGCCCAAAAGCCGTCACCGGTGCCGATGAAGGCGAGATCGGCGATGGGCGCGCCGACCAGGAAGGCGACGGGGAACGGGATGATCATGGGGTGGAGCGGATGATCGCCGACCGCGGCGGTCGTCTTGGGGTTGATGCTCATGGCAAAACCTCGCGAGAAGTGATTTTCCAGACAATTTTTCGGACGGAGGCTGGTTCCTCTGACCGGGATAGCGGGCTCCGCTCCTGATGCGCACGGGAAAGCGGAACTCTGCTGTCCCGGGCGCAGCGCACCGTCCCGTCGGGAACACGGCCCGCCCGCCGCGCCTCCCATCCCCCTGTGCGACCTCCCTTTCCCGCACTCAAATTCGTCTGCGGTAACCCAGCATTAACCATCGCCGGGCTCTGGTAATTGCGGACAATCGCGCGCCCAAAGCCTGAAGTCTGAGCCTTGGGGTCGGGCCCATAGTTTTGACATCTTGGCAGGGAATGCAGGCGGCCGGCTTTGGACGAGCCCTGCACCCCAGAAAGACAAGGCTTTGAGCGGGCTTGCCGGCCGCGCCGGTTCTAGCGCGGCTATTGGGGAACCGGCGGCCATTTGCTGGCCGGGACATTAGGTCGGGACATCAGGTAACGATCGCCTTGAGAGGATACTGCTTATGAATCCGGCCGACGTGGCTCAGTCAGCCCTTCCGGTTGCCGCTTCCGCGGACGTGTCGCTGATCGCGCTGTTCTGGCAGGCTCACTGGATCGTGAAAGCGGTGATGCTGGGGCTTCTCGCCTGCTCGGTCTGGGTCTGGGCGATCGCCATCGACAAGATCTTCCTGTTTGCCCGCACCCGCCGCTCGATGGACCGTTTCGAGCAGGCTTTCTGGTCCGGCGAGTCGATCGAGGACCTCTATCGCACGCTCTCGGCCAAGCCGACACATTCCATGGCGGCCTGCTTCGTCGCCGCGATGCGCGAGTGGAAGCGTTCGTTCGAGAGCCAGGCCCGCTCGGTCGCAGGCCTTCAGATGCGCATCGACAAGGTCATGAATGTCTCGATCGCCCGCGAGGTCGAGCGGCTGGAACGCCGGCTGCTGGTGCTCGCCACCGTCGGCTCCGCAGGCCCCTTCGTCGGCCTGTTCGGCACCGTCTGGGGCATCATGTCGAGCTTCCAGTCGATCGCGGCGTCGAAAAACACCTCTTTGGCGGTGGTGGCCCCTGGCATCGCGGAGGCGCTGTTTGCGACCGCCGTCGGCCTTATCGCCGCCATTCCTGCCACTATTTTCTACAATAAGTTCACCTCCGAGGTGAACCGGCAGGCCCAGCGGCTCGAAGGCTTCGCCGATGAATTTTCAGCCATCCTGTCGCGCCAGATCGACGAGCGGGGCTGACGGACGGCATGTATAGTGTGAAGGGCAATTTGGGCACCAGACCATGGGCATGAACGTTGCGAGTTCGTCCGGAGGCGGTGGGCGCCGTGGCCGGCGCAAGCCGGTCGTGGCCGAAATCAACGTCACGCCGATGGTGGACGTGATGCTGGTGCTGCTCATCATCTTCATGGTCTCGGCGCCGATGTTGACGGTCGGCGTGCCGCTCGACCTGCCGCAGACCCAGGCCAAGAGCCTCGAAAACAACGACCAGAAGCCGATCCAGATGTCGGTGGACATCAAGGGCAAGGTGTTCATCAACGACGCCGAGATCGCGATCAACGAACTGATCCCCAAGCTGAAGGCGATCACGGACGCGCGCGGCGGGCTCGAGGAACGCATCTATTTGCGTGCCGACAAGAAGGCGGATTACGGGACGGTGGCCAAGGTCATGGGCCAGTTGTCCGGCGCAGGCTTCAAGAAGCTGGCGCTCGTCACGGAAGCGGATCAGGGGTAAACCGTGAAGGTGAAGGTCGACAAGACACTCGTTGCGTCGATTGCCCTCCACGTCCTCGTGCTGGGATGGGGGCTCGTCACCTTTAGCAGCAGGGCTTTTGTGCCGGCGGAAGAGTCGCTGCCGATCGACATCATCTCCACCGATCAACTCGCGCAGATGATGTCGGGGCAGAAGACCGGCGACAAGAAAGAGCCGAAGCCGAAGGTCGAGAAGATCGCGGAAGCCAAGCCCGAGGAAGACGCTGTCGGCAAGGTCACCGAGAAGAAAGAGCTGATCAAGACCAACTCGACGCCGGAGCCGCCGCCAAAACCCGTGGAGAAGCCGGTCGAGAAGAAGCCCGAGCCGCCCAAGCCCGTCGCTGAGGCGAAGCCCAAGGAAGAACCGAAGCCGCCGGAAAAAAAGCCTGACCCGGCCAAGGAAGATCCGATCGCCGAGCTGCAGAAAAAGCTCGAAACCAAGAAGCCGCCGCCCAAGCCGCCGGAGCAAAAGGTCGCGGCGGTGCAGCCGCAACAGCAGCTGCCGAAGCCCAAGGAGCGCAGCTTCGATCCCGCGCAGATCCAGCGCGATCTCGACAAGCGCGCCGCGACCCGGCACGAACTCGCCGGCTCGACGCTGAATGCGTCGGCCTCGCTGGGATCGACGACCGGAACGGCCGCCAACAACATTGCGACCTGGCGGGGCGCGTTCCAGGGGGCGGTGAAGCGCTGCTTCACGCCGACCTATAACGGCCAGGATGCGGATCAATACGAAGCCGACATCGACATTCCCATGAAGATCGACGGATCGCTCGCGTCCGAGCCGATCGTCGTCGCGGTGAGGGGACCGTCGCGATCGATCGCACAGGCGGTGGCGGAGAGTGCCAGACGCGCCATCGTGCAGTGTCAGGTCTATTCGTTCATGCCGAAGCAGCAATACGAGAGCTGGAAGCTCATTCCGATGACTTTCGGCCTGAAAGACATGTTGTGACATCCGAACAAAAGAATTTTGCGATGAATGACGTTCGATCGATGAACCGCCGCCGCTTCATGACCCTGACCGGATCGACGCTCGCGATGCTGGGGGGCGGACAAGCCTTGGCCCAGCAGCCGCAGGGACGGCTCCGCATCGATCCCACCGAGTTTCGGCCGATTCCGATTGCGATCACCAATTTTGTGCCGGGCTCGCCGGCCGACGGTGACGTCGGCAACGGCGTCACCCAGGTCATCACCAACAATCTGAAGCGCTCGGGCCTGTTTGCGCCGGTCGACCAGGCCGCCTTCATCGAGCGCATCAGCAACATCGACGTCGCGCCGCAGTTCGAGAACTGGAAGACCCTGAACGCGCAGGCCCTCGTCACCGGCCGCATGACGCGGCAGCCGGACGGCCGCCTCAAGGCTGAATTCCGCTTGTGGGACGTCGTCACGGGCCAGCAGCTCGCCGGCCAACAATATTTCACCTCGCCGGAATATTGGCGTCGCATCGCCCACATCATCTCCGACCAGATCTATGAGAAGCTGACCGGCGAGAAGGGCTATTTCGACAGCCGCGTGGTGTTCGTTGACGAGACCGGGCCGAAAGAGCGCCGCGTCAAGCGGCTCGCGATGATGGACCAGGACGGCGCCAATGTGCGCTATCTGACCCGCGGCTCCGACCTCGTGCTGACGCCGCGCTTCTCGCCGAACTCGCAAGAGATCACCTACATGGAATTTGGCCAGGGCGATCCGAAGGTCTACCTGTTCAACATCGAGACCGGCCAGCGCGAGATCGTCGGCAACTTCCCCGGCATGACCTTTGCGCCGAGGTTCTCGCCGGACGGCCAGCGCGTCATCATGAGTCTGCAGCAGGGCGGCAATTCCAACCTGTTCGTGATGGATCTGCGCTCGCGCTCGACCACGCGCCTCACCGACACGCCCGCGATCGACACCTCGCCTTCCTACTCCCCGGACGGCACCCGCATCTGCTTCGAGTCCGATCGCGGCGGCAGATCGCAGATCTATGTCATGGCCGCGGGCGGCGGAGCGGCGCAGCGCATCTCTTTCTCCAAGGACGACAACAACGCCACCTATTCGACGCCGGTGTGGTCGCCGCGGGGCGATTACATCGCCTTCACCAGGCAAGGTGGCGGGCAGTTTTCGATCGGCGTGATGAAGCCGGACGGCTCCGGCGAACGGCTTCTCACCTCCGGCTATCATAACGAAGGTCCGACCTTCTCGCCGAACGGCCGCGTGCTGATGTTCTTCCGCGATCCGGGCGGCAGCGGCGGGCCGTCGCTGTTCTCCGTCGACATCTCGGGGCGCAACGAGCTGAAAGTGCCGACGCCGGGCTTCGCCTCCGACCCGGCATGGTCGCCGCTCTTGTCCTCGACATCGGGCTAGCCGCCGCCCCCGGCGCGCGATGATTTGACCGCGCGCCTTTTCCGAAAACTTGGCGAGATGTTTCCCCGCGATAATTGTTCTTTAAGGTTGCACTAGGCAAACTTTTCCCATGGGTTTGTTTCTATTGATGTATTCCGACTATTGGTCATTCAAAACAACTCGACTTTAACGATGTTCCCTCAGAAAGACTTCATACCGGATCGGTAAAACTGCGCTCCAGACAGGACGCGCGTAAACACCAGATGCAGTTTGCAAGTCAGAGCGGAGAGCCGGAACAGCGGCCGCCGAAAACTTCGGCGGCGCAAATCGATTCGCTGTTCGAAGCGCCTGGCCCGTTGCTGGCGGGACTCATTTTCGTGTCGATTGGTGCGGCCCTCACCGCGCTGAGGACGGGCGAGCCGCTGATCTGGGCGTGCGTCGCACTTCTGATCCTGGCCGGGACCGCGCGGGCGATCGACCTGCGCCTCTATCAGGCACGTCACGCGGTCATGACCGTCGAGGCGGCCGCACGCTGGCAGAAGCGCTATCAGATCGGAGCAAAGATCCAGGCGGCTGCGATCGGCATCTGGTGCGCCACCACCCTGTTGGCCACGGACGACGCCGTGGCCCACATGATCGCCTTGTCCGTCACGACCGGAATCGCGGCAGGCGGCGCGGGCAGGGCATATGGCCGGCCTGCGATCTTCCACCTCCAGGCCGTGCTGATCTTCGGCCCGGCCGTGCTTGCCTTGGCGCTGCGTGGAACACCCTACTACATCGCGATGGCGCTGGTCAGCGCCGCGTTCCTGATGGCGATCATGCAGCTCTCGGTGAATCTGCATCGAATCTTCATGGGAGCGGTCGTGGCACGTGAGCGTGAAGCCGCGCTCGCCGGCCAGTTCGATACGGCTCTGAACAACATGCCGCACGGCCTCTGCATGTTCCGCGTCGACGGACAGCTGGCGGTCATGAACCACCGCTTCGGCGCAATGATGAATCTGCCGGAAGGTCTCGCGCAGCGCGGGGTCAACGCGCGTGACATCGTCGCGGCGTGCGTGAGCGCGGGATCCATCTCCGCTGGGAGCGGCGAGCGAATCGTCGCGGACATCGAGAGTTCGCAAGCCAAGGAGATCATCACCGCCGATCCCGATACGCAGCGAAACCGGTCGTTGTCCTGGACTGTCCAGCCGATGGCTGACGGTGGCGCGGTGGTGCTGCTCGAGGACATTACCGAGCGACGTAGCGCCGAGGCCAAGATCACGCATCTGGCGCGCTACGACGACCTCACCGCGCTGCCCAACCGCGTTCATTTCCGCGATGAGATCGAAAGGCTGCTGGCGATCTCGCACGGCGCCGAGCGCCTGTCCGCGCTGCTGTTCGTCGACCTCGACCAGTTCAAGCAGGTCAACGACACGCTCGGCCATCCCTGCGGCGACCAGCTCCTGTGCGCGGTCGCCAACCGTCTGCGCGAGATGCTGCGCCCCGAGGATTTCGTCGCCCGCTTCGGCGGTGACGAATTCGTCGTGTTCCAGGAGAACATCTCCTCGCCCGAGGACGCCGCTGCGCTGGCGCGCCGGATCGTCGAACGGCTGAGCGAGCGTTACCGCATCGACAATCATCTGGTCGAGATCGGCGCCAGCGTCGGCATCGCATTGACCTTGCCGGAGGGCATCAGCGCAGACACGCTGCTCAAGAATGCCGACATGGCGCTGTACCGGGCCAAGGCCGACGGCCGCGGCACCTTCTGCTTCTTCCGCGACGAGATGGCGGCGACCGTCGAGGCGCGCCGCATCCTCGAGCTCGATCTGCGCAAGGCGCTCGCCAACGAGGAGTTCGAGCTGTTCTATCAGCCGCTGGTCAATCTGAAATCCGGCAAGATCACGACGTGCGAGGCGCTGCTGCGCTGGAATCATCCGGTGCGCGGCACGGTCTCGCCGATCGACATCATCCCGGTCGCCGAGGACATGGGGCTGATCGTCGATCTCGGCCGCTGGATCCTGCGCCGCGCTTGCATGGAATGCATGAAATGGCCGGAGGGCGTCAGCGTCGCCGTCAACTTCTCGCCGCAGCAATTCCACCAGCGCGACGTCTTGAGCGAAATCCGCTACGCGCTCGAGGTTTCGGGGCTCCCGGCGCATCGGCTGGAGATCGAGATCACCGAATCCTCCCTGTTGCGCAACACCCAGCTCACGCACGACATCCTGTCGCAATTGCATGCGATCGGCGTGCGCATTTCGCTGGATGATTTCGGCACCGGCTATTCGAGCCTCAGCTACCTGCACAATTTCCCGATGCAGAAGGTGAAGATCGACCGCTCCTTCCTCGAGGGCATCGATGCCGACCGGCCGCTGACGCTGCTGCGCGGCGTAGCGCGGCTGTCGGCCGATCTCGGCATGGCGGTCGTGGTCGAGGGCATCGAGACCAATGATCAGCTCGAGTTGATCAGCGCCGACGGCACCGTGACCGAAGGGCAGGGCTATCTGTTCAGCCGGCCGGTGCCGGCAGTCCGGATTCGCCAATTGCTCAATGCCTCGCATGGCCGCCGCGGGGCTGAGGACCACATCGTCATGGTGTCCTCGCGATCGATCGCCTGATCTTTCTCCGCCTCGCTCCTTCAACGCATTTAGCTCTCGTTCGCCCGTGTTTTTGCGGGCTGCAAAGGTTAACCCTAACGTTTCTAAGCCTTTGCAATTCCGTTAATGAACCATTAATCTCCTCACACTCGCAGAAGTTGCTTTGGAGTGTAGGGGTACTGGATGACGTCTGGAGCTGAACCGCAAACGGTGCTCCTTCCGCGGGGAGCCGCTCTGTTTGACCGCATCGATTACCGCCTGATCGAAACTCCCGAGGACCGAGACAACCTCTATTTGATGCGGTACCGGGCCTATCTGCACGCCGGTCTGATCGAGCCGTCGGAGTCGCGGCGCGTAACCGATCGCTTCGACGATGCGCCCAACACCTGGAATTTCGGGGTCTATGTCGATGGAGAGCTCTGCAGCTCCGTTCGCATTCACGTCCTGACGTCGGACTGGCGGATGTCCTACACGACCGAAGTGTTTGGCGACGTGCTGCATCCCCGCCTCGACCGCGGCGAAGTTCTCATCGATCCATGCCGGTTTGTTGCCGATCCCGAAAAGCACCAGCGTTTTCCGGAGCTGCCCTATCTGACGGTGCGGCTGGCCTTTGTGGCCTGCGATCATTTCAACGCCGATACCGGGCTGGCCATGATCCGGACCGACCACCAGGCGTTTTATCGTCGCATCTTCCTGCACGAGACCATTTCACCGGAGCCACGCGGGTTTCCGGGCTGGCCCACCAAGAAGGCCGTGCTGATGGCGTCCGATTTCCGGAACCAGCGGGAAAAGGTCCTGACGCGCTTTCCGATCATGCGCTCCAGCGCGTTTGAGCGGCGCATGCTGTTTCAACGCAGCAGCCCCCGCCAGGCTGCCGCGCGCCCGGTGTCGCTGGCCACGCAGCGGCCCCCGGACGTAGCCGTCTCGGCAACGGGTTCTGCCCGCTAGGCCCCACGCGACGAGCCTAAAATTCCAGCAAAGGCCGCGGTTTTTGCCGGTCGTTGCGGCTTGCCTTCACCGTCGCGCCACATTTACAACCCATTAACCATGACGGTTGCTTTTCGCTGGTTGGGGGCATTTGACCGGCTGTGGCAAGGTTCCATCAAGGTTGACGGAACGTTCGCTTAACCAACCCCCTGTAGACCGGACAGCAGTGGACGAAACGTGAGCGTGGAGGCTCCGGAATGAAACATCCTATGCGCATCCTCCAGGGATTGAAGCTGGCCGCGGTGCTTGCCGTCGCGTTGTCGATGGGTGCCTGCGCCAACAAGAACTCTGCCACGGATGCGATGGCCAACGCGGCGACGCCGGGCAGCCAGCAAGACTTCGTCGTCAATGTCGGCGACCGCGTGTTCTTCGAAAGCGACCAGACCGATCTGACCCCGCAGGCGATCGTGACCCTGGAGAAGCAGGCGCAGTGGCTCCAGAGCTATCCGCGCTACAGCTTCACCGTCGAAGGTCATGCCGACGAACGCGGCACCCGCGAATACAACATCGCGCTCGGCGCTCGCCGCGCCCAATCGGTGCGTTCGTTCCTCGCCTCGCGCGGCATCGATCCGAACCGCATGCGCACGATCTCGTACGGCAAGGAGCGGCCGGTGGCCGTTTGCAACGACATCTCCTGCTGGTCGCAGAACCGCCGCGCCGTCACCGTGCTGAACGCGAGCTCCTGACGATCGGTCAGGCGCCGTTCATCTTCAGATAGCGATTATGCCGGCGCCCTCTCGGGCGCCGGTTTCGTTTCAGCGATCTGTGACAGAAACCCGTTTGTTACAGTCACAGTTTTGGCGTACTCCCCTTCAATGTGTGGCGCGTCGAATGTTCGGTCGCAGGCCATTTCGCTTTCGTCGTCAGGGCAAGATGTCATCCAGATTTAAGGTCTTCACCGGCACCGTGGCGATCGCCGCGCTGCTTTCGTTGTGCTCGCCCGCCCTCGCACAATCGGACGATGCAGATCCCGAGATGCGGATCGAGCGGCTGGAGAACCAGCTGCGCCAGCTCACCGGTCAGAACGAAGAGCTGCAATATCGCAACCGCCAGCTCGAAGAGCGGCTAAGAGCGCTCGAGGGCGGCGCGCAAGCTTCGCCCGGCCAGACGCCGGTCCAGCCCAATGTCGCGGCCATGCCGCCCGCACAAGCCGCGCCGGCCTATCGCCAGCAGCCGCCGCACCAGCAAGCGGCCCAGCCGAATTACGAGCAGCCGCAGATCGCCTCTCCGGCACCGATCGTTCAGGAGCAGCCTGCGCCCGGCGCGCCGGGCACGCGCCGCCGCGGCGATGCCTTCGACCCGAACCAGAGTCCGAATGCGCCGGGTGCGCCGCGCGCGCTCGGCGGCGGGCAGCAACCGATGCCTGCAGGTGCCCCGAGCGGCGCGCCCGGCGGCCGTGGCGCCGGCGAACCGCTTGATCTCGCCAACAGCGGCCCCCGCTATCCGCAGGCGGTCGGGCCTCAGGCTGCGCAGCCCGGCTATCCGCCGGTCTCATCCGGCTCTCCCGCGCCATCAGGCGGCACGGGCCTTGCGACCCTGCCGCCCTCGGCAACGCCGCGCGACGAATTCGACCTCGGAATCGGCTACATGCAGCGCAAGGACTACGCGCTGGCCGAGCAGACCATGAAGAATTTCTCGCAGAAATATCCGAGCGACCCGCTGCTCGGTGACGCGCAATACTGGCTCGGCGAGAGCTATTTCCAGCGCCAGCAATATCGCGACTCCGCGGAAGCCTTCCTCGCCGTCACCACGAAATACGACAAATCCGCCAAGGCACCGGATGCCCTGCTGCGGCTCGGCCAGTCGCTGGCGGCGCTGAAGGAGAAGGAGGCGGCGTGTGCCGCCTTCGGTGAAGTCGGGCGCAAATATCCGCGCGCTTCCGCCGGCGTCAAAGCTGCGGTCGACCGCGAGCAGAAGCGGGTGAAGTGCTGAGGCGCGGCGATTGATCCTGACAAGACGGATGGCGCTGCGCTAAACAGTGTCCATCCGCGGACGATTGCAGTGTCATGTCAGAGGACAATTCACCGATCTCGGCGCGTGAGGCCAAGCGCCTCTTCGCAGGCCTGAAAGGCGCGCAGGGACTGCTGCTCGCGGTCTCCGGCGGGCCCGACTCGGTGGCGCTGATGTGGCTTGCGGCGCGCTGGCATCGCAGCCTTTCGCGCGGCCCGCGTCTCACCGTAGTCACCATCGACCACGGCTTGCGGCCGGAGGCGGCGCGCGAGGCGCGCGCGGTCAAGCGTCTCGCAACCGGGCTTGGCCTGCCGCACCGGACCGTGCGCTGGCGCGGGGCAAAGCCGAAAACGGGACTGCCGGCCGCCGCGCGCGAAGCTCGCTACCGCCTGCTTGTGCAGGCCGCGCGCCTCGCCGGTGCGAGCCACGTGCTGACCGCCCACACCCGCGACGACCAGGCCGAGACCCTGTTGATGCGGCTTGTGCGCGGCAGCGGATTAGCCGGGCTGTCGGCGATGGCCCGTCTCACCGAGCGCGACGGCGTCGTTCTTGCGCGTCCACTACTCGATGTTCCGAAGTCGCAGCTGATCGCGACCTTGAAGCGGGCGAAGATCGGCTTTGCCGACGATCCCACCAACCACGACGCTGCCTTTACCCGGCCGCGGCTGCGTGCGCTGCTGCCGCAGCTCGCGGCGGAGGGCGGTGATGCCCGCAGCCTGGCTCGGCTCGCGGCAAGGCTGGCGCGCGCCAATTTGGCCGTCGAGGTGCTGACCGATGGAGCCGAGCGCTTCCTCCGTTTGCGGGATCGCGGCGATGCGCCGCAGGCCGGCGTTCGAAGCTTCGAGGCCTCCGGGTTTGCCGCCCTGCCGGAGGAGGTCCGGCTGCGGATCCTGCTGCGGGCCATCAACGCGTTCGGGCATGAGGGGCCGGCGGAACTCGGCAAGGTCGAATCCCTCCTGGCCGTGCTCGATCAGGCCATTGCCGCAAGTGCCCGCGCACCCGCAAATGGCCGGCCGGCCCTGAAGCAGACGCTTGCGGGAGCCTTGATCAGCCTTGCCGGGGGACGTATCCGCATCGCCCCGGCGCCGGCCCGGCGCAAGGGTGGATCAAGGGTGGATAAGGGCGGATCATGGCACCGGCCATTTCGAGACCGCGCCGTGAGGACACCTTAACCAGGCAGGAAAAACCCGGATCCGGGCGCCATTATTTCAGCGGGAATCGGACTAAGATGGGCTAAATAGTCCCATCTCGTTCCCTTGGCAGCGACCGGAGCGACACCTAGATTGTATGCGTCTAACCGAGAGGATTCCTTGGGGATTTCCTCGCGCTGCCCAAATAACTGCCCAAGGCTCAGGCCGCGATCCGCGCGACCACGAAGGAAGATCGATGAACGCCAATCTGCGCAATTTCGCCCTCTGGGTCATCATTGTCCTGCTGCTGTTGGCGTTGTTCACGCTCTTCCAGAATCCGGGTCAGCGCGCCTCCTCGCAGGACATCGCCTTCTCCCAGCTCCTGAGCGAGGTTGACCGCGGCAATGTGCGCGACGTCGTAATCCAGGGGCCGGACATTCACGGCACCTTCACCAACGGCTCGAGCTTCCAGACCTATGCGCCGAGCGATCCGACGCTCGTGAAGCGCCTCTATGACAGCAAGGTGCAGATCACCGCGAAGCCGCCCGGCGACAACGTGCCGTGGTTCGTCTCGCTGCTGGTCTCCTGGCTGCCCTTCATCGCGCTGATCGGCGTGTGGATATTCCTGTCGCGGCAGATGCAGGGCGGCGCCGGCAAGGCGATGGGCTTCGGCAAGTCGCGCGCAAAAATGCTGACTGAAGCGCATGGCCGCGTCACCTTCGAGGACGTCGCGGGCGTCGACGAGGCCAAGCAGGACCTGCAGGAGATCGTCGAATTCCTGCGCGACCCCGGCAAATTCCAGCGCCTCGGCGGCCGAATTCCGCGCGGCGTGCTGCTGGTCGGACCTCCCGGCACCGGCAAGACCCTGATCGCGCGTGCGGTCGCGGGCGAAGCCAACGTGCCGTTCTTCACCATTTCGGGTTCTGACTTCGTCGAGATGTTCGTCGGCGTCGGCGCCAGCCGCGTCCGCGACATGTTCGAGCAGGCTAAGAAGAACGCGCCCTGCATCATCTTCATCGACGAAATCGACGCCGTCGGTCGTCACCGTGGCGCCGGCCTCGGCGGCGGCAATGACGAGCGCGAGCAGACGCTGAACCAGTTGCTGGTCGAGATGGACGGCTTCGAGGCCAACGAGGGCGTGATCCTGATCGCCGCGACCAACCGTCCCGACGTGCTCGATCCCGCGCTGCTGCGTCCCGGCCGCTTCGACCGTCAGGTCGTGGTGCCCAACCCGGACGTCGTCGGCCGCGAGCAGATCCTCAAGGTCCACGTCCGCAAGGTGCCGCTGGCGCCGGATATCAACCTCAAGACCATCGCGCGCGGCACCCCGGGTTTCTCCGGCGCCGACCTGATGAACCTCGTCAACGAAGCCGCGCTCACCGCCGCCCGCCGCAACAAGCGGATGGTGACCCAGGCCGAGTTCGAGGAAGCCAAGGACAAGGTGATGATGGGCGCCGAGCGCAAGTCGCTCGTCATGACCGAGGAAGAGAAGCTGCTGACGGCCTATCACGAGGGCGGCCACGCCATCGTCGGCCTCAACGTCGTCGCGACCGATCCGATCCACAAGGCGACCATCATTCCGCGCGGGCGTGCGCTGGGTATGGTCATGCAGTTGCCCGAGCGTGACAAGCTGTCGATGTCGCTGGAGCAGATGACCTCGCGCCTTGCCATCATGATGGGTGGCCGCGTCGCCGAAGAGCTGATCTTCGGTCGCGAGAAGGTAACCTCGGGTGCGTCGTCCGACATCGAACAGGCGACGCGTCTGGCGCGCATGATGGTGACGCGCTGGGGCCTGTCCGAGGCGCTCGGTACCGTGTCCTACGGCGAGAATCAGGACGAGGTTTTCCTGGGCATGTCGGTGTCGCGCACCCAGAACGCATCGGAAGCGACGGTTCAGAAGATCGATACCGAGATCCGGCGCTTCGTCGAAGAAGGCTATAACGAGGCAACGCGTATTCTCACCGAGAAGCGCGCCGATCTCGAAGCTCTCGCCAAGGGCCTGCTCGAATTCGAGACGCTCTCCGGCGACGAGATCATCGACCTGCTCAAGGGCAAGAAGCCGAACCGCGAATCCGTGCTCGAGCCGACCACACCGCGCGCCTCGGCCGTGCCGCCGGCCGGCAAGTCGCGCCCGCGACCCGATCCGGATCCCGGCCTGGAGCCGCAGCCGCAGGCGTAATCGCGTACGGCAGATCGAATTGAAAAACGCGGCGGAAACGCCGCGTTTTTTGTTGGTGATGGTGATTTGCGGGTGGTGCCAACTCAGCGCCCGTCATTGCGAGCGCAGCGAAGAAATCCAGAATAGATCCGCGGTGACAGTCTGGATTTGCTTCACTGCGCTCGCATTGACGATTTTGATGCAGTTGCACTGGAAACTCAGAAGTACGGCAGGCAAAGGTGCCTAAGCGCCGGGCCCACCATCTCTCGCCAATCACGCTAGAAGTGGTGGCACACGCTCCGGAGTTTGCGTCATCACTTCGGCGCCCGCATCGCCAGCCGCAGATTGGATTCAGGAATGCGGCGACATTGCCGGCTCGCCAGACCCTGCCGGACTGCGCAACGCGCCGAACACGACGCCGATGAGAGCGACGATGAGGAGCGGCGATAGTCGTCCCGCCGGAATATACACCGCCGGGCTGAGCAACGGCACCATCCAGATGCCGAGCCCGATCAGCCAGTCGCGAAAGCGTGGAGCATCGATCGATGCGGCAAGCCACAGCACGACGGCGACCGTCAGCAGCGTCGCGTCATAAGGGCCCGAATGCGGGGCTGCCAGCACGGTTGCCGCAAGCAGTACGATCAGCTTGTTGTTGGTACGGAGCGAGGAGCGAAAGACCGCGAACGTTGCCGCCGCGCTCGAAAGGATCGCGGCCAGCTGCAGGATGGAGGCCAGCCGCTCCGGCAGGCCTAGCAGCATCGCGCAGGCCCACACGCTGTGACCCCAGATGCGGCCATAGGCCAGCCATTTCGCGTCGGGGCTGACCAGATTGTTGTACGCCTGCGGTATCCACCAGAGCCACAATTCGACGCCAAAAATCATGGCACTTGCAGCCGCCAATGCGAATGCCGAGCATGCAGCAGCGCACAGGCTGCCATAGCGGCGCGCCCCCATTAGCGCGAGCGGGACGAGCAGGAAGAATTGCGGCTTGAAACTCAGCAGCCCGAGGATTGCCCCGGCCAGGAGCGGTCGCGGTCCGAGCAGCCTGACGCCCGCGACCAGCAGTGCGGCAACGAGAAAGGCGCATTGTCCATCGGCCAGGTTGAGAGATGCCGATGGCGAGACCAGCACGGCCGCGATGATGTAGGGCGTCAGTTGCGGCTGATCGGACCGGTTGCGAAGCGCCCAGGCCAGGAAGCCTGCGGTCGCGGCCTGGAATGCGACATAGGAGCCGATGAAGCCAAGCGGCGCGAATGGCAGCAGCAGAACGAGGAAGCCGGGCGGATAGAACCATGGACGGAACTCCAGAGGCACCGTGAGCCATGATGCGAACGACTGGTTGAGATAGGCCGTGAACGCGTCACCATCGGTGACCAGCGCAAGATTGCCGGCGAGCGACGATTTGACGGCGCCGTAAAACACCATCCAGTCGGTGCCGGGAGCGACGTGGTTCAGCCCGATCCAACCGGGATGGGTGAAGGTGGAGATCAGGACGCCCCAGGCGAAGAGCGTTGCGATCGAAAACGCTGGCAGCATCACGAGAGGAATTCCGATCCAGCGGCGCGATGGACCGGATATCGGCTGCTGAGCTGACGCGCTCACTTGACGGCTTCCCTCGAGGACTCCGCTTCCGGCATCGCGCCGGCCTCTGTGCCGCCGGTTCGCACGTGGATCACGGCGATGTTGTCCGCGTAGAGCCGCTTCCAGCCCTTGATGTGGTCCAGCACCTGGGCGGCCGGTGCGTCCGCGACCATGAGCGTGGCGTCGATCTGGTACGCGTCGAGCAGCCGCGTCAGACTGTCGAGCTTCTTGAGCTCCACGGCCTTGAAGACGTCCATGGCGAAGGTTTCGCCGTAGAGCTCGGCGCGGCCGTCGATGAAGACCGGGATGTCACGCGAGATCAGATAGCCGCCGAACTGGTAGGCGTTGAAGATGCGTTGCGCCTTGCGTTTCTCGAGCAGATCGACGGCGGCGACCGGTGTCTGATCCATCGTGAAGGTGAAGCGGTGATGCGCCATGTAGAGTGAGGTCGAGGTCCAGCCTGCGGCCACGATCATCAGCGCGCCGGTCGCGGTGACGTAACGGGCAGCCCAACTCTCGCCGCCCTGCGTGCCAGGCTGCGGCAGCGCAGACCGTTCGCCGAGGGGCTTGGCCAGCACCAGCGGCACCAGGAAGGCGAAGGCCTCGATGCTCCTGACGTGGGTGAGCGCCATCCAGGTCAGAAGCAGGATCAGAAGAATACGCGGGGGCGAGAGCGTCAGGCCGCGATACAGCCCGATCGCAATCAGGCCGAACAGCGCGCCTTCGAATGCGTTGAAGGAGGCGAAGTTCGCGGGCGCCCACTCGGAGATGATCGTCAGCAGCTCGCCCAGATTGAGGATGTTGATCGCGCCGAGCAATGTGCGCCAGCCATAAGGCGTGACGCAGCTTGCGGCGAGTGCCGCAACACCGAACAGGAACCAGCGCGACAGCAGTCGGACCTGCTTGCCGGACTCCATGCCCCAGAGCGCCACAAATGACATCGGGCCGATCAGGGCCAGGCCCAGCACGAAGCCGCCATGCAGGTTCGACCACAGGGACATCAGCGGCAGCCAGTACCATGACGGGGCGCCCTTGCGGTCGGCTGCGGCCATCAATACGCCGACCCACGCGATCATCACGGGCAGCGCCAGCATGTGTGGCCGCGCCAGAACGTGGTGCAGCGACAGCAACAGCGCGAACATCGCGAACAGGACCGCTCGCGGAATTTCCAGATGGGCCTCGAGCAGGCCGACCAGCATCGCCGCCGACAATGCGACCGCAAGCGCGGTGAGGACCACCGGGCCGGCCCAATCCCATTGCGCATAGGAGAGGGCGAACAGGACCTGCGACAGCCATGAGGTCGAAACCCAGGGCGCCCCCGGACGGGTGAAGGAATAGAAGTCCGTGTAGGGAAGCGCCTGGTGATCGAGGATCCATTGTCCGATCTTGATCTGCCAGAGCGAGTCGGAGTCCTGAAGCAGCGTGTCGCCGACATACGCGAAGAAGAGATAGGCGCCCGCACCGACGCACAGCGGCACCAGGGCTCGCGCACGACCCTGCACCGTGATGCTGTTGGCAAAGGAAAGGGACATGCCGCCTCGTCGTCCTGGTGTTTTTGTCGTTGTGCCGAGCGATCGACATTGGACCACGGCGGTCATAATTCCGGGTAAACCGGTGAGGCGGGGCCGGCTTGATGTCTCGACAATTTAACGGATCGTTTTAGATTTCGGTTTACCATCGACGCATACACGCAAACCGCTCTGTGTTTCCGCAGTCGAATTAACTGCGGCGCAATTCTTTGCCTCTACGTTCGGTTCCATGGTCAAGCGGCGCTGGGAAGCCCAAAAGACCAGATCAGTTGTAGCCTCGTGTACTCATTTGGAGCTCTTTATGAAGAACCTCGTTGCGCGTTTTGCGAAAGATGAATCCGGCGCCACCGCTATTGAATACGGTCTGATCGCCGCCGGCATTGCGCTGGCGATCATCACTGTCGTCAATAACCTGGGCACCACGTTGAACGCCAAGTTCACCTCGATCTCGAGCAGCCTCAAGTAACGCTGTACGAATCGCGAATTCAAAGAGCCCCGTCCTTGACGGGGCTCTTTTCTTTTGGCGGACGATTTCCGGATCTGGGAAGTCGTGAAGCTGTAGCAAGCTTGTAGGGCGGCAAAGCGTCTGCCGCGGCTCCGAAAGCGCAGGCGTTCCCACCGTCGAGAACATTGAACATTGAAAGTTGCCGGCGGGCACGCCGCTACGCGCGGACCCTAGGGCAACTTGTCGGCTGTCATTCCGCGAGGCCGGGCTGCCAGACCGCCGACGGCGCAGGCGCGGCAGACGTCTGCTGCGCGCGGCGGTGCCATTCGAGATAGAATTTCGCCGCCCAGATCGACGCTGCGGCGACTGCGATTCCGCCGGCGACGTCGATGACGTAATGCGCGCCGATCACCGGTGTTGCCGCAATCATCAGCAGATTGAGCGCAGCCGCGATGCCGCCGAGGCCGCGCACCGGCCACAGCGCCCACATGTAGAGCACGGCGGATGCGGCGTGGAAGCTCGGAAACGAGACAACGCCGGCGAGGAAGAACAACTGGAGCTCGTGCAGGCTACCGTCGCGAAGCGCGAGGATGTCGCGCAACTGCCCGGCATAGACCGCGGTGTTGATTTCGGGAAAATGCGCGGCGGACAGCTGCAGCCCCCAATAGGTGCCGATCGCGGGCACGACGGCGGAGATCGCGATGGTGACCGCGAGCGCGAGGCTCATCGCGAGCATGAACAATTGCAGCCGCATATAGTGCGCCGTCAGTGCCAGCACGACGGGAATGCCGAGCAGCGGCAATTTGATCAGCCCATATCCGCGAGCCAGGCAGTCCGCGAGCCAGGGATGGTCGTTGACGTATCGCGCGATCGGTTCGGGATCGAGGCCGAGTGCACGGTCGATCGCAAGCAGCGCCTGGTCCTGCAGCGGCCAGTTCAGCTTAGCCGCGACATAGCTGAGCGGTCCGACGATGGCGCAGGTGAGAATGATCTGTCCGATCGTTCCGAGCGAAAACAGCAGCTTCGGGTCGGCAAGCTCGCCTTTGACGATGCGGTGGCCATAGGCCAGCGCGAGCAAGACTGCAGCAACTGCCAGCGTCACCCAATAGGCGACTGGTTCGAGGCTCAGGCCGGTGAAGGCGAGGCCCAGCGCCAGCAGGCTGCCCATGGCTGCGATGGGAAGCCAGTTCAGGTGGAAGAGCTGCCAGGCGGTCCTGGCGTCCGTGTCGACCATGCTGCACCGAGGTGGGATCGCGATACCGCAGCACAGTCGCGGAGCAGGTTTAAGATGGCGGTAACGATCGTGGTTACCCCTTCACCAAAGCAGTTCGCGACGTTTTTAGCTGTTTGAGCTCGCGTTTTTTTTGCGTGACGCTTCATGCATTTGCACCTTGTCATCCACTCTGAATAGTTGTTCAGTCCTTGCGGGGCGATTTGCGATATCAGTGACGAAGCGTTCGGCCGCAAGGCGTGCGACCGGCGTGTGGGACAGGAAGCGCGCCATGGTTTATCGGCGGACGCATCAAGTGGTGAAGCGCCTTGCGGCCCGGCGCAGTGCGATACTGGCGGCGGCGCGGGAGGCGGCGGCGGAAGGCGGGATGGCGGCGGTGCAGATTGCGCCAGTCGCGGTTCGCGCCGGCGTCGCTGCGGGTACGGTCTACCGCTACTTCCCCTCCAAGGCCGATTTGATCTCCGAGTTGATTGCCGAAGTCTCCCGCGACGAGCTCACGGCGATCCGGCGAGCCGCCGATGCCGCGCCGGGGCCGTCCTCGGCGCTGGCGGCGGCGGTCACCACCGTGGCTGTCCATACCCTGTCACAGCGCAGGCTCGCCTGGGGCATCCTGGCCGAGCCGGTCGATGTCGATGTCAGCGCTTCACGTCTCGCCAGCCGGCGCGAGATCGCGGGCGAGATGGCCTCGCGGATCGACGCCGCCGTGCGCGCCGGCCACCTGCCGGCGCAGGACACGGCCCTTGCTGCCACCGCGCTGCTCGGCGCGCTGCACGAGGCCCTGGTCGGACCGCTCGCGCCGGACAATCTCGACGATCCCGCCAGGATGCGCGATGCCGTGCAGACCGTGACGCTGCTGGCGCTCCGCGCGGTCGGCGTCATGGACGCCCGCGCCAGGGGGCTCGTCGTGCAGCAGACGCTGCTGCCGACGGCGAAAGCGCTGGTTGGGGCCTAAAACGTCATCCTGATCGACCGGCGGACCTGATCGCGCCCAGGCCGTTGCTCGAGCTCGCCTTTTCAAAAAACCTCAGCACATCCGCCGGACCCGCCGGCTACTGTGCATGGGGTTGTTTTCGACATTTTTTGTTTGCCGGGTGCCGGCGGAGCTAGATATTCGCTTCGCCCTCGGGGCCGACCGAGGCGATGCGCACCATGTTGGTGGTGCCGGGGATGCCGAGCGGCACGCCGGCGACGATGATCACGCGCTGGCCCGCCCGGACGAAGCCGTCGCGGAACGCGATCTGGCCGGCGCGGCTCACCATGTCGTCCTGGTCGCGCGCATCTTCTGCCACCACGCAATGTATGCCCCAGACGACCGACAGCCGGCGTCCCGCCGCGACGTTCGGCGTGATCGCCACGATCGGCGGCTTCGGCCGCTCGCGCGCCACGCGCACGGCGGTCGATCCCGAACTGGTCCAGCAGATCAGGGCCGGCAGGTCGAGCGTCTCGGCGATCTGCCGCGCAGCGTCCGCGATGGCATCGCCGGCGGTGGCTTCCGGGGCCGGGCGCTGTGCGGTGATGACGGAGCGATAAATCGGGTCGCGCTCGACCTCCTCGCCGATGCGATTCATGGTCGAGACGGCCTCGACCGGGAATTTGCCGGCCGCCGATTCCGCCGACAGCATGATGGCGTCGGCACCTTCGTAGACGGCGGTGGCGACGTCGGAGACCTCGGCGCGGGTCGGCACCGGCGACTGGATCATCGATTCCAGCATCTGGGTCGCGATCACCACCGGCTTGCCGGCGCGCCGCGCCATGCGCGTCATCTGCTTCTGCAGGCTCGGCACGCGTTCCAGCGGCAGCTCGACGCCGAGGTCGCCGCGCGCCACCATCAGGGCGTCGGAGGCGTCGATGATGTCGGCGAGGCGATCGATCGCCTGCGGCTTCTCGATCTTGGCCATCACCGCCGCACGGCCGCGGATCATCTTCTTGGCCTCGAGCACGTCGTCGGCGCGCTGCACGAAGGACAGCGCGATCCAGTCGACGCCGGTGACCAGCGCCGCTTCGAGATCGGCGCGGTCCTTCGGCGTCATCGCCGAGACCGGCAGGTCGGTGTCGGGCAGGCTGACGCCTTTGCGGTCGGACATCCGGCCGCCGACCACGACGCGCGTCACCGCGTGCTCCTTCGAGGTCTCCTCGGCGATCAGCCGCACCTTGCCGTCGTCGAGCAGCAGCGCGTGGCCCGGCCGCAGCGCGGCCAGGATCTCCGGATGCGGGAGCTGGACGCGGGTGGTGTCGCCCGGCGCCTTGTCGGAATCGAGCGTGAAGGTCTGGCCATTCTGGAGCTGGACCGCGCCTTCGGCGAAGGCACCGAGCCGGAGCTTTGGCCCCTGGAGATCGACCAGAATGCCGATCGGCCTTCCATAGCTGCTCTCGACGTTGCGGATCGTCGCCACCAGCTCGCGCATCTTGTCATGCGGGGTGTGGCTCATGTTGATGCGGAAGAGGTCGGCGCCGGCCTCGAACAGGCGGCGGATCATCGCGAGGTCCGAAGAAGCGGGTCCAAGGGTCGCGAGAATCTTGATACGGCGAAGACGCCTCATGGCTTATTTCCAGACGGGGGCGAGGGAGCTGGCGGGAGGCCAGGCGCGGCGGGGGGCGTACCACCGGGCGGGCCATTGGGCAAACCCGGGACCCCCGGGCCAACAGGGCCGGGGAGGCCTGGCACGCGCTGCTGCTTTGACGGCTGTTCGTTGGCATCGGTGAGCTGCACCGTCCAGGCCCGCTGCTCGCCGGTATCGACCTCGAAATAGCCGGTCCGGTCATAGCCGCGCGCAAGGCAATCCTCGGTGCCGCGGATGGTGAACTCCTTATCGCGCGAGCACATGAAAGCCTGGCCCGACCATTCGCCGCCGCGGTCATAGTCGATGGCGTAGATGTAATAGAAGCGGGCCACCAGAGTTCCGCGCAGCAGGGTCTCGCAGGAGCGCGACGAGATGTTCCACCAGCCTTCGGTGGTCCAGCCCTCGGCATCCTTGTAGCCGAGCGCGATGCCGACCCGGCTCGATGTGTTGTTGCAGAGCCGGAAATCGGCGGAAGCCGGGCTGGCCCAGAGGTACAGCAGGCCAACCACCAGCACCGGGACCAACCGGGCGAGCAGGCGAAGGCGGGAGCGGGGAGATTCGGCGATCATTGTCGCGGAAGCTATATCAGATCATTGACGATTTGGCGTAGGGCCCAGGAACTGCCTGAAGCCGGCTTCGCGCCCGTTTGCGCCGCGATATGGCAAAATCTGTGACAGGCCCCACCTGATCTCGTAAGGGTGACCCATCCAGGTCACAGCCAATTCGCAAAGCCGAGGGATCCAGCCATGGCAATTGACGACAAAACCAGAACGGAACTCGAGGCTGCCGCTTTCCGGCGCCTGGTCGATCATTTGAAGACGCGGACGGACGTCCAGAACATCGACCTGATGAACCTCGCAGGCTTCTGCCGCAACTGCCTGTCCAACTGGCTCAAGGACGCCGCCGACGCCCAAGGCGTCGCCTTGAGCAAGGATGAGAGCCGGGAAGCCGTCTATGGCATGCCCTATGAGGCCTGGAAGTCGAAATACCAGGGCGCGGCCACGCCTGAGCAGCTCGATGCCATGAAGAAGGTTCATCCGGGGCACTGAACGGCCTCGCCGGCAGCCTGATATGCGGTGCCTTTGAGTCGCATCACACAACCGCTTTCTTCGACACGCCGCAGGAAGGTGTGGGCGCGCTGTGGACGAGCGCGATGCTGCCTTGAACGCGAGAGGTCCGAACCCTAAGGGTCTAACCAGCACGCGCGGTGAGGATGCCGGCGTCACCTCGTTTTGCCAGTTCCATTGGGAGTACCAAGATGGCCACCTCCGCCGCCGTCCGCGACGACGAGCCCGCGACGAAATTTGCCAAGGACCAGCTCAAGTCCATCATCGAGCGCATCGAGCGGTTGGAGGAAGAGAAGAAGGCGATCTCCGACGACATCCGCGACGTATTCGCCGAGGCCAAGGGCAACGGCTACGACGTCAAGGCGCTGCGCACCATCGTGCGCATGCGCAAGCAGGACCCGAACGAGCGCGCCGAGGCCGAGACGATCCTTGAGACCTACATGCAAGCACTGGGGATGATCTGAGCTATCGGTGTCGTCCTGGCTTTCGCCAGGGCGACACCATGCCGATCGAAGGAGACCGCGGTGACTGCGCCGCCGCTGCCGCGCGAGGTAAGCCGTGCCTACGATGCTTTTCCGGCGTCGATCGGCAAGCGGCTGCTTTGGGTACGCGAGCTGATCTTCGCGGCCGCCGCGGCGCATGAAGGCATCGGCCGTCTTACCGAAACGTTGAAATGGGGCGAGCCTGCTTATCTGACCGAAGAGACCGGCAGTGGCAGCACGATCCGGCTCGGCCGCCTGAAGGACTCCGCGCACGCCGCGATTCTGTTCAACTGCAAGACGACGCTGGTCGATACCTTTCGTGAACGCTTTCCCGATCAGTTCGAATATCGGCAGACCAGGGCGTTGCTGTTGCCGGTGTCGGGCAAGCTGCCGAAGCAGGACCTATCGGTCTGCCTGTTGCTGGCGTTGACGTATCATCTGGATCGACGGAGGAAGCGTTAGCGGCGCGCGAAGACGTCAGCGCAGCGAAGCCGTCCGTACGACGAAGGACGTCGTCTCGAGTTTGGCGGTGGCGGTGCCCGAGAAACTGTCGCAGGACAGGCCCTGCATCGGATCGTCGGCAAAACCCATGGCGATCACGGACTGCGGCTTGACGAAGTAGGCGCGCATTGCGGCGGTGTCGAGCTCGCCCATCAGCGTGACCGACATCGCGCGGCTGGCGCTCGGCGACAGCATCACGATCTTGAGCCAGATGCTTTCGCCCTTGGCTGCGGAGAGCCGGGTCGCGGTTGCGACCATGCCGTCGATGCGCTTGCCGACCACCGTGTTGATCTCGGTCGCGGGCGCAACGTTGCGCGATGCGGCGGCGGGACGGGCGGAGCGCGGGATCGGCGCAGAGGCGGCGACGACATTGGCGCGGTCGACCGGGGAGGCGGACGCCGGCGCGTAGGCCAGCGCCTGATAGGCGGCGCTGGACACGCTCGCGGTCGGCTGCGGATCGGTGGCGGCGGCAAGCGCCTGCCGTGCCTTCAGCGCAGCAATTTGGGCCGGCGTCGCCTGCTGCGGCGCAGTCGGGGTATCCCAGAAGCCGCGGGCATTGATGATGTCGGCGGGGGTCTCGGGCTTGGCGTCAGCAGATTTGCCGGCGGCCGGCTTGTCAGCCACGGGGGCCGGCTTCGGCTTGGCAAGCGCGACGATCTGCGCATCGGCCGAGGCGAGCTGGATCGTCGCCGCGACTGACGGCTTGGCGCGCGGCGTCGGCACCGGATCGGCCGGCTTGGTCGCGGCGGCGACCACGGTCGGCGCGACAGTCTTCGCGGACGGGGCGGGCGCGCCCTCGTCATCCTCGTCGTTGCTCGCCGCGGCCGGAGCCGACTTGCCCTTGAACAGGGCGGCAAAGAAATTCGACTTGCTGCCGGAATCCTCGCCGCTGCCGCGCCGCTCGATCTCTGCCTTGGCGAGCTCATAACCCTTCAACGGCGTGCCGTCGGTCGGGAGGTGGACGGTGCGTCCGTCCGGGAAGACCCGGGCGAGCTGGTCATGCGTCATGCGCGGCCAGTGCCGGATGCTGCCGGTGTCGAGATGTACGAACGGCGAGCCGGAGGTCGGGTAGAAGCCGACGCCGCCGCGCTGGAGGCGCAGGCCGGCGAAGCGGATCTGCTCCAGCGGCACGTTCGGGATGTAGAAGTCCATCGCATGCCCCAGCATGTGCTGGCTGAAGCGCGCTACGCCGGAGGAGCGGCGGCGGAGCATGGAGTTGGTCGCGGGCGAGCGGTAGGCGGAGATGATCTGGATCGGCTGCTTGCCGTCGACGTCGCGGTAGACTTCCCAGAGGATGTCGAAGAGGTGACGGTCCATGACCGTCTCGTCCTGGCTGCGCCAGTCGCGCAGGAAGTGGTTGAGCTGCTTCAGCGCCGCTTCGTCGTAGCGTCCGTCGCGCTTGAAGGTGACGGTGAGGTCTTCGCCGGAATGGGTGTGGTGGAAGGAGAGCGTCTTGGTCTCGTTGAGCGCGGCGGCGTTGTGAACTGAACCCGCGGCAGCAAGCAGCAATACGGCAGCGAGGCCGATTCTGGATCCGGCCTTCACTCCCGCATGGGACAACGACAGCACAGCGAATTGGCGTGCGATTCCAGTCAGCACGTTAGAGCCCACCCAGTCGACGAGCGTTCAAAATGGACTCTCCCGCTAACCCCGTTAGCGCGCGAAAGAGGATGAACGCTTTGTTAAAGCGAGAAGGTTAATTCGAGGTTGACCTTCCCGCCCCCAAACCAAGTCAGATCGCGAACCTAACCGGGTGAGTGTGGCAAAAAAACGCCCGCTGCCTGAGGTCAGGTGGAGAATGGTTAACGTTAAGCGACCCCATCCAGAGGATGAGGTCGCTGATTTTACTGCAGAATTTCAGGAAATCAGGCGCCGGGCGGCCTGGCTCAGCGGGTGAATACCCGCTGCTGCTGCGGCCGGCGGCCGACCGGGGCCGGCGGCGGGGTGGGCGCTCCGAACAGCCGCTCGAAGAAATTCGGCCCGGACGAGCCGCCGTTGTTGGCCGCCAACACCCCGTTCGGCAGTGTCGTCGCCGGGCGTGAATAGCTCGGCTGGGAGTGCGCGACGACGTTCTCGAGATCCTTGCCGCGACCGTTCTTCAGGATGTTGATCATGGTCGCGTCGCGGCCATAGACGTCCTTGCGGAATTGCAGCTTGCCGCCATCGTCCACGAATGCGGTCTGATAGGTGATGTTGACCGGGATCGGGGTCGGGAATTTCAGGTCGATCTCGCTCTTGCCGTACATGCTGCGGATGCGTTCCGGCGTGTACTTCTCGTTCGGCATCGCGATGTTGAGCAGGACCGAGGCGTACTGATCCGGGTTCTGCACGCGCATGCAGCCGTGGCTGAAGGCGCGTTCGTCCCGGGCGAACAGGTTCTTGTCCGGCGTGTCGTGCTGATAGACCAGGAACTTGTTGGGGAAATTGAAGCGGATGCGGCCGAGCGCGTTGGCTTCACCGGGCGGCTGCGAGATGTGCACCGAACCATCGCGGTTCTGTTCGAGCTTGAGGCCCATGCGCTGGAGCACTGTCGGGTCCTGCTGAAGCGCCGGCAGATATTCGTTGTAGACGATCGACGGCGGCACGTTCCAGGTCGGATTGACCGTGATGTACTTCATCGTCTCGGTGAGCAGCGGGGTCGCATGCGTGCCGGGCTTGCCGGTGACGACGCGGGTGGTCCAGACCTGTTGGCCGCGCTGCATCACCTTCAACGTGTAGTCGGGAATGTTGAGGATGACATAGGCATCGCCCAGCGAGGGCGCGCCCAGGTCGCGCGGCAGCCAGCGCCAGCGCTCCATGTTCACCAGCACCACGTCGATCTGCTTGTCGCGCTTCGGGGCGTTGATCGCCCTCACCGTCTTGTCGTCGAGGATGCCGGTCGCCTTGAGCTCGGCGCTGTTCTGGAATTTGCGCACGGCTTCGGCGACCGCCGCGTCATAGCGGGTGTCGCTGGCGTTCTCGGTGATGCCGAGCTTGGCGCGCAGCTGCGGCACGCGCGGATCTTCAACGACGATTTCAGCCTGCTTCTTGCCGGCCGGGGTGTATTTCAGCGCCGGACCATCGGCGATCTCGATCACCGGGCCGTTGCCCTGGCCGCGGAGCTCCGCGAGCTTCGCCTTCAGCTCCTTGTAAAGTTTTTGCGGCGGATTGTAGCTGTCGAGCGCCGCGGAGGCGTCCGCCGCGGTCGTGACCTTGGCGAGCACCTCGTTCGGATCGACCGGATGCTCGGGATAGAGGATGTCGCCGCTGACCTGCGACCAGTGCATGCGGCCGCTCTGGGCCTGGCGCGCATAGTCGAACATGCTGGCGGTGAGCTTGAGCTCGGCATCGGCGAGCGTATCGGGTGTCGTGGCGGCCGCGAAGTCCGGCACCGGGTAATCGGCGGGATTGAGACCGTCGGACGCCGCGTCCTTCAGCCGTGCGATCACGCCCTTGGCCGCAGCGGTCAGGCTGCCGCCCTGGCTCCAGACCGGCGCGAAGTCGCGTGCACCGTAGAACTTCTCGATCGCAGCGCGTTCGTTCTTACGGTCGAGATAGCGCGAGGCCTTTGCGCCAATGATGTCCTTGAGCTTGTCGGCGACCGGCTGGTCGGCCGCGGGAACGTTGCTCGCGGCCCTCACCGGCTCCGAGGCCGGAGCCGCAGCGGTGGCGGGCGCGGCCGGCGTTGGGATCGCCGTGTCGGCCTTGGCAGGTTCGGTCTTGGCAGGTTCAGTCTTCGCCGTCTCGCTCTTCGTCGCCTCGGCGGCGGGCGTGGTGGCGACGTCGGAAGGCTTGGTCTCGACCTTGTCCGGCGCGGGGGCGGATTCGGCCTTCAGGGGTTCCTTGGCGGGCTCCTTAGCAGGGTCCACCACCGTGGCGGTGGTGTCGAGCTTGATGTCTGATGCGGTCGGGGGCGGGACGTTTGCGGGTTCGGGGCGCGGGATGGCGGCTTCGATCGCGAGCTCGGCAGCGCTGCTGTGCGCCTGATCCTGCGCCAGGGCTGAGCTGGCCGATACCGTGAGGAAGGTCGCCGCGACCGTGATCAAGACACGGTCAAAGCCTGCACGGTGGTTCAAACAGTCACGCATTGTGTCGCACCCCTCGGGTGAACTGTCCCCCGTGGAACAGCTTCGTTATCGCCTATTGAGCTTCGGCTAAACCGCGCCGGCCTCTCGAAAGTTGCACGCCTGCACGCAACGATTCCTACGCAGACGAATCTTACGCGGACGATATACAGGCCCCGATTTCGCAGCCAGCGCTACCCGGGACAACTCACGACAAACTGACTTCAAGCACGCCTCTTGGCAACGGATTGTGCGCTTCTGCCACGCGCTTTTCCCTGTGTCTGTCACTTCCAAGTCACGGTTCAAATCGCAGTCGAATTCCGTCGTCATACGAACGGCTTACAGTCGTATCGCTCCGCCCGGACGAACCGCCGTTCGCGTCCGGCTCAGTGCGTCTCCTCACCGCTTTTGCCGCCATGGCCGGGAACTCCGGCTTCATCGAGTTTGCGGTAGAGGGTGGACCGGCCGATTTTGAGGCGGCGGGCGACCTCCGACATCTGCCCGCGGTAATGCGAGATCGCGAAACGGATGATCTCGTTCTCAATGTCTTCCAGCGGCCGGACGTCGCCGGTCGCGGTCAGCATTGAGAGGGCACCCGCCATGGGCAGCGGCGCGATCGGTATTTCATTACCTGACACCACGGAGGGGGCCGCGATCGGCTCCAGCATCAGCGGCGCGGTCGGAATGTCTGTTCCCGGATGCGGCTGCGAGGCGATCAGAGGGAAGTCGTCGAGGCCAAGCTGGTCGCCCTCGCTCATCACCACGGCGCGATAGACCGCGTTTTCGAGCTGGCGAATGTTGCCGGGCCAATCGAGCTGGGCAAGGTGCGCAACGGCCTCGCCGCTGATGCCGGTGATGGGGCGGTTCTCCTCGGCGGCAAAGCGCGCCAGGAAATGCCTGAGCAGATGCGGAATGTCCTCGCGCCGGGCGCGCAGCGATGGGATCGTCAGCGGCAGCACGTGCAGGCGATAGAACAAGTCTTCCCGGAAGTGGCCCTGCTTGACCCGCTCGAGCAGCCTGCGGTTGGTCGCCGAGATGATGCGGACGTCGACCTTCACGGGTTTGCGGCCGCCGACCGCCTCGACCGCGCCTTCCTGGAGCGCGCGAAGCAGCTTGACCTGCGCGCTCAGCGGCAGCTCGCTGACCTCGTCCAGGAACAGCGTGCCGCCATGAGCTTCGACGAACTTGCCGGTGTGGCGTTCGGTGGCGCCGGTGAAGGCACCCTTCTCGTGACCGAACAGAATGGATTCGACGAGGTTGTCGGGGATCGCGCCGCAATTGACCGCGACGAACGGCTTGGCCTTGCGCTCGCCGCTGCCATGAATGGCACGCGCGAACATCTCCTTGCCGACGCCGGACTCGCCCTCGATCAGCACCGGGATCGAGGAGTTTGTTGCTTTCTGCGCCGCGCGCATCACGCCCGCCATCGCCTCGGCGCGTGTGATGATGTCGGAGAAGGTCAGCCGGCCTTCGCGGCTGTGACGGATGCGCTGCAGTTCGCCCTTGAGCGCGGACGAATTGAGCGCGTTGCGAAGCGAGACCTGGAGCCGCTCCAGGCCGACCGGCTTGACCACGAAGTCGGCCGCACCCGCGCGCATCGCCGAGATCACATTGTCGATGCCGCCATGGGCCGTCTGCACGATGACGGGGATGCTGAGACCCGCTTCGCGGATTTTCGCCAGCACGCCCATGCCGTCGAGGCCGGGCATCACGAGATCGAGGATGACGCCGTCGATGGCCGCGTCGGGGGCGGTGAGGGCGGCGATCGCCGCATCGCCGGAGTCCACCACGATCGTCTCATAGCCGCATTTCTGCACCATGTTTTCGACCAGCCGGCGGGCTACAGCGTCGTCGTCGGCGATCAAAATACTGGCAGCCATGGTGTTCCCCGCACGCTACTACTATCTGTCTCGAATCGGGGCACTCTGGCCGAAGCCGATTAACGCACTGTTAAATCCTGATGCCCCCGCCCGCCGTCGCGATTGTTGAACACAGGTTTCCCACACAATGAATTCGAGCTCCAAGCTTGCACTCAAAAAGTCTGCTCTCAAAAAGTCTGCTCTCCGCAAACCAGGCACCAAGCAATCGGTCATCAAGGCAAAGTCCTCCAGACCTTCACCCGCAAAGCCTGCGAGCAAGACCGGCAAGCTTCCGGAGTGGAACCTCGCCGACCTCTATTCCGGGATCGATGCGCCGGAAGTGGCGCGCGATCTCGCAAAGATGGATGCCGATTGCGTCGCGTTCGAGACGGACTACAAGGGCAAGCTCGCAACAGGAACAGCAAAGGAAGATGGCGGAAAATGGCTCGCAGAAGCCGTGCGACGCTATGAGGCGATCGACGACCTCGCCGGCCGGCTCGGCTCGTACGCTGGCCTCGTTCATGCCGGCGACAGCGTGGACCCCAAGATTTCAAAGTTTTACGGCGACGTTTCCGAGCGCCTGACGGCGGCATCGACGCATCTGCTGTTCTTCGCGCTCGAGCTCAACCGGATCGATGACGATATTTTGAACCGCGCGATGCAGGCCACCGAGCTCGCGCACTACCGTCCCTGGATCGAGGATCTACGCAAGGAGAAACCGTACCAGCTCGAGGACAAGCTCGAGCAGCTCTTCCTGGAGAAGGCGCAGACCGGCTATTCCGCCTTCAATCGGCTGTTCGACCAGACCATTTCGAGCCTGCGCTTCAAGGTCGGGCCCAAGGAGCTCGCGATCGAGCCGACGCTCAATCTGTTGCAGGACCGCGACGGCGCCAAGCGCAAGGCCGCGGCAGAGGCGCTCGCAAAGACCTTCAAGGCCAATGAGCGCACCTTTGCGCTGATCACCAACACTTTGGCCAAAGACAAGGACATCTCCGATAGCTGGCGCGGCTTCAAGGACGTCGCAGATTCCCGGCACCTGAACAACCGCGTCGAGCGCGAGGTGGTGGATGCGCTGGTCGCCTCGGTGCGCGCAGCCTATCCAAAATTGTCGCATCGCTACTACGCGCTGAAGGCACGCTGGTTCGGCAGGAAGCGCCTGGCCTATTGGGACCGCAACGCGCCGCTGCCTTTTGCTGCGACCGACGTGATCGGCTGGGGCGATGCGCGAAACATGGTGCTCTCCGCCTATCGCGGCTTCTCGCCCAAGATGGCTGATATCGCCGAGCGCTTCTTTGCCGACCGCTGGATCGACGCGCCGGTACGTCCGGGCAAGGCGCCGGGGGCCTTCTCGCATCCGACCACGCCGTCCGCGCACCCCTACGTGCTGATGAACTACCAGGGCAAGCCGCGCGACGTGATGACGCTCGCCCATGAGCTCGGCCATGGCGTGCATCAGGTGCTGGCGGCCAGGAACGGCGCGTTGATGGCGCCGACGCCGCTGACGCTGGCGGAGACCGCGAGCGTGTTCGGCGAGATGCTGACCTTCCGGCGGCTGCTGGCGCAGACCAGGAGCGCAAGGCAGCGCCAGGCGCTGCTCGCCGGCAAGGTCGAGGACATGATCAACACCGTGGTGCGGCAGATCGCGTTCTATTCCTTCGAGCGCGCGGTCCACACCGAACGCAAGAACGGCGAGCTCACCGCGACGCGGCTCGGCGAGATCTGGCTCTCGGTGCAGGGCGAGAGCCTTGGTCCGGCAATCGAGATCAAAGCGGGCTACGAGAACTACTGGATGTACATCCCGCACTTCATCCATTCGCCGTTCTACGTCTACGCCTATGCATTCGGCGATTGTCTCGTGAACTCGCTCTACGCCGTCTACGAGAACGCGGCCGAAGGCTTTGCCGAGCGCTATCTCGACATGCTCGCCGCCGGCGGCACCAAGCATTATTCCGAACTGCTGCGGCCGTTCGGGCTCGATGCCAAGGATCCAAAGTTCTGGGACGGCGGCCTGAGCGTCATCGCCGGCATGATCGACGAACTGGAAGCGATGGGCTGAGCCGAACCGCCTTCAGCGCTGCAGCGAGCAGGTCGGGTCGGCCGTCCGAGTGTCCCGTTGTTCCGACAACGGGGGAGGCGGGTTGTAAAGATCCCGCCATGCACATTGAACGTTTGTGCCCGGGACCGGACTAATTCTTGCAGGCGGGTTCGACCTGCAATGCAATCTGTGATCGTTGATCGTCGCGTGTGCTCGGCCAGGGAGGCGAACATGGCCAGGATCAGTGCCCCAGACCCCAAGGTGGAGCCGCCACGGGCTGTGGGGGAACAGCAGCTGTGGGGGACGCAGCACCGGAAGATCGTCAAGCGCGAGCTCGCAGCCATCAACAACCGCCGCCTAGCCCAGGGTATGGATCCCGTTGCATACCCTGGCGACGAAAAGGCGATCGACACGGTCGGCCTTGCGCTGTCAGGCGGCGGGATCCGATCCTCCGCAATCTGCCTCGGCGTCTTGCAGGCTTTCAATCACCACGGGCTCATCAAGCACATCGACTATCTGTCGACCGTATCGGGCGGCGGTTACACCGGCTGTTCGTTTACGGCGACCATGACGCGGGCGCAGAATTTCGTCTTCGGAAGCACGCCGACACCTGGAGCCGAGAGCGCAAATGAGATCAGTGACACGCCTGCGGTGGGCCATATCCGGAATTACTCGAACTATCTCGTTCCGGCCGGCGCGCGCGACCTGATCACCGGCGTCGCAATCGTCGTGCGTGGACTCGTTGCCAATCTGAGCCTGACGCTGCCGGTTGTACTGCTCGTTGCAGTGATCACGATCCTGTCCAACGCCGCACGCTCGTCACTCTATACGACCAATTTCTTCGGCCTGAGCGTCGACGACACCCACAATCTTGGTCCCCTCTCCAGCCTGGGATTGATGCCTGCCTTCTTTCTTGTCGGCCTTGTTGTCGCTTTGCTGCTTTTGTTGGTCGGGCGCCTTTTCAAAGTCGGGCGGCGCGAGCTGTTTCGGTACCTGGCCGGTCTTGCGTTTGCGATGGGTCTCATCTGTGCGATCGCCAGCTGCCTGAATGTCGATCACTTTGGCCTTTCGCTTGCAGCGGTCCTGCTCGGCCTTGCGCTTTTCTTTGGCTGGGCAGTGCTGCGATCGATTTCGTCGACCAAGGGAGGTGAATTCCGCGGCTATCCGTCGACGGTCGGCGCGACCTATCTCGTTCTGCTTGCCGCCATCTGCTTCTTCGAATTTCAGCCCTTCATGATCGCCCAGATGTTCGATGTCGCCGACGCTAACACGACTCAGTCCGGCGGCATCATTGGCGGCGTTGCAATCAAGTGGGTCCAATCGCTTGCGGCCATCACTGCGCCGGTTGCGGCGGCTGTCACGCTGTTCCGGCAGCAATTCGCCGACCTGCTGAAGGGCGCCGGCGCCTCGGACCTGGGATCACGCCTGCTCGCCCATGCGGCGAAAGCAGCCGTGCTTGTCGCGGGACTGGCGCTGCCCTTGCTGATCTGGGTCGGATATCTCTATCTTTGCTATTGGGGCATCGCGAACGACAAGACCCTCGACGCCGCCTACCGTCAATACCCCATGATCGAGGAGTGGGGAGCGGCTGGCGTGCAACCCGTGCCGCCCGCGGCCGGTGTCGATGTCAAGGGAAATGTCCAGTTTGACTCGGCGACCCGCAAGCTCTCGGCCGAAATCACCAATCGCGAAGCGAAGGTCGTCGTCTCCAAGCCGGTGGGGCCGATCTCGCACATTCCCGCATGGCTGTTTTCCGTTGCGTCATTGCAGTCCCCGGACAAATTCACTTGGTCGAAGTACCAGTTCGGCAACAGTGTCAGCTGGCGGATGATGCTGCTCTACTTCTTGTCGGGCTCGGCCATGTTCGGCCTGTCGTGGGTTCTCGGGCCGAATGCCAATTCGTTGCACCGGCTCTATCGTGATCGCCTCAGCAAGGCCTTCTTGTTCAATCCGCTCTATTACGCCGACGGGGAGCCGTCGCGGAACATGCCGAGCCTGGACCAGGGGAGGGATTTCCTTCCGCTCGACGAGGAGAAGCTGAGCGGTCTGTTACATCAGATGGTCTACGGGGTCGATCCAGCGGGAGCGATGACGGTCGCGACATCGAAAAAATGCAGCCTGGCCTCGCCATATCCCATCATCAACGCCGCGCTGAACATCCAAGGATCCGACTTCGCCAATCGGCGGGGACGGAACGCGGATTTCTTCATATTCTCGCCGCTGCACGTCGGCAGCGAGGCCACTGGCTATGCGAATACACCGGCATTCGAGAAGGTCGCGCCGGGCCTCGATCTTGCGACCGCGATGGCAATCTCCGGGGCCGCTGCTTCGTCGAACATGGGCTCGGGGTCGATCCGCTCGCTGACCCCGACCCTGGCGCTCCTCAACGTGCGCCTGGGGTACTGGTTGAAGAACCCGCGCTGGGTCTCGACAAAGGACAAGCCGCAGCACCACTCGACCCCTTTGTTTCTATGGTCTGAGATCTCGGGCCGGCTTTACGAGAATGCCGATGCGGTCTACCTGACGGACGGCGGACACATCGAGAATCTCGGTGTCTACGAGTTGTTGCGACGACGCTGCAAGGTGATCATCGCGGTTGACGCCGAAGCCGATGCACCCATGAATTTCTCATCCCTGGTGACGCTGCAGCGCTATGCGCGCATCGATCTCGGGATCATCATCGATCTGCCGTGGACGCCGATCCGCAACACCACGCTCGAGTGGATGAAGTGCAACGCAACCAAATCCCCGGCCCGGCGCACGGCGGGCGGACCGCACGTGGCGGTCGGCACCATCGACTACGGCTCGGGGGAAAAGGGGTACCTCGTGTACATCAAGTCGTCCCTGACCGGAGACGAGAACGACTACATCCGCGACTATGCACGCCGCAACGACACCTTCCCGCATGAAACCACCGGTGACCAGTTCTTCTCGGAGGAGCAGTTCGAGGTCTACCGCGCGCTGGGTTTCCACATGAGCCACGGTTTTCTCACCGAGGATGCCGGCGCGGATGCAATCGTCGTCAACGTTCCGGGAGAACGCTGCGCAAAGCGAAACTTCTGCGACAGCAAGGTGGAGCCGATCGGCGCAGTCCGCCGTGCGCTCGGCCTGCGCTGAGAGGCCTCGGCTCGTGGCATCGGAGACCGCCTCTGACGGGCGGATCACCGGTCTGAGCCGAATTCCCGCCCATTGGAATTCCAAATGACCTGATTTGCCGGGAAACCGCGCCTCCGTGCCGTTGCCCTGCCCGGAAGTTTGCGGTATCCCAGCCACGAAATTCGACTTTCGACTGGGGACAATTCATGGCTGACCATAGCGAAGTGGCGTACAGCACCGCCGACGGCAACGACTACGTTGCCCACGAGCAGACCTACGAGGGCTTCATCAAGCTGGTGAAGTACGGCACGGTCTCGGTCGCGCTTATCGTGATCCTGATGGCGATCTTCCTGACCTGATTCATCCCCTGCAGCACCGCCAGTGTCGTCGGTGCCTATAAAATTTGCAATCAAGCCGGATTGAAAACCGGTATCCAACGTTGCGGGAGTAACGCTAAGTTCGCGTGCGCGCTTCTTCCCGCGTCGCCGGAGGGCCTATGAAGATCGCCGTTGCCAAGGAAATCGATCCGTCGGAGCCGCGGGTCGCCGCTTCGCCGGATACGGTGAAGAAGTTCAAGGCGTTGGGCGCCGAGATCGCCGTCGAGCCGGGCGCCGGCCTCAAGTCGGGCCTGCCGGACTCCGAATTCACCGCCGTGGGCGCCACCGTCAGCGCCGACGCGCTGAAGGACGCCGACATCATCATCAAGGTGAAGCGCCCTGAAGCCTCCGAGTTGGCGCAGTACAAGCGCGGCGCGCTCGTCATCGCCATCATGGACCCCTACGGCAACGAGGCCGCGCTGAAGACGATCGCCGATGCCGGTGTCTCCGCCTTCGCGATGGAATTGATGCCGCGCATCACGCGCGCGCAGGTGATGGACGTGCTGTCCTCGCAGGCCAACCTCGCCGGCTACCGCGCCGTGATCGAGGGCGCCGAGGCCTTCGGACGCGCCTTCCCGATGATGATGACCGCGGCCGGCACGGTGCCCGCCGCCAAAGTGTTCGTGATGGGCGTCGGCGTCGCCGGCCTCCAGGCGATCGCGACCGCACGCCGTCTCGGCGCCGTCGTCACCGCGACCGACGTCCGGCCCGCCACCAAGGAGCAGGTCGAATCGCTCGGTGCAAAATTCCTCGCCGTCGAGGACGAGGAATTCAAGAACGCGCAGACCGCCGGCGGCTACGCCAAGGAAATGTCCAAGGAATACCAGGCCAAGCAGGCCGCGCTCACCGCCGAGCACATCAAGAAGCAGGACATCGTGATCACCACCGCGCTGATTCCGGGCCGGCCGGCGCCGAGGCTCGTCACGGCTGACATGGTCAAGTCGATGAAGCCGGGATCAGTGCTGGTCGATCTCGCCGTCGAGCGCGGCGGCAATGTCGAAGGCGTCAAGGCGGGCGAGGTCGCTGATGTCGGTGGCATCAAGATCGTCGGCTACACCAACGTCGCCGGCCGCGTCGCGGCGTCGGCCTCCAGCCTCTACGCGCGCAATTTGTTCAACTTCATCGAAACGATGGTCGACAAGACCAGCAAGGCGCTGGCCGTGAACTGGGACGACGAGCTCGTCAAAGCGACCGCGCTGACCAGGGACGGCGCCGTCATCCACCCGAACTTCCAGCCGAAAGCGTAAGGAGAGCCGCCATGGAGCATGTTGCACAGGTCGTCGACCCCTTCGTCTTCCGGCTGTCGATCTTCGTTCTCGCCGTCTTCGTCGGCTATTTCGTGGTGTGGTCGGTGACCCCGGCGCTGCATACGCCGCTGATGAGTGTGACCAATGCGATCTCCTCGGTGATCGTGGTCGGTGCGCTGCTCGCGGTCGGGGTCGGCATGATCTCGAGCGGCTCGGGCTGGGCGCGCGGCTTCGGCTTCATCGCGCTCATTTTCGCCTGCGTGAATATCTTCGGCGGCTTCCTTGTCACCCAGCGCATGCTGGCGATGTACAAGAAGAAGGTGAAGTGAGCGGCGTTCACCTCGGGGTGACAAAGACAAAGGGGACCTGAGATGAACGCCAATCTGGCTGCAGTTCTGTATCTCGTGGCAGGTGTGCTGTTCATCCTGTCGCTGCGCGGGCTGTCCAGCCCCGCCACATCGCGGCAGGGTAATTTCTTCGGCATGATCGGCATGGCGATCGCGGTCGCCACCACGCTGGCCAGCCATCCGCCGGCGGACGGCCTCGCCTGGATCCTCGTGATCCTTGGCATCGCGATCGGCGGCAGCGTCGGCGCAGTGATTGCCCGCCGGGTGCCGATGACCTCAATGCCGGAACTGGTCGCCGCGTTCCATTCGCTGGTCGGCATGGCCGCGGTGCTGGTCGCGGCCGGTGCGTTCTACGCGCCGGAGGCCTTCGACATCGGCAGCCCCGGCAACATCCATCCGCAGAGCCTGGTCGAGATGTCGCTCGGCGTCGCCATCGGCGCGCTGACCTTCACCGGCTCGGTGATCGCGTTCCTGAAGCTGTCCGCGCGCATGAGCGGTGCGCCGATCATCCTGCCGTTCCGCCACATCATCAACATTGCGCTCGCGATCGCGCTCGTCGTCTTCATCGTCGGGCTGGTCATGACGGGCAGCGCGCTCGACTTCTGGCTGATCGTCATCATCGCGCTGGCGCTCGGCGTCCTCATGATCATCCCGATCGGCGGCGCCGACATGCCGGTCGTGATTTCGATGCTTAACTCGTACTCGGGCTGGGCCGCGGCCGGCATCGGCTTCACCCTCGGCAATTCCGCGCTGATCATCACCGGCGCGCTGGTGGGATCAAGCGGCGCGATCCTGTCCTACATCATGTGCCACGCGATGAACCGCTCCTTCATCTCGGTCATTCTCGGCGGCTTCGGCGGCGAGACCGCGGCGGCCGGCGGTGGCGGCGGCGAGCAGAAGCCGGCCAAGCTCGGCTCGGCCGACGACGCAGCCTTCATCATGAAGAACGCGCAGAAGGTCATCATCGTGCCCGGCTATGGCATGGCGGTGGCACAGGCTCAGCATGCGCTGCGTGAAATGGGCGACATCCTGAAGAAAGAAGGCGTCGAGGTGAAATACGCCATTCACCCGGTCGCCGGCCGCATGCCCGGCCACATGAACGTGCTGCTGGCCGAGGCCAACGTGCCCTATGACGAGGTGTTCGAGCTCGAGGACATCAACTCCGAATTCGCGCAGGCCGATATCGCCTTCGTGATCGGCGCCAACGACGTCACCAATCCGGCGGCCGAAGAGGACAAGACCTCGCCGATCTACGGCATGCCGGTGCTCCAGGTCTGGAAGGCCGGCACCGTGATGTTCATCAAGCGCTCGCTCGCTTCCGGCTATGCCGGCATCGACAATCCGCTGTTCTATCGCGACAACACCATGATGCTGCTCGGCGACGCCAAGAAGGTCACCGAGAACATCGTCAAGGCGATGTAGCGCGGAGGCAAGCGGGCCATTGCCAATGCGACGCGCGAGCAGCGCGTCGCGTGGCACACCGCTCACCAGGCGGCGTGCGGCTGCCGTGACGTTCCGGCCCGCCTCGGGCGATGTCATGAAATTGCTGCCGAGCCGGTGCAAACCCTGAACAGGGGCCGGGTCGCGTCATCATGACCATCGTCAAATGGATCGCCATCCTGCTCGTGACCGTCTATTGCGCCGGTCTCCTCGTGCTGTATGTCAGGCAGCGCGAGATGCTGTTTCCGATCCCGCCCGTCGGTCGCACCACGCCGGACGCCGCAGGCTTCCCCGAGGCCGAAGAGCACGTCCTGACTACCTCCGATGGCGAGAATGTCATCGTCTGGCACGTGCCGGCGAAGCCAGGCCGCCCCGTGATCCTGTATTTTCCGGGCAATGGCGATTATCTCGCTGGTCGCGTCAGCCGCCTCAAGGCCATGACGGCGGACGGCACCGGCCTGGTCGCGCTGTCCTATCGCGGCTATGCCGGCTCGAGCGGGGCGCCGAGCGAGGCGGGCCTGCTGCGCGATGCCGCGGCCGCCTACGCCTTCACCACCGCGCGCTACGCGGCGGAGCGAATCGTCGCGTGGGGCTTTTCGCTCGGGACCGGCGTGGCGGTCGCGATCGCCTCGGAGCATCGTGTTGGAAAACTCATCCTGGAAGCGCCCTATACATCGACGGCCGATATTGCAGCTTCATCGTTCTGGTACGTTCCGGTCCGCCTGCTGATGCGAGATCCATTTCATTCCGACGAGCGCATCCCGCGCGTCACTGTGCCGCTATTGGTGATGCATGGCACCGATGACCTTGCCATTTCCATCGTGTTCGGAGAGCGTCTGTTCGCGCTTGCGCACGAACCGAAGGAGTTCGTTCGCTTTGCGGGCGGTGGACACGACAATCTCGATGCGTTCGGTGCGATTGAAACGGCGAGGCACTTCATTGCTTTCTAGACGGCTTGTCGTTCGGCGCGCGAGCGGGTTCATCGCCGCGATCCTCGTCGTGTTGTTGCCACAGCACGCATGGGCGGCGACCGGGCTCGACGGCGCGGCGATGCGCTGGCCGTATGCGCTGCCCTTTGCCGGCCTCCTGCTGTCGATCGCTCTCGGGCCGCTGCTGTTTGCAAAAGTCTGGCACCATCATTACGGCAAGATCGCCGCGGCCTGGTCGCTGCTGGCACTCGCCTCGCTCGTCATCCTGGCCGGGAGCATGGCGACGTTGGCGGCGCTCGTTCACGCCATGCTCGCCGAATATCTCGGCTTCATCGTGCTGCTGTTCTCGCTCTATGTCGTGGCTGGCGGCATTCTCGTGACGGGCGACATCAAGGCGACGTCGGCATCAAATGCCGGCATCCTCGCGCTCGGTACGGTGATGGCGAGTGTCGTCGGCACCACGGGGGCGGCCATGATCCTGATCCGCCCTCTGATCCGCGCCAACCGACCGCGGCGCTACAACGCCCATGTCGTCATCTTCTTCATCATCCTGGTCGCCAATGTCGGTGGCGCGCTGAGCCCGCTCGGCGATCCCCCGCTGTTCGTCGGCTTCCTGCATGGTGTCGACTTCTTCTGGACCACGCGGACCATCTGGCTGCAGACGGCGATCGTTGCCGGACTGCTGCTCGCGATCTTCGTCGTCATCGACGTCTGGCGCTTCCGCAGCGAACCCTTGCTCGGCGCCGCCGGCGCCGCGAAGCCGGTCCGCATCCGCGGCCTCGTCAACCTGGTGCTGATTGCAGCCATCGTCGCGAGCCTGCTGGCCTCGGCGATGTGGAAGCCCGGCATCGCTTTCGACATTCTCGGAACCAGGCTGGAGCTGGAAGATATCGCCCGCAACGCGGCGCTGCTGGCCATAGCGGGCCTGTCGGTGTGGTTGACGCCGGACGAGCACCGGCAGGCCAACGGCTTCACCTGGGAGCCGATCCGCGAAGTCGCAAAGCTGTTCGCCGGCATTTTCATCGCGATCATCCCGGTCATCGCCATGCTCGATGCCGGCCATCACGGCGCGTTCGCCTGGCTGTTGTCGGCCGTGACCGCTCCGGACGGCACGCCGCGCGAGGTTGCCTATTTCTGGTTCACCGGTCTGATGTCGGCGTTCCTCGACAATGCGCCGACCTATCTGTTGTTCTTCGAGCTCGCCGGCGGCGACCCGCAGATGCTGATGCACGAACTCTCGGGCACGCTCGCCTCCATCTCCATGGGCGCAGTCTACATGGGCGCGCTTACCTATATCGGCAATGCGCCGAATTTCATGGTGAGCAGCATCGCCAGCGAGAACGGCATCGAGATGCCGAGCTTCTTCGGTTATTTCCTGCGCGCCAGCGCGGTGCTGATCCCGCTGTTCGTGCTGCTGACGCTGCTGCCGTTCGCTCCGATCCTGCGCTGGCATTGAATCTGCCGCGCGATTGCTACTGCTCGGCTGAGACAATTGGAGCCGATGGATGAGCGCGCACAATCCGACGCCTCGATCGGCCTGGATCTTTCCGGCGCTGGCCGTGCGAGGCGCATCTGTCGGGCCGGGCCTTGGTGCTCAGCGTCGTGCTGCCGCTGATTGCGCTGCTGGCGGTCGTGTTGCTGTCCAAGAAATTCTCGCTGGTGGTCGATGCCGTCGCGGCCAGGATCGGCGCGCCGCCTGCCTTTGCTCCTGACCTTCTTCCTGAGCATGCTGACCTTCGGTACGGGCAGGACCAATGTCCTGTTCGGGCTGGTCCATAAGGTGGTATTTGCCGTCTACGTGTTCGTGGTTTTCGTGCCCTGAACCGGTTTTCCGGATATGCCCCAGGAGAGTTCCGATGCTTGCCGCCGAGTCCGAGGTTCAGGTCGACAATGAGCAGGTTCGGGTGACCGAGTGGCGGCTCGCGCCAAACAGCGCCACCGGGCATCACACCCATGGCATGGACTACGTCATTGTTCCCGTGGTCGGAGGGGAAATGACCATCGTGGCGCCCGATGGCGAGCGGTCCAAAGCACAGCTTGCGGCCGGGAAATCCTATTTTCGCAAGGCCGGCGTCCAGCACGACGTGCTTAACGAAACCGCAACCGAGATCGTGTTCCTTGAGGTTGAGCTGAAGTCGTAAGTCCGGCGTACCCCTTTGCCATTGATCCGTCGCAGTTGATCCCTCACTATGCCTCAAAGTTCCCGCATCAGATCGCGCGGGGAGTGGCCGGAATGCTGAAATACATCGCTAAAATCTCGATGGACATCTTCCCCTCGGTGCTCGCAACGATCATCGGGGCGTATATCGTTAATCATTACATCAACGCCAAGCCGGCGGCGGATGCGCCCGCGGCCGTGACGGCGCCCGCCGAGGCCGGCAAGAACGGCAAGCCCGCCGATGTGGCCAACCTCCCCGCGCCCGGCGTCAAGGCCAAGGGCATCTCCGAGAAGAACGTGACGGACAAGCCGGCGGCCGAGAAGGCTGCCGATCATCCGGGCGCGGAGTCGAAGACCTCGACGGCGGACGTGGCACCGGCCGAGGCCGCCCCGCGCGGCAAGCCGTCCGGTCGCGAGAAGGCAGTCGCCAAGTCCACGCCGGCCGTCAGTGCAGCCGCTCCCGCCGCCCCGGTGGTGGAGGCCAATTCGGCGCCCGCTGCTGCCGCGCCGGCCGCAACCCCCGACGCCAACGATCTCGTGCGCGCCGCGATCGAGCGCCTGCGCAAGTCGCCTGAGAGCAAAGCGGCTGAGGCCAAAGCTTCCGACACAAAGGCTGCCGACACAAAGGCTTCCGACAATAAGTCTTCCGAGACCAAGGCGCCCGAGAAGACTCAGGAGCCTGCGGTGCGTGAAGCCGCCCGCACTCCGGAGGCCCCGCGTATCATTCCCGTGGATACGTCATCGGTGCGTCCGTTGCCGCCGCCGATCACGGTCTCGACACCCGCAGCCGAGGCCTATGGCAATGGCGGCTCGTCGCAGCCGAGCCCGCCCTACACGGCGTCGGTCGGCAACGAGAACCCGAATCGGCTGACGCCGCCGGCTGATATTCCGGTCCCGATGATTGCGCCCCCGCTCGATCTGCGCGCCGATGCCGGCGCGTCGATGCCGCGGCCGAAGACCAATGTCGCCGACGACATGCTGTCGGGCGTTAAGTCCATGTTCCACTCCGTTCTGCCGAAGAGCGTCACCCCGGATTAAGACGGCGCCCGCGCTGCGCCAGACTCGTCAGCCGCCGACGCGGGCGAGGCCGCTGCGGGCGGCGTCGTCGCGTGGGCGAAGCGAGACCGCCTTGGTGTAGGACGCCGCCGCCTTGGTCCTGTCGCCCAGCCGTTCATAGGCTTGCCCGCGTATGGTCCAGACTTGGGCATTGTGGGGATCGGCCTCGGAAGCCTCATCCAGATCGGCCGCGGCCTCCTTGACCTTGCCGACGGCGAGATAACTGGTGGCGCGGCCGAGCAGCGGCTCGACCTTCTGCGGGTTAAGGCCGCTCGCGGCACTGAAATCGGCGATGGCGAAGTCGTGCTGGTTCTTGCCCTGGTAGATCAGGGCGCGGCCATAGAGCGCCTGCGCGTTGTACGGATCGAGTCCGACCGCGTGATTGAATTCATCGAGCGCGGCCGCCGTCTCGCCGGACTTTGCCAGAGCCTGGGCCTTTGCCGTATGGGCTTGGGCTTCGCTGACATTGCCGGCGCTGACCACGTTCTCAGCGGTCGTGGCCGCCTTGGGTGCCTCCTGCGGCTTCTCCTTCTCCGGCGTCAGCGACCCCAGGTCGAAGGAGCAGCCGCATAGCGAAATCCCCATCAAGGCCAGCGCAAACGGCTGCTGCAAGATCTGCCGTAGCCGCGCCAAGCCGCGCTTGGGGAGAGGGGAGGCCATCTACGGTTCGCTCGCGCTAGTGCCGCATCGGTAGTGCCCCATCCCAGCAAGGCACCGCTCACAAAACAATAACGCGGGCCAGGGGCCCGCGTCATCGAAAACTGAAATCTCTCAAGTCGGGTAAATCAGCGCGGTCCGCGCGGACCAGCACTTGCACCTGCGCCTGCACCCGGGCCGCCGCGACCGCCACGATCACCGCCGGGGCCAGCACCGAACACCGGCTTCGGCTTCATCGGCAGCAGGCCTTCGCGCTGCAGCTTCTTGCGGGCCAGCTTGCGTGCGCGACGCACGGCTTCGGCCTTTTCACGGGCCTTCTTCTCGGAGGGCTTTTCGTAGTGACCGCGGAGCTTCATCTCGCGGAAAATACCCTCGCGCTGCATCTTCTTCTTCAGCGCCTTGAGGGCTTGATCGACATTGTTATCGCGAACGAGAACCTGCACGCGGCATCCTCTTCAGTGGATCGGATTTGAATTCTGGTAAGTCAAAGGGGATGGCGAAACGCACAAGCCCTTAACCTTGAGGGCGCGGATGTATCAGACAAAACTTGGGATGTCCACCGGCCAAGCGGGTTTTCGGGCCAAGTTCAGCCATTAAATGAGGCAAAATACCTCTGTGCGGCCCTGATTTGGGAGATTTGACGCCAAGGGTGGGGCCGTTTCCGGAGCTTTGTTCCGGAATCTTTGAAAGCAGGGGACGACACATGGATATGAAGAAATACGCGGCCGAAGCTATCGGTACCTTTTGGCTCACATTCGCAGGTTGCGGAAGTGCGGTGATCGCAGCCGGCTTTCCGCAGGTTGGCATCGGTCTGGTCGGTGTCTCCCTCGCGTTCGGACTGAGCGTGGTCACAATGGCCTATGCGATCGGCCACATCTCAGGCTGTCATCTCAATCCGGCCGTCACTGTCGGTCTTGCCGCCGGCGGACGTTTTCCGGCCGGACAGATCCTGCCTTATGTGATTGCGCAGGTCGCCGGCGCGATCGTGGCCGCGTGGCTGCTCTACGTCATCGCAAGCGGAGCTCCCGGCTTCGACGTCAGCAAGGGGTTCGCGTCCAACGGGTACGATGCCCATTCTCCCGGCCAGTACAGCATGATCGTGTGCTTCCTCACCGAGGTGGTCATGACCATGATGTTCCTGTTCATCATCATGGGCGCGACTCACGGCCGCGCGCCCGCCGGCTTTGCGCCGCTGGCGATCGGGCTCGCGCTGGTGATGATCCATCTCGTCAGCATCCCCGTCACCAACACCTCCGTGAACCCGGCGCGTAGCACGGGGCCCGCGCTGTTCGTCGGCGGCTGGGCGCTGTCGCAGCTCTGGTTGTTCTGGGTTGCGCCACTGATCGGCGGCGCGCTGGGCGGGGTGATCTATCGTTGGCTCAGCGAAGAGCCCACTGGCGTCGTCGCGGGCGCGAAGACGGCATAACTGCAAAGCGGGATCGCGGCATGCGCCGCGGTCCCGTTATTTGCCGGTCGTGGGTCGCACTTCGGTGACATGTCCCATCTTGCGGCCCGGACGCGGCGCGCCCTTGCCGTAGATGTGCACCGTTGCGCCCGCGACGCTCAGCCACTTGTCATATTCGTTGATCTCGTCGCCGATCAGATTGGTCATGGTGACGACTTCGCCGTGGCGCACGGGCTTGCCGAGGGGCCAGCCGGCAATGGCGCGGATGTGCTGCTCGAACTGCGAGACGGACGCACCGTCGAGCGTCCAATGTCCGGAATTGTGCACGCGCGGAGCGATCTCGTTGACCAGCACCTTGGGTCCGGTGCCGTTGGCGAGCACGAACATCTCGACGGCAAGCACGCCGACATAATCGAGCGCGCCCGCGATCTTGCCGGCGATACTGCGCGCTTCCTCGGCGAGCACGTCCGGGATCCGGGCGGGCGCACGGGAGATCTTCAGGATGTGGTCGCGGTGCTCGTTTTCGGTGACGTCGAAACACTCGACCTGGCCCGTGGCCGAGCGGGCGGCGATCACGGAAATCTCACGCTCGTACGGCACGAAGGCTTCCAGGATGGCCGATTTGGTGGCGAGACTGGTCCACACTTTCGCGACGTCGTCGCCCTCGCGGATGATGGCCTGGCCCTTGCCGTCATAGCCGAAGCGACGGGTCTTCAGCACCGCCGGAAGGCCGATCCTGGCGATCGCCTCGCGCAATGACGGGACCGAGGTGACGTCGGCGTAGGCTGCGGTGCCGATGCCCAGCCGCGTCACGAAATCCTTCTCGGCGAGCCGGTCCTGGGTGGTCTCGAGGATCTTGCGGTTGGGCAGCACCGGGCGGCGCGCATCCAGCACCATCGCGGCCGCGGACGGCACGTTCTCAAATTCGTAGGTGATGACGTCGACGTCGTTGGCGAACAGCTCGAGTGCTTCGACATCGGCATATTCGGCGCAGGTCGCATTCAGGACGACGTCGAAGGCCGGTGAGTCCGGATCGGGCGAGAACACCTGGCAGCGCAGGCCAAGCCGGGCCGCCGCCATGGCCAGCATCCGCCCCAATTGTCCGCCGCCGAGGATGCCAATGGTGTCGCCGGGCTTCAGCTTCACCTGCTTTGCGTCAGTCACGCCTTGTCCTCCGGGCGCTCGGCCACGGCCTCGGTCTGCGCCTTGCGCCAGGCGGCGAGGCGATCGGACAAGGCCGGGTCGGACAAGGCCAGCACGGCCGCCGCCAGCAACGCCGCATTGATGGCGCCCGCCTTGCCGATGGCGAGGGTGCCGACCGGGATGCCTGCGGGCATCTGGACGATCGAATAGAGCGAATCGATGCCCTTGAGCGTCCTGGATTCGATGGGGACGCCGAACACGGGCAATTCCGTCAGAGCCGCCGCCATGCCGGGCAGGTGGGCTGCGCCACCCGCGCCGGCGATGATGACCTTGTAACCAGCCGTCTTGGCGCCTTTGGCGAACGTAAACAGCCGGTCGGGGGTGCGGTGGGCCGAAACGATGCGGGTGTCGGCGGCAACGCCGAGCCCTGCGAGCGTGTCGGCGGCATGCCGCATCGTGTCCCAGTCCGACTGGCTTCCCATGATGATGGCGATCGGCGCGGTCATGACGTGAATTGTTCTCGAAAAACAGAAAGATAGGCCAGACTAAAGGTTCCGGCCGGTGGCTCGCAAGGCGGTGGCAAGGAGAAGGGAATGAACTATCCTGTCTTGGTGAATCCCCGCAAGCCTTCATTGAGCAGGATGCCCATGAAGAAACCAAAAAGGGCAAGCGCTGCGAAGGCCAAAAAGGGCCCGAAGCCCAGTGCCGGCCGCTCCAAAGTTGCTCTCAAGCGTCCGGCCAAGCGTCGGATCAAGGGTCCGGCGCGGCGTCCGACCAGGCCGTCGCAGCGGGCAGCGTCTGCCGATGACGGGGCCAAAGCGGCCATCGAGCCGGCCATCAACGCGACCATCCGCGAGCTCCGGAGCAAGCTCAGGGGGGCGCTGCGGCGGGTCGCGGAGCTCGAGGCGGCTGCCGACACCGATTTCCTGCTCGAAATTCCGAACCGGCGCGGCTTCGAACGCGAGCTCGCCCGCGCCGTCGCCTACATGAAGCGCTACCGCGCCAGCGGGGCGCTGATCGTGCTCGACGTCGATCGGTTGAAGCCGATCAACGATTCCTTCGGCCATGCGGCCGGCGACGAGGTCCTGAAGGCGATTGCCACCACGCTGACGCGGCAGATCCGCGCTTCGGACGTGGTCGGCCGGCTCGGCGGCGACGAGTTCGCGCTGCTGCTCTGGAATCTCAGCGAGACCGACGCCAAGGCGAAGGCCGCGGCTTTCGAGCAGGCCATCGACGAATTGTCCTTTGTCTTTCGCGGCCAGCACGTGAGCGCGGGCGCTTCCGCCGGCGTCGCCCTGCTCGGAGTGCAATCCGACGCCACGCGCGCCCTGGAGGAGGCCGATGCCGCGATGTATGTGCGCAAGGCGCACCGGCGGCACGAGCCGCACATCAGGCTCGTCAGCAGCTAGTTAAAGCGTGCCGAGGTCTTTCGGTACGTCGCCGAAGCTGCGGAGCAGTTTTGCGTCCCCGAATTCGCCGGTCATGGGATCGCCGCTGCGGCTGAACGCGACCGCGCCGGTGTGGCCGGCGCCGTGCGACATAATCTCGGCGCGCCGTAGCGCGGCCGCCGCGCTCTGGCATTCCTCGGCCGCACCCGCGACCGGCGATCCGTCCTCGTCGGTCAGGAAAGGTAATGCAACGTAATAGGTGACATCGGACATGGTCGGCTCCGATAGCTGACAGTCAGGCGGCGCTGCTCTTGCTCCGCATCTTGCTGCGCGAGGTCTCCGGAATGCAGCCTGCGGAAACCGCCGCCTGCAATTCTTCCAGCTCGGCCTCCAGATATTCATTGGCCATGATCAGCGCCTTGATGGTGCTGCGCAGATTGCCGTCGCACATCGCGATCGCCTGATCGCAGGCTTGTTCATAATGGCTGTTGTCGAGAAGGGCGGTTGCCGACATCTGCATTTTCCTTAGACGGTTTCCCCGGGGGTGTTGGGTGCTCAAATGTTCTTATTTTGTTCCTTTCGAGTCAAGCGGATTTACGTGCGGCGGGGCCGCCGTAAAGTTCTACCCGTGGATCAGGCGATGATGTCGGGCGTGATCTGGTCTTCGATGAACGCGATACGGTCACGCAACAACAGCTTGCGTTTCTTCAACCGCTGTAACCGCAACAGGTCGGGGGCGGGCGATTGATGCAGTGCATCGATCGCCACATCGAGATCTCGGTGTTCCTGGTGCAACCGGGCGAGCTCGGATTCGAGTTCGCGCGCATCTTCATTGGTCATGTCTGCGGTGGCCGAAAAACCGATAGGCGTGAGATTAAGGCTGTGGATGCCCTGTGGAAACTATCGTCCTTGCGCGCCGTGATCGCAAGCGATCTCGGGCTGTCGCGCGCCGATCTCCCGCGAGATATTTCTGCGGTCGCTCCGGCGTTGCGCAAGCGCATTGATATCACGGATTTTTCCCGCGTGGTTCCCTTACTCACGCTTCGTTACATATGAATTTCTAAAAATGACAGCGCGACGACTGATATCCATCGACAGAACAAATCGGTGATGTACACTTCCTCGTCCGGTCGAATCCAAGGTTCACCCCTACCGAGGAGGTTTCGAATGACAATTCAGGCACATCTGGTTGAATTGGAACGGAAGCACAAAACTCTCGAAAACGAATTGCACGAAGCTCTCGTGCACCTTTCAACAGACGACCTGCAAATTGTTGAGTTGAAGCGCCGGAAGTTGATGGTCAAGGACCAGATCGAGCGTCTCAGGCACGGCGACACGCTCCACTAGTAACCCCGTAACAGCGTAGAGTTGATCGCACCCTTTCAGGCAGGGATGGGAGCCTTTGCGCTCATCCCTGCTGCAAGGCGCGCAGCGTGCAAGGATTTGCGCGGCTCCAGCGTCTTGTCTGGACGCAGTTCTTTACGCGCAACCGGAATCCAATTCGCTTTAAACCACTAGATGTTTGCGAGCTCGGCGACGTGATCCGCGATCGCGAGCGATGACGTCAATCCGGGCGACTCGATGCCGAACAGATTGATCAGGCCTTCGACGCCGTGATCGCGCGGGCCCTGCATCAAGAAATCCTGCGTGGCCACCGCCGGCGGCACAATCTTCGGGCGGATGCCCGAATAGCTCGGCATGAGAGCACCGTCAGGCAACGTCGGCCAGTATTTGCGGATCGCCGGGTAGAAGCGCTCGGCGCGTGACGGGTCGACCTCATAGTCGATCGTCTCGATCCACTCGACGTCAGGGCCGAAACGGGCCTGCCCGGCCATGTCCAGCGTCAGATGCACCCCTAGGCCACCGGGCTCGGGCACCGGATAGATCAGGCGCGAGAACGGCGCCCTAGCATTGCAGCTGAAGTAGTTTCCCTTGGCGAGGTAGGCCGTCGGGATCCGTTCCAGCGGCATGCCCTCGATGTTGCGCGCCACGGTGGTCGCCGAGAGCCCGGCGGCGTTGACGAGGAGGCTGCATTGCAGCGTCATCGGCGCTTCGCCGCCCGCCTCGATCTCGATGACGCCGGCGGTCGCCTTGGCACGGATCAGCGGGGTGTGAAACGCGAAGGCCGCGCCCGCGTCCTCGGCTTCGCCGCGCAGCGAGAGCATGTAGGCGTGGCTGTCGATGATGCCGGTCGACGGCGACAGCAGCGCGGCGTCACAGGCGAGCGCCGGCTCCAGCGCACGTGCCGCATCACCCGTGAGCAACTGCATGTCGAGCACGCCGTTGGCCTCGGCATGCGCCTTGATCGATTGCAGCTTCTCGGTCTCTTTCGGATTGGTCGCGACGATCAGCTTGCCGCAATTCCTGTGCGGGATGCCGCGCTCGGAACAGTAACGATAGAGCGCGTGCTTGCCGTCGACGCACATGCGCGCCATCCAGCTTCCGGCGCGGTAGTAGATGCCGGCATGGATCACCTCGCTGTTGCGCGAGGAGGTGATGGTGCCGATGGCCTCGGCTTGCTCGAGCACGATCACCTCGCGCCCGGCTTGCGCCAGCTTTCGAGCCACCGCGAGCCCGATCACGCCGGCTCCGATGACGACGCAGTCCACCCTATCCATGGTCGTGCAGGACGTCCGCTCGAAGCGACGATGGCCCCACGCCTGGGGAGGGCGACGCGGGGGCTTTTTCCGTTAAGGAAGCATTTATCATGTCAGGGCAATTGCCGTATTTGATGCCACATTGTTCCGTTGCGCGTACAGGCGTTTACCCGATCCAAACTCGCGAGGCCAGACAATCCGACGTTGAAATCGCGGGTGGCTGATGGCTGAGAAGAACTGGCACGCGGGCAGCGCGCTTCCGATTGCGGTGCAGGCCGTCGTGTGCCTGGCCGCAGCGGTCGCGCCTGCGCGCGCCTTTGCCCTCTCAGACAGCTTCACCCCTCCGAGCTATCTCGGCGAGCTTGATCCCAACGTGATCTGGGAAGCCCTGATCGCGGGAATTGTGATCTGTTCGTTCTTCGCCGCGATCGCGCTGTGGATCCATTCCTCGCTGCGCCGGACCAGGCGTCTGCAGCTGCGGCGCAATGCCTTCGTCTCCTCCGCCATGAACAATCTCAACCAGGGCGTGGTGATGACGGATGCGCAGCGGCGCGTCATCTTCTGCAACGACCGCTATATCGAGATTTACGGCCTGGCGCGGTCGGATCTCTGGGCCAACATGAACGGCTACGAACTCCTTGAGCTGCGACGCAAGCGCGGGGTGCTCGGCGCCGCCTCCAACGACGAGTTCTACGAGAAGGCGGCAAGCACCAACGGCTTGATCACCGAACTGCCGGACGGGCGGGCCATCCTGGTGAAATATTTCGTGCTGCCCAACGGCGGCTCGGTGACGACGCATCTGGACGTCAGCGAGCAGCGCAGGCTGTCGCGGCAGCTCGCCTCCACCAAGCAGTTCCTGGAAACGGTGCTGGACAACGTGCCGGCCTGCGTGGCCGCAAAGAACATCGAGGATGGTCGCTACATCTTCGCCAACAGCGCCTATGAGCGGTTCTGGGGCTTCTCGCGCGACCATGTCGTCGGCAAGAACGCGCGCGAGCTGTTTGCGCCGATCTCGGCGGACAGCATCGAGGCGACCGACCGCACGGCACTCGATTCGCCGGACGGCCAGTTTCGCAACGAATTCGAGGTCGACCGCGCCGGTGAGCGACGCATGGTTGCCTCGATCCGGATCGTTGTCCGCAACGAGAGCAACAAGCCCGAATTCCTGATGCTCGTGTTCGAGGACATCACCGATCGCCGCTCGCTGTCGAAGGAGCTGGAGAGCACGAAGAAGTTCCTCGAGCTCGTGGTCGACAACATCCCGGTGGCCCTGATCGTCGAGCAGGTCAAGGACGGCCGCTACCTGCTCGCCAACCGCAGCGCCGAGACGATCCTCAACCGCAGGCGCGAGGAAGCCACAGGCCTGACCGCGTCCGACATCTTCAATCCCAAGGAAGCCAAGCTGATCATCGCGCGCGACGAAGCCGCGATCAAGAAGCGTGGGATGATCACCGAAGAGCACCCGATCTCCACAAAGGACGGGCTGCGGCTGTTCCTCACCCGCCGCGCCACCGTGCTGAGCGACACCGGCGAGCCGCAATATCTGATCAAGACCCACGAGGACGTCACCGATCGCCGGCAGACCGAGTCGCGCATGGCGCACATGGCCTATCACGACGGCCTCACCGATTTGCCGAACCGTGCCGCTTTCCTGCAGGCGTTGACCCAGATGATCGAGGCCTGCGAGGGCACCGGCGAGGAGTTCGCGGTTCTGTGCGTCGATCTCGACGGTCTCAAGGAGGTCAACGACGTCTTCGGTCATGCGCACGGCGACAAGCTCCTGGTCGAGGTGGCCCAGCGGCTCCAGGACTCCGCGCGCGGCGGCGTGGTGGCGCGCCTGTCCGGCGACGAGTTCGGCCTGATCATCGACGGTAAGCAGCCGGATGCAGGTCTCGCGCTGGCGCAGCAGATCGGTGATGCCGTCGCTAAGGAATTCCAGATCGACGGCCGCCCGGTCCGCGCCGGCGTCACCACCGGCATGTCGATCTTCCCGCACAACGGCGCCGACGCCGCCTCGTTGCTCGCCAATGCCGGCGCGGCGCTGTTCCGCGCCAAGCAGAAGTCGCGCGGCACGATCAGCCTGTTCCAGCCGGAGATGGACCAGCAGATCCGCGATCGCCGCGTGCTGCACCAGGATCTCTCGATGGCGATCAAGAACGGCGAGCTCTCGCTCGCCTTCCAGCCGCAGGGAGCAGCGGGCCACAGCGTCGCCGAGAGCGAGATCATCGGCTTCGAGGCGCTGGCGCGCTGGCAGCATCCGGTGCGCGGCCAGGTCTCCCCGGCCGAATTCATCCCGATCGCGGAGGAAAGCGGCCTGATCGTCGAGATGGGCGAGTGGATCCTGCGCGAAGCCTGCCGCGAGGCCGCGTCCTGGCCGAAGCCGCTTCAGATCGCGGTCAACCTGTCGCCGGCGCAGTTCATGCACGGCGACGTGGTCGGGCTCGTGCATTCCATCCTGCTCGAGACGGGTCTCGCACCCGGTCGGCTCGAGCTCGAGATCACCGAGGGCGTGCTGATCGAGGACTTCGATCGCGGTCTGGCGCTGCTGCGCCGGCTCAAGGCGCTCGGCGTGCGCATCTCCATGGACGATTTCGGCAGCGGTTATTCCTCGCTGAGCTATCTCCAGGCGTTCCCGTTCGACAAGATCAAGATCGACCGCGCCTTCATCATCAATCTCGGCCGCAACCCGCAATCGGCGGCGATCGTGCGCGCGGTGATCGATCTCGGCCATGGCCTGGAAATGTCGATCGTCGCCGAAGGCGTCGAGACGCTGGAACAACTCGCCTTCCTCGCCGCGGAAGGCTGTGACGGCGTGCAGGGCTATCTGCTCGGCAAGCCACTGCCGATCGGGAAATATGCCGGCCTCGTCGGTCGTGCCGAAGTCATGGAGCTTGCGCTCAAGACCGGCTAGAGCGTTTTTCGAGCGCAGCGGATGCGGGTTCGCGTCAAGAGAACGCGCCAAACCAGAATCTAGAGCCCCGTTCCGATTTCATCGGAAGGGAAATGGCTCTAGAGATGGCGAGCGTTTCGCTCCCATTCGACGGCTTCATGGCGGATTACGATTTTGCGATCATCGGCGGCGGCCTGAACGGTGTCAGCCTCGCGCGCGATGCCGCCGGCCGCGGCCTGCGGGTCATCCTGTTGGAGCAGGGCGATCTGGGCGGCGCGGCGTCGTCGGCAACGCCGCGGCTGATCCACGGCGACCTGTCGGTTCTGGAACGGCGCGGCTTCCGCCGGGTGCGCCGGGCGCTCGCTGAGCGCCGGATCTGGCTCCGGATCGCGCCGCATCTGGTTCGGCCGATGCGCTTCGTGATCCCGGCGCATTCCGACGAGCGCCCACCATGGCTGCTGCGCGTCGGCCTGCTCCTCTACGACAGCCTCACCAGCCGGAGCGGCCTGCCTGCAACGGCGACCCTCGACATCACGCATCATCCGGTCGGCAACGCGCTGAAACGACCATTCGGCACGGCCTTCGAATATTCGGATTGCGTCGTCGACGATTCCCGACTGGTGGTGCTCACGGCACTGGATGCGGCCGAGCGCGGCGCCGTGATTCGGACTGGAGCGCGCTGTGTGCGCGCCGATCGAACCGACACATGGCGGCTCGCGGTGGTCGACCGCGGCCATCGTCGCACGATCACGGCCCGGGCACTGGCCAACGCCACCGGCGGCTGGACGTCGATGGTCGCCGAGACCGTGCTGCGGCAGCCGCAACCCGCCGTGGCGGCGATGCAGATGAGCCAGATCATCGTCCCGCGATTGTTCGATTCCGATAACGTCTACGTCTTCCAGAACAGCGATGGCCGGCTGATCTTCGCGAGTCCTATCGCGCGCGATTTCACACTGATTGGAACAGTCACGCACGATTTCACCGGCGATCCTGCGATCGTCGCGATGCGGGGGGCCGACGTCAGCTATCTCTGCGAAGCGGCCAGTCGCTATTTCCGCGAGCGCGTTGCCCCGACCGACGTGGTGCGCGCGGTCTCCGGCGTCAACCTGACGCTGGCGTCCGCGCGCGGGCGTGATGGCACGACGCTGTTCGACGCGCGACGGCGCAAGGCGCCGCTGATCACGATGTTTGGCGGTGACGTCACCACCTCGCGCCTGCGGGCGGAGCGCGCGGTGACGAAGTTGACGCCGTTCTATCCGATGTCGCCGCCCTGGACCGCAGGCGCGGCGCTGCCGGGCGGAGATTTTGCCTGGGATCGTTTCGACACCGAGGTCGATCTTGCGCGTGACCGCTGGCGCTTTCTCTCGGAGGCGCAGGCCCAACGCCTCGTCGCGGCCTATGGCTCGCGGCTATCGGCTGTGCTTGCCGAGGCGAAGACCCGGGACGATCTCGGCCCCGCCTTCGGTCCCGAACTGACCGGGGCCGAGGTGCGCTATCTCATGACCCACGAATGGGCGCGTTTTCCCGAGGACATCCTGTGGCGCCGCTCCAAGCTCGGCCTGACGATGTCAGCGGGGGAATGCAATGCGCTGGCTGCGTTCATGGCGAATGCGTGAACGAACGGCCTCTAACCGGTTGAGTGAGGGACGATCGGCCGCTAGCGTGCGGCTTGATTGGGGTTGGCAGGAACCATGACTGACGAGTTGCCCAGAACAGACGCGGCTGCGGCTGCGGTCGGAGAGACGCAGCTCGCGGCCGGCGAGCCGTTGCTGCGCATCGAGGGCGTCGCCAAGACGTTCGGGACGTTCCGGGCCGTCGATGGCGTCTCGCTCGACATCAAGGCCGGCGAGTTCTTTGCGCTGCTCGGGCCCAGCGGCTGCGGCAAGACCACGCTTCTGCGCATGCTCGCCGGTTTCGAAGCGCCGGATCAAGGGCGCATTCTGCTCGGCGGCAAGGACATCGCGCAGGCGCTGCCGCATGAGCGGCCGATCAACATGATGTTCCAGAACTACGCGCTGTTTCCGCACCTGTCGGTGCGCGACAACATCGCCTTCGGCCTGAAGCGCGCCGGTATGGCGCGCGCAGACATCGCCACGCGTGTGGCGGAGATGGTTGCGCTGGTGAAGCTCGACGGACTCGAGAAGCGCAAGCCCGACCAGCTCTCCGGGGGACAGCGCCAGCGCGTGGCGTTGGCGCGTGCACTGGCGCGACGCCCGCAGCTCCTTCTGCTCGATGAGCCGCTCGCAGCGCTGGACAAGAAGCTGCGCGAAAGCACCCAAGGCGAACTGATGGAGCTTCAGCGCCGGCTCGGCATGACCTTCATCATCGTCACCCACGACCAGGAAGAGGCGATGACGATGGCGAGCCGGATCGGCGTGATGAGGGACGGCAGGCTGGCGCAGGTCGCGAGTCCCCGCGAACTCTACGAGGCGCCACGCTCGCGCTGGATCGCGGAGTTTGTCGGCGACATCAACCTGTTCGACGCCAAGTCCAAATTGCGCGACGGTCATCGTCTGGTCATAGGCACGCGCGATGCGGGACCGCTGGTGGTGGCGGAGCCGCGCGAGCCGTTCGGTGAGGTCAGATTATCGGTTGCGATCCGCCCCGAGAAGGTCAAGCTGTCGCGCCGTGGGCCGGCGAGGGAGGCCGGTCATGAGACGGCGATCAACCAGCTGGACGGCGTGATCGCCGACATCTGCTATCTCGGCGGCACCACCACTTACAAGGTGAAGCTCGAGGCCGGCGGGACGGTGCAGGCGTCGGTCGCCAACAGCGCGCGCCTTGACGTCGACGCCTACAGCGTGGGCCAGCCTGTCGTCGCCTGGTTCACGCCCGACGACTGCGTGGTGCTGCCGTCATGAGCGGGCGCCGCATTTTTGCGCGACCGGCTCACTTTGCCGCGATCGCGCCCTATGTCTGGATGGTGCTGTTCTTCCTGGTGCCGTTCGGCTTCGTGCTGAAGATCAGCCTGTCGCAGACGGCGATCGCGCAGCCGCCTTACGAGCCGGTGTTCGACCTGATGGCGGGATGGGGGGCGCTGAAGGCCGCCTTTGCCGCGCTGTCGATCGACAATTTCAGGCTGCTCGTCTCCGACGATATCTACGTGTTCGCCTATGTGCGTAGCCTCACCGTCGCCGTCACCGCGACCGCGCTGTTGCTCCTGATCGGCTATCCCATCGCCTACGGCATGGCGCGGCTGCCGGCGCGCTGGCAGGCCGTGGCGATGGTGCTGGTGATCGTGCCGTTCTGGACCTCGTTCCTGATCCGGATCTATGCCTGGATCAACATCCTCCAGCACGACGGCCTGCTCAACCAGATACTGCTGGCGCTGCATCTGGTTAGTCAGCCCGTGGTGTGGCTCTCCACCGACAGCGCGATGTATATCGGCATCGTCTATTCCTACCTGCCGTTCATGATCCTGCCGCTCTACGCCACGCTGGCCAAAATGGAGCCGGTGCTGGAGGAGGCCGCCTCCGATCTCGGCGCGCCGCGCTGGCAGGTGTTCTGGCTCGTCACCTTCCCGCTGTCGCTGCCCGGCGTCGGCGCCGGCGTGCTGCTGTGCTTCATCCCCATCGTCGGCGAGTTCGTCATTCCGGATCTCCTGGCCGGCTCCAATGCGCTGATGATCGGCCAGACCTTGTGGCTCGAATTCTTCACTAACAAGGACTGGCCGGTCGCCTCCGCCGCGGCCATCGTGTTGTTGGTGGTGCTGCTGGTCCCGCTGCTGCTGTACGAACGGCTGCAGAAGCGGCAGCTGGAACAGGGGCGGTGAGGCGATGCGCAAGGTCTCCCGTCTGTCCCGCTTCAACGTCGCCTCGCTTTCGCTGGGTCTGGCCTTCCTCTATCTGCCGATCCTGATCCTCGTGATCTATTCCTTCAATGCCTCGCGGCTGGTGACGGTGTGGGGTGGCTGGTCGCTGCGCTGGTATCACGAGTTCTTCAATGACCGCGCCATGATCGAGGCGGCCTGGATGAGCCTGCGCGTCGCGGTTTCGTCGGCAACCATTGCGACCCTGATCGGCACGCTCGCCGCCGTGGCGCTGTCGCGCGGCGAGCGGTTTCGCGGCCGCACCCTGTTCTCCGGCATGCTCTATGCGCCGCTGGTGATGCCGGAGGTGATCACCGGACTGTCGCTGCTGCTGCTGTTCGTGGCGCTAAACGCGGAGCGCGGCTTCTGGACGGTGACGATCGCCCATACCACGCTGACGATGTGCTTCGTCGCCGTCGTCGTGCAGTCCCGCCTCGGCTCGCTCGACCGCTCCTTGGAAGAGGCCGCGATGGATCTCGGCTACGACCCCCTGCGCGCGTTCGTGGCCGTAACGCTGCCGCTGATCGCGCCTGCGATCGTCGCGGGCTGGATGCTCGCCTTCACGCTGTCGCTGGACGATCTCGTGATCGCGAGCTTCACCACCGGCCCCGGCTCGGCGACGCTGCCGATCCGGATCTATTCGGAAGTGCGGCTCGGAGTGAAGCCCGAGATCAACGCGATCTGCACGCTGGTGATCGCCTTGATTGCTGTTGTCATCGTCATCGCCTCGCTCGCCTCGAAACTGTCGAGCTCGCAGGGCGAGAGCGCGGCGCCGCTATAACGGGAGGCGATGATGACGTTTGCCTATCAGGTCCTGGTGCATACGCCGCTCTGGGTCTGGACCTTGCTCGCCTATCTGGTCTGGCAGGGCATCAAGGCGATGCAGCCGCGCAAGACGCCGATCTGGCGTGCGCTGATCGTTCCGATCGTATTCATCGTCTGGGGCATTTCGCGGATTGGCTTCGGACATCAGGATAGCGCGTGGCCGCTGGTTGCCTGGGGCGGGGCCGCATTGGTGTTGTTGCCGATCGGCGTATTAACGTCGCGTCCGTTCGACGTCGATCACAAGACAGGCGAGATCATCCGCGCGGGTGGCGCCTTTGCGCTGATCCGCAACCTCGTCATATTCTCTCTGCAGTATGCGGTCGGCGTGATCTCGGCGGTCGATGCGAGCGACCGTGCACTCGCACTCGTCGTCGGCCGCGCGATTTCGGGCGCGACCGCGGGCTATTTCATCGGCTCGATGATCGCGCTGCTGGTTGCCTACCAAAGAAAGCGCGCCGTGGATCTCAGGACTTCACCGCACCGGCCGTGAGCCCGCCCACCATGTAGCGCTTGAAGGCGTAATAGACCGCGGCCGGCGGCAGCGCGTAGATGAAGCCGGTGGTCATCAACAGCTCCCACGGCGAGTCGTCGGCGGCGAGGAAGTTGCCGAGCGCGACCGGCAGCGTGATATCGGTGTCCTTGGACAAGAGCAGGAACGCGTAGAGATATTCGTTCCAGGCCAGCAGCACGGCATAGGTGCCGATCGCGACCAGCGAGGGCATCATCAGCGGCACATAGACCAGGCGGAACAGCTGCAGCGTGGTCGCGCCGTCCATCACGGCGGCCTCGTCGAGCTCGACCGGCAGCTTGTCGGACGCCTGCTTCAGCACCCAGATCGCGTAAGGCGAAGCGATTGTCACCATCGCCAGGATCAGCGACCAGTGATTGTTGAGCAGGCCGTAGTTGCCCATGGTGCGGTACATCGGCACGGCGAGGAACGCCGCCGGGATGAAGTAGGTGAACAGCGCGAGATTCATCACCCAGCGGCCGCCCGGCGCCTTAAGCCGCGAGATCGAGAATGCGGCGGCGGTCGCGACGAACAAGGTCAGCGCGCCTGCGGCCAGCGCGATCACCGTCGAGTTCCAGAACTGGATCCAGAAGTCTCGCAGGAAATAGTGCTCCTGGTAGAACACGATGTGAAAGTTGTGCAGCGTCGGATGATCCGGCCACAGCTTGCCCGAGAACGCGTCCTCCTTGGGCGAGATCGCGAACAGGAACATGTGGTAGATCGGAATCATGGTCCAGATGAAGACCGGGATGCCGATCAGCAGGAGCTTGGCTTCGGTGCCAACTTCGCGGAGGGTGGGAAGCTTCATCGCGACAACCGTTTCATCATGAAGTATATCAGCGGCAGCACGAGCGGTATCGCGCAGACGATAGAGGCCATCGCAAGCGAGAGCTGGTCGAGCCGGAGATAGCGGATGCCGAGTGTCGACAGCACGTGCGTGAGGTCGGCCGGCCCGCCGCCAGTGAGCAGATAGACGCTGTTGAAGTCGCCGAGCGTCCAGATCATCGAGAGCAGCGTGCAGGTGACGTAGAGCATCTGCATCGACGGCCAGGTGATGAAGCGGAATTTCTGCCACGGACTGGCGCCGTCGACCTCGGACGCCTCGTACAGATCCTGCGGGATCGCGAGCCGCCCGGTCAGCAGGATCAGCGTCCAGAACGGCAGCGACTTCCAGATATGCACGGCGATCGCCATGGTCAGCGCGACCGTCGGATCGTTCAGCCAGTTCGGCCCGTCATCGCCGGTGAGAGAGAAGATGAAATGGTTGACCATGCCCCATTCGGGATTGAGCATGAAGCGGACCGACAGGATGGTCGGGATCGACGGCACCGCCCAGGGCAGGATGAAGATCACCGACAGCCATTTGATCCAGGGGCGCTGCTGGGCGAAGAAGCCGGACAGGAACAGCGCGATCAGCATCTTCACGTTGATGCCGATGACCAGGAAGATCAGCGTGTTGACCGCGGCGCGCGCGAAGATCGGGTCGTTGTACAGCGCGACATAGTTCGCCGGACTGCGCGCCAGCCACAGGCCGTAGCCGACGGGATAGACGACGAAGGCCAGGAAGACGAGTAGATAGGGCACAAGCAGCAAGATGCCCCAGACCTGCTGCGTGGTCAGGCGCGCCGACAGGGGAGGGGCCGGAATTGTGTCTGAGCCGGAAAGTGTGATCGCCATATCGCATACCCACCGAAAGCAACCGGTCGCGGAGAGCCGCGACCGGTATTAGCATATACCTTATTGCAGTCCGAGATCAGCCCGCGACCGCCTTGATGCGGGCGATCAGCTCGTCGACCGCCTTGTCCACCGGCACCTTCTCGCTGACCACGCGGTTCATCGCCTTGGCCCAGACGTTCTCGTTGTTCAGGATGGTGAACTTCCAGTTCTTGGTGAAGTCGAACGCGGCGGTGCCGCCCTTGAACTGCGAGTAGACCGCCTTGCGATGCCGGTCAGCCTGCCAGAACGGGCTCTCTTGGCTTTCCTTCGTCACCGGGAACCAGCGGCCGAGCGCACCCTCGATATAGGGGCGGACGTTCTCTTCCTGGAGCAGGAAGGCGATGAACTGCTTGGCCTCGGCCTTGTTCTTGGCCACGGAGAAGACCAGCCCGGTCTTGACGTCCGAGCGGTAGCGGATCGTCGAACCGTCCGGAGCCTTCGGGAAGGACGCGGTGATGATGTCCTCGCCATAGGCCTTCTTGCCGGCTTCGCGCTGCTCGGGCGTGAGCGTCTGGTTCTGGGAATCCTCGAACCACTTCGCCGCGATCGAGATCGTGAAGTTGTGGGTCATCACGATGGTCTTGTTGTGGAACGCGACGTTGTTGTCGGGATCCTTCCAGGTCGTCGAGGACGGCGGGGTGCAGCCCTTGATGTAGGTGTCGGTGTAGTCCTTCATCGCCTTGATCAGGTTCTCCCGGACCTTGGGATCGTCGACCGTAAGCTTGCCGTCGTCGTCGACCAGCTTGACGTGATAGGCATCCATGAAGGTGTAGAACGACTGGAAAGCGTCGGTGGATTCCACGCCCATCGGCTGGCCGACGCCGTAGACGCGCTGGCCGGTCGCCTTGCGGATCCCCGGTTGCACCTTGTCGCACCAGAACGTCCAGTAGCCTTCCCAGTCGGTCGGGATGTCGGCGAGCTTGAAGCCGGCCTTCTCAAGCATGTCGTTCCAGATCTCGACATGCATGCTCTGCTGCTTCAGCGGGAAGCCGTAATAGGCCTTCTTCTTGGTGACGTCGTTATAGAGGATCGACGCATCCAGCGTGTTCTGCACGAACCGATCCTTGATCGGCTCCATGATGTCTGAGAGGTCCTCGAGCCTGCCTTCGTAGGCCCACTTGCCCTGGACCTGCACGTCGTAGGTGTCGGAATAGGCAACATCGGGCACGGTGCCTGAATCGAGTGCGGCGACCGTCTTCGGAATCATGTCCTGGATCGCGTACTGCGACAATTCGACCTTGATGCCGGTCTTGGCTTCGAACTTCTTGATTGTCTCGAGCAGCGCGTCGTCTTCGGAGCGGTAGAAGCCCTTGCCCCACCAGACCGTAATCGTCTTCTGCTGCGCAAATGCGGGTGCAGCGGCTGCAAACAGCCCGGCCGCAGCGACCGCCAGTGATACTGCGCCAATAACCTTGGATTTCACGTTTTTCTCCCTCAAACGGCCGGTGTTTTTAACCGGTCGTATAAAACACTAGCGCATGGCCGCTATCCGATCTAGCGGCTTCTTGTCAGACATAGGTCGTGGGGTGTCGGGCGAGAGGAGATGCTTAATGTGCGCATCGATCCAATCGCCGCATCAATTCGCCCTGATCAATTCGCGCCGATCTGCTGGCGCCGCTTGATCGCCGTCCTTAATTGGACTTCGCGCCTTCCTTGGCGTTCTCCGCCGTCGGCGCTTCGGCCGGTGCGGGACGTTTTCCGGTGCCGGTGATGCGCTCAATCGCGGAGCGCACCGCGTCGCCCGGCTTGCGGTCTTTCAGCATGTCGAGCAGGGGCGCAGAGGCCGGCGAACGGCGGATCAGGCTTTCCGGATCGGGGAAGACGAGGGGGTCGTCCCAGGGGCCCTGCACCACGAAGGGCAATTCGAACCCCGACGCGCTGTTGAGGCTGGCCACGCCCTTCATGTCGTATTCGCGCGTCGGCACCGAGGCGGTACCGGTCATGGTGATCTTCGCCGCCGGTCCTTCGACGCGGATGTCCTCGGCGGTGGCGACGCCGTCGGAGAACTTCACCGCGATGGTGAGATTGTCGTAAGGGGTAGAGCCGTTGCGGAAATTGCCGCCGCCGGACAGCGGCCGCCGCTCGAGCCGCTTCAGGAGCTGCTCGGCATTGAAGCCCGCGATCGCGCCGTCATGCCCGGTCACTGTGGCGCTGCCGTCGAGCGACTGCACGAGGCCGAACGGGCTCGAGCCGGACGCGAGGAGCGAGACGTTGATGTTGCCGCGCCCGGACAGCTTGTTGATGCCGAACAGCTCGGAGGCGCAGGCCTGAAGGTCGACGTCGGTGAACTGGAATTGCGCCTTGATGTCGGCGACGGTGTCGGAGCGCGCGATGCCGAACGAGCCCTTGGCGATGCCGCCATAGACCTGGGCCTCGCCGACCGAGAGCGCCAGCGTGCCGTTGCGGAGATTCGCGCCGATCGCGGTGCGGCCGAGTTTCGACGTCCCGACCGTCAGCTTGGCGGCCGACAGGCGCATGTCGAGGTCGGTGGTCGACAAGGCGTTGAGATCGAACAGCTGCCTGTTCCAGTCGCGCGCGCCGCTCGCGAGCAGGCGGAAAGTCGAGATATAGGGGGTGAAGTCGAGCGCGTCGGCTGCGAGCGTCGCCTGCAGCGTCTGCCGGCCGTTATTGGCGTAGGTCATCACGCCCTCGGCGGTGTTGCCGTCGAGCTCGACATTGACGTTGGTGAGCGCGATCGACGCGCCGACGACATTGGCCCGCGCCTTCAGCGCGAAACGGCCGAAGCCGCCGCTGGCGGGCTGCGGCTGGCCGGTCCAGCGCAGCGCGTTGCGCAAGGACGGGCTGTCGATGGTGAGCGTACCCTCCATCATCGGGCTGGTGCGATTGGCGACGCTGCCGTCGAAGGCGAGCTTGAGCGGTGCGCTCGCGATCCGCGCCTTCAACCCCGAGCGCTCGCCGGAGAGGGCGGCGACGAAATCGGAAAAGCTGATCGAGCCGTCGACCCGTTCGCCCCGCCAGTCGAATTGTCCGGTCGCAGCGAAGGAGCGCGAGATCGAGGGCCAGGCCAGCGACAGGTCGATGTCCTCGAGCTTCTCGGTGCCGTGCGTGGCGGCGTCCTCGTAATTGAGCACGCCGTCCTGGATCCGGATCTCGGAGAACGACACTTGATTCTCGGCGCCAGGCTTCATGGTGCGCGCGATGGTCTGGATGAACGGTGTCCAGTTGCTTTCACCGTCCGGCTTCAGGCTGACATGGATGCGCGGCCGCAGCAGCGTCAGGTCGGCGATCTCGAACCGTTGCAGCAGCAGCGGCAGCAGCCGCAGGTTCGCGGTGAGAACGTCGACATGGAGCGCGGGATCGCTGGTGCCGCCGCCCTTCAGCCCGACGTCATGGAAGGAGATGTAGCTTGCCGGCAGCACCGAAATGTCGATCGCGCCTGCGACGTTGACCTCGAGTCCGGTGACGTCGCGGATCTGCGTTTCCACGGCCTTGCGCAGTGCGTCGCGGTTGATGAGCCATGAGGTCGCGATCAGGGCGATCAGCGCCACGCCGAGCAGCGCCGCGATCGGCGTCCCGAGGCGCTTCATTCCTTGGGCCATGGTCAATGGCATGTCCTGATCGAGTTGGTCGCTGGAGCCAGAAGGCGGGCTGGGAAACCTGCGCGCCCCACGCCCAAGACCTATTGTGTTAAGTGCCGCAACTTGATGGGTTTTCTTGTCGCTTTCAAGGCCGCGGGAACGGTTGCGCCCACGGCTTGGGCAGCTTCTATCACCCGGGGGCGGAGCGGAGAACCCCGTATCATTGACGGCTTCGGACGATTTCGCCTAATAATCGCCGCCACTAAGGCGCGACGCCTGCAAGCCGAAGGTTCACTCGAAGGTAATTTGCATGAACAAGGTCTATCCCGACGCCAAGTCGGCTCTCGAGGGCGTTCTGAAAGACGGCATGATGATTATGTCGGGCGGCTTCGGCCTCTGCGGCATCGCCGAGACGCTGTCGGACGCGATCCGCGACTCCGGCGTCAAGGACCTGACGGTGGTCTCAAACAATGCCGGCGTCGACGGCATTGGCCTCAGCCGCCTGCTCGAAACCCGCCAGATCAAGAAGATGATCTCGTCCTATGTCGGGGAGAACAAGCTGTTCGCCCAGCAATTCCTCGCCGGCGAGCTGGAACTCGAATTCAATCCGCAGGGCACGCTGGCCGAGCGCATCCGCGCGGGCGGCGCCGGCATTCCGGCCTTCTACACCAAGACCGGCGTCGGCACGCTGATCGCCGAAGGCAAGGAAGTGAAAGAATTCGACGGACAGAAATACCTGATGGAGCGCGGCCTGTTCGCCGACCTCGCCATCGTCCACGCCTGGAAGGGCGACACCGCAGGTAACCTCATCTATCGCAAGACCGCGCGCAACTTTAACCCGATGATGGCGACCGCCGCCAGGGTCACGGTGGCCGAGGTCGAGCATCTGGTTCCGGCCGGTGAACTCAATCCCGACCACATCCACACGCCCGGTCTTTTCGTCAAGCGCATCGTCGAGGTCGGAACGGCCAAGAAGCGCATCGAATTCCGCAACACCCGCCCGCGCACGGCAGCTTGAGATCAGGAGACTAAGATGGCCTGGACCCGTGAACAGATGGCTGCGCGCGCCGCGAAGGAACTGCGTGACGGCTATTACGTCAATCTCGGCATCGGCATTCCGACGCTGGTCTCGAACTACATCCCGGACGGCATGGACGTCAGCCTTCAGAGCGAGAACGGCATGCTCGGCATGGGCCCGTTCCCGTACGAGGGCGAAGAGGACGCCGATCTCATCAACGCCGGCAAGCAGACCGTGAGCGAACTGCCGTCGACTTCGTATTTCTCGAGCGCGGATTCCTTCGGCATGATCCGTGGCGGCCACATGGATCTGTCGATCCTCGGCGCCATGCAGGTGGCCCAGAACGGCGATCTCGCCAACTGGATGATCCCCGGCAAGATGGTCAAGGGCATGGGCGGCGCGATGGATCTCGTCGCCGGCGTCAAGCGCGTGGTCGTGGTGATGGAGCATTCGGCCAAGGACGGTCCAAAGCTCCTGAAGCAGTGCAATTTGCCGCTGACCGGCGAGCGCGTGGTCGACATGGTCGTGACTGACCTGGCCGTCTTCACCATCGACAAGCACGGCAGCGGCGGCATGGCGCTGATCGAGCTCGCCGACGGCGTCTCGCTCGACGAGGTCAAGGCCAAGACCGAGGCCGAATTTCGCGTCGCACTGAAGAACACGTAAGGTTTTCGCGAAGGGGGCGCGCATGACGATACGGTCTGCGCGTCCCGAAGACGCCGATTTCATCGCACAAACCATCCTTTCATCGCAGCGCGGCTACCGGCCGCGCGGCTGGTTCGACGTTGCGCTCGGTTGGCCTGAAACACAGTGCCGCGATTTCATCGCGCACGTCGCAGCCGCTCGCGCGGTGTCGATGTGGCACGTCTCGCAATTTCTGGTCGCCGAGATCGATGGCAAGCCTGCTGCCGCCTTGTGTGCGCTACCGGCGGCCGGCACGGGACCAGCGGCTTGGCGTGCGATCGAGGAAGTCGCAGCCGCGTCCGGAATCGCCGCGGCAGAGCTGGAGGCCATCCGTCAACGCGGCGGCTACACCCGCGCCTGCTGGGTTCAGGGCGGCGAAGGCGATTGGATGATCGAGCATGTCGCGACCGATCCCGCCTATCGCGGCCGCGGCCTGGTGCAGTCACTGATCGCGCATGCGCTGGAGAAGGGGCGAGCGGCTGGATGTGCACGGGCGACAATATCGTTCCTGATCGGCAACGAGCCCGCCGAGCGCGCTTATACCAAGGCCGGCTTTGTCCTTGCCGAGGAGAAGCGCGATCCTGCCTTCGAGGCGATCATCGGTGCGCCGGGCTTTCGCATGTTTGCGCGGGTGATGTGATCGGTCTTGAAAATCAAGCCGCCGTTGCCGCCAATGGCCGGGCGCCTTTGCGCCATGCGGTGATGGTGCAGCCGAAATGGCCGCGAAACCAGCGGGCCATGGCGCTCTGTGCGGAGAAGCCGAGCTGCACGGCGATGTCGGCCAGCGGCCGGCCGGGGTCGTCGATGAGCTGGACCACGAGATCGGCGCGCTGCGCGTCGAGAATGGCCGAGAAGCTGGTGCCGGCTTCGGCGAGGTGGCGGTGGATGGTACGCCGGGTGCAGGCGAGGTGTTCGGCGACGCGCTCGACCGTGCAGTCGCCGCCGGCGAGCAGGAGACGCACGACCTCGTCGACCTTCTCCTCCCAGCTTGCCGGCCGCGTCTCGATCGCCTCGATCCGCTTGCGCAGATAGCTCGCGATCAGCGGATGCGCGCTCGGGATCCGGCGCTCCATGTCGTGTGCCGACAACAGGATCGAATCGGCCTCCGCATTGAAGGTCACACGGCAGCCGTAGAACTCGCGGTAGCGTTTGCGGTCGAGCGGCGGTGGGTAATGCAGGTGAACTTCCTGCGGCCGCCAATCGCTGCCGAACAGCGACTGGATGATGCGGTGGACGCTGCCGAGCGCCATGTCGATCGACTGGCGCGGCGCGGTCGGCTGCCGGCCGCGCAGGTGCTGCGTGACGGTCACGGTCTGCTTGTTGCGGGTGACGTCCAGCTTCATGCCGTCGTGATGGATCGGGATGAAGCGCGAGAAGGCTTCGATGGCTTCACCAACGGTCGCCTGTTCGCGCACGATCAGGCCGACCGCGCCGAAATTGGTCAGCCCGCCGCGTTCAGCAAGCCGCAAGCCGAAATCTTCGGCGCCGGACGCCTCGGCCGACAATTCGAGCAGACGGCGGAGACCGGTGACGGCAATGGGCGTGTCGGGCTTGTCGAGGCAGGCCAGCGGCAGCCTGACCTTGCGCATCATGTGTTTGGGGTCGAGCCCGACCGACCGGGCGACCTCCGGGTAATAGCTCAAGCCCGCGCTGCGAATGAGGTCGGTCATGCGACCCGTTCCTGCCGGACATCCCGCAGATGTCCCGAAATGTAAAGTTTCTGTCCCGATCCGTCAAATCCGGGAACCGGGTGGAACATACATAAGTAAAACCGAAGCACGGGCGTGAATGCCGTGCATATGACGGCGCGGCGCGACGAGGCCCCGCTGCCGTCTCGGACCATTTGACCCAAGACATTGCTGGATCGGAATTATGCCGGGGAACATGCTTTCCAAGGGTGAGGTATTCGTCATCGACACCGATGCCGCCTCCCGCGAACAATTGTCCACCGCGCTTCAACAAAGCGCATACAACGTGATCTGCTTCGCCGACGGCGCGTCTCTGCTCTCGGAGGCCAAGGCGCGGATGCCGGCCTGCGTGCTGCTGGAGATGCCGCCCGATCGCTCCGGTCTCGACGTGCTCAAGCGCCTGCGCGAGGAAAACTGCATGGCGCCGGTGCTGGTGACCGCGACAAACGGCAGCATCGCCATGGCGGTGGATGCCATCAGGAGCGGCGCGGCCGACTTCATCGAGAAGCCGTTCCGCACCCGCGACATCGTCGACCGGATCGATGCCGCCATCGACGAGTTCGCGCAGCCGGGCTCCAACCGGCAGCGGTGGTTGCCCGGCTGCGAACCCCTGTCCGCGCGCGAAGGCGACGTGCTCGAGCATCTCGCCGCGGGCCTGACCAACAAGGAGATCGCCCGGCGCATGCATCTGAGCGCGCGCACGGTCGAGGGCTATCGCGCCGGCATTCTGAGGAAGGCCGGTGCGAAGAACGTGACGGACCTGCTTCGCCGCATCTTCGCGCAGGGTTCTACCCCTCAGGATTAAGCGCTCCGTCGCGGGCCTTGCTGCCGCCGCGGCGGCGCCCCACGGAAACCCCAATCGAACCAGTTCCTCCCCTGCCGCGTCCAACCGTGTTGGCGAGGCATTGGATCGCGCGTCCGGCTGGCGGCGGCGATGACTTGGAGGAGGGACTTGATGCGCATCACCGCAAAATGTTTGGCAACGACGAGCCTGGTTCTGGTGACCACGGCATTCGCGTCGTGGTCATGGGCCGCCGAATTGGACGCCACATCGGCGATCGATACCGTTACGGTTTACCCCGATGGCGCGACCGTCACCCGCGTCATCGCGGTGGACCTGCCGTCTGGTGACTCGACGCTCATTGCCAAGGACTTCCCGCTTGGTCTCGACACCTCCTCGATCCGGGTGGAGGGTGAGGGGGGAGCGAAGCTCACCATCGGTACGATCGATGCGCGAACGCCGCGTGCGGCGCCGGTCAATCTGCCGGAGCTGGACAAGCGCATCGAGGCGCTGAACGACCAGCGCGCCGACCTGCAAGGCGCGATCGACTCGGCCATTGCGCGGCGCAAATTCGCGGAGCACTTTGCGGAAGCCTCTCCCGCGGGCATCGGCGACAAGGGCGAGGCGCGGCCGATTGCCGAATGGCGCACGGCCTTTGCCGCCGTTGGCGACGAAATTGCGAGCGCCGATACCGCCGTTCGCGACGCCACGCGCAAGATGCGCGAGATCGATCGGCAGATCGCCCAGCTCGAAGTCGAGCGCAAGGCCAAGCCGCCGAGCAAGCTCGAAGTCCGCATGGACATCGCGGCGCCGGCAGCAACCAAGGCGACGTTGCGGGTCACCTACAATGTGCGTAATGCGCGCTGGCTGCCGCTCTACGACGCCCGGCTCGATACCGGCGCGAAGGACCGCAAACCGCAGCTCGAGCTTGTCCGCCGCGCCGAGGTCACGCAGGCGACCGGCGAGGACTGGTCGAACGTCGCGCTCGGCGTCTCCACGGTCCGCATCGGCCGCGGCGGCAGCGCGCCGGAGCTGAATTCGCTGGTCGCGCAGTATCCGCAAGTGCCGAAGCCGCGGGCGCTGGGCTCAGTTTCGGATTCGGCAATGCCTGCGGCGGCGCCCATGCAGCAGCGCAAGATGGAAACTTCCGCGGCCAAGGCGGCGGACGATATCCGCGAACGCGCCGAAGAGCAGCAGGCGGTCGCCGAGATCGGTGACTTCCAGGCCACCTACAAAATTCCCGGCCGCGTCAGCCTCGGGGCCGCCGAGGGCGCCAAGAGCCTGCGCATCGCCTCGATGACCGTGCCCGCCGATCTCATGGTGCGCGCGGCACCGGTGATGGACCCCACCGCCTTCCTCGAAGCGAGCTTCAAGCAGACCGACGACACGAGCCTGTTGCCGGGCAAGGTCGCAATCTATCGCGACGGGACTTTCGTCGGCCGCGGCAAACTCTCGGCTTCGGCCAAGGACGATATCGTGCGGCTCGGCTTCGGCGCCGACGACAAGGTCAGGATCGAGCGCGCGGTGCTCAAGCGCAACGAAGGTTCGGCCGGTCTCCTGGTCACGACGTCGAAGACCGACGAGCGATCGTTCAAGACGACGATCCGCAATGGTCACGACTTCCCGATCAAGGTCGCGATTGAGGATCAATTGCCGGTCAGCGAGAACGAGGACATCCTCGTCGAGATGCTGCCTGCGACCACGCCGCCGACCGCAAGCAACATTCGCGACCGGCGCGGCGTGCTGGAATGGTCGTTCGACGCCAAGCCCGGCGAGGTCAAGGACATCAACTTCGTCTGGCGCATTCGCTGGCCGAAGGACAAGAGCATGGTGATCGTGCCGGCGGGTTGATGTGCGGCGCCGAGGTGCGAGTTGTCTTTACCTCGTGCTCGCTCACTGTCCGTCATGTCCCGCCTAGTGCGCAGTTACGCACGAGGGCGGGGCATCTAGTACGCCGCGGCCTCACGATTTGATCGCTGGCGCCGCGGCGTACTGGATCGCCCGGTCGAGCCGGGCGATGACCCGCGTTGAGAGAGCGCTGGCTTACTTCGCCTTCAGGAAGTCCGCGACATCGAGCAGCATGAACTCGTCGTCGTCGGCCTTGTTGGGATCGCGGCTGGACGAGAACGGCAGATTGTTGTCATTGCCGACGATGATGTGGGTTTCGTCGACACGATCGACGTTCTCGATGGTGAAGAACGGGAACGTGTAGACGCCGTCATTGAGCGGCTTCTTCGCCTTCTTGTCGGGATCCCTGATCTTCAGGAGGTCGATGTAGCCGATCTTGCGCACGGGCTTGCCGACATTGGCGTCGGTGAGCTCGATCTTGTAGACGCGCTTGAACTTGGCCACGTCGGGGAAGCAGTTCTCGCCGCGGGTGCCTTGCGGGCAGGCCTTTTCGGGCGTGCCTTCGCCGTTGTCGCGCTCGATGATCAGGCCGGCGCTCGGGTCGATCATGTTGAAGTCGCCGATGGCATTGCCGTTCTGCTCGAACACATACTGCCAGTAGCGGCCGGTGAATTTTTCCGCGGCGACGTCGAATTCGAGGATGCGCGAGGCTTCCTTGCCGTCGACCTTCTCCCAGTCCTTTTTCTCGGCATCCCAGAGCGGCCCCTCGAGCAGGCCGTAGAGAAACTTGCCGCCTTTCGAGGCGGCGAAGCCCTCGTAACCCTTGGAGCGTCGGAGGTTGACGTTGGTGTAGGTCGCACCCGGCGCGCCCGGGGTCGCCACCGCCCAATGATCCGGCGATCGCACGGGCTTACCGTCGGCGACCGTCTCGAATACGGCCAGAATCTTGCCGGTCTTGTCGGCCTTCAGGATGTAGGGGCCGAACTCGTCGCCGATCCAGAAGGTGTCGCCGATAATCTGGAAACCTTCGGTGTCGAAGTCGGAGCCGGTGAGGTAACGCCTCTCGGTGTCTTCATGCACGATGCGGAACGGCACGCGTCTGTCGGGATCGTGCAGGAACACGGTCTCCAGCCGCTCGATCTTGCCGCCGGCCCAATCCATCCTGTAGCGGTTGAGGTACAGCATCGAATCTGGCGAATTGGCGCGCGCGCCCATGCCGTTGTCGGTGATGACCCAGAAAGTGCCGTCCCCCATCGACTTGATACCGGAATGGCCCTGCAGCGGCTGGCCCTTGAACGGCAGCGACACGCCGGTGGCCCGCTCATAGGACTTGCCCATCACCGTGCCGAGCGCGTCGACCCGCTTCCCGGTGGTGTATTTACCGGATGTCTTGAGATCGGCGGGAGCATCAGCCGGCGCGTCGATGAACGTGGCGGCCGGCATCACGACGTGGCCGGCGAGCTTGGCGGGGAATTCGCCTTCGCTCTGCGCCAGCGCGGAGCTCGCGGTCAGAATGATCGTTGCGACGGTACTAAGCAAAGTCGCGCGCATGTGCGTCTCCTGTTAACGGAGGCCGTCTTATGCGGACCGCGCATTGCAGTTTTGTGAAACCGGGCCAAACGCCGCAGCCGACAGCTACTCCTTGACCGCGCCCGTCAGCGACGACACGTAGTAATCGACGAACAGCGAGTAGAAGATCGCAACCGGCAGCGAGCCGAGCAGCGAGCCCGCCATCAGCGCGCCCCACTGATAGACGTCGCCGGTGACGAGCTCGGTCAGGATCGCGACCGGCACCGTCTTGTTGGCGCCGCTCTGGATAAAGGCGAGCGCGTAGATGAACTCGTTCCAGGACAGCGTGAAGGAGAAGATGCCGGCCGAGATCAGGCCGGGCACCGCCAGCGGCAGCGTGATCCGCCGCAGGATCTGGAGCCTGGTGGCACCGTCCACCAGCGCGCATTCCTCGAGCTCGTAGGGGATCGACTTGAAATAGCCGATCAGGAGCCAGGTGCAGAACGGCACCAGGAAGGTCGGGTAGACCAGGATCAACGCAAGCGGGCTGTCGAACAGGCCGAACTGCACGACCACGGTCGCGAGCGGAATGAACAGGATCGACGGCGGCACGAGATAGGCCATGTAAATGCCGAGGCCGACATAGGGACTGCCGCGGAAGCGCAGGCGCTCGATCGCATAGGCGGCCAGCGTGCTCGCGATCAGCGACAGCGTAGTCGCCCCGACCGCGACCAGCATCGTCGTCCACAGCCAGCGCGGATAGGCGGTGTCGAACAACAGGTGCTTGATGTGGGCCAGCGTCGGCGAGGAGATCCAGAAAGGGTTGTGCTCCTTGTAGTTCATCAGCTCTGCGTTCGGCTTGAAAGACGTGATCGTCATCCAGTAGAACGGAAATAGGAGGATCAGCACGAAGCAGCCGAGCGGCAGATAGATCATCATCAGCCGCCGCAGCCCGGAATCCCAGGCCATGGTGTCCGGCGGCGTGGTGGCGACGGCGGCCGGCTCGGCGGCGGTATCAGTCATTGCTCTCTCCCTGCTGCCATTTGCGGCGCGCCAGGCCGAAATAAGAGAACAGCGTTGCGAACACGAGGAACGGGATCATCGACACCGCAATCGCCGCGCCCTCGCCGAGCTCGCCGCCCGCAATGCCGCGCTGGAAGGCCAGCGTTGCCAGCAAATGGGTTGAGTTGCCGGGGCCGCCCCGGGTGATGGCGTAGACCAGCTGGAAATCGGTGAAGGTGAAGATGATCGAGAAGGTCATGACGATCGCGAGGATCGGCATCATCATCGGGAAGGTGATGTAGCGGAACCGCTGCCAGGCGCTGGCGCCATCGAGCATCGCGGCTTCGTAGAGCGAGGGCGAAATGGTCTGCAGGCCCGCCAGCAGCGAGATCGCGACGAAGGGAATGCCGCGCCAGATATTGGCGGCGATCAGCGAGAAGCGCGCCGGCCAGGGCGAGCCGAGGAAGTCGATATTGGTGGTGCGCCAGTGCAGCACGTCGACCAGAAGGTAGGAGATGATCGAGAACTGCGGATCGTAGATCCACCAGAACGCCAGCGCCGAGAGCACCGTCGGCACGATCCAGGGCATCAGGATGATCGCACGCAACAGGCTCTTGAACGGAAAATGGTTGTTGAGCAGCAGTGCGAGCCAGAAGCCGAGCGCGAACTTTCCAAAGGTCGCGATCCCCGTGTAGACCACGCTGTAGAACACCGCGTTCCACCACAGGGAATCGGTGAGCAGATACTGGAAATTCTCGAAGCCGACGAAGACGCCTTTTCTGCCGATCGTCGTGTCGGTGAAGGCGAGCCAGATGCCGAGGCCGAGCGGATAGGTCAGGAACACCGTGAGCAGCCCGATCGCAGGTGCGAGGCACATCACGATCAGGAACGGCTTGTAGTCGAACAGGCGCACCAGCCAGGAGGGTTGCCGGTGCACGAGGGCAGGAGAAGAGAGTGTGGTCACGGACATCGGTTTGTTGTCCCGTCTCTGAAAGTCACCAGGCCCGTCACTGCGAGGAGCCCGTAACAAAATTGCGAAGCAATTTTGCACTGGGGCGACGAAGCAATCCAGGCTGTAACTGGGAAGACAGGCTGGATTGCTTCGCTTCGCTCGCGATGACGCGCTTTTGGCCAGCGCTACTTCTGCCGCCGGAAGTACCGCTTGCAGCGCTGCTCGGCTTCCGCGGCTGCGGCTTCCGGCGTGGCAGCGCCGGTCGCGACGGATGCGAACATCTGAATCAGCACGTAGTCGGCGCTGACGGCACCGGTCGCGGTCGAGATCGGGCCAGCATAGCCGTCATAGTAGATGGTGTTCATGGTGTCCTTGAAGATCTTGATCTTGGGATCTTCGCTCCAGACCTTGGCCTCCGCGTAAGCCGCGAGCGGCTGGGCCCAGTAGCCGGAATTGGCGTTGAGCCACGGCTCGTACTGGTCCTTTTCCAGCATGTATTGCAGGAAGGCCTTTGCGGCGTTGGGGTACTGGCTGTGCTTGAACAGCATGGCGTTTAGCGTCAGGCCCGCCATCGGCGAGACCTTGGCGACACCCTTCGGCAGCAGTTGATGTTCGCTGTCGTCGGCGATCGCCTTGGTCGCCGGATCGTTCTTCAGTGAAAAATACAGCGAGACGCCGTTGGCGGTCAGCGAGATCTCCTGCGCGGCGTAGGCGCGGTTGTTGCTGACGTCGTTCCATGACGTCGTGCCGGCGATGAAGGTCGGATAGAGCTGTTTGACCCAGTTCAGTGCGGCGATCGTCTCCTTGCTGTTGATGACGACGTTCCCCTCTTCGTCGAGCAGCGCCGCGTTGTGCGACCACAGCGCCCAGTTCGCAAAACCGTTGCCGTCGCCCTTGGCGTTGCCGAGCGCCAAGCCGGCCGGCTTGCCGGCCTTCTGAAGCTTCTGGCAGAGATCGAGGATTCCGGCATGGTCTTCCGGCACCTTGTCGAAGCCGACCGATCGCAGGATCGACTTGCGGTAGATCAGCGGACCCGCGGTCGCGCCGAACGGCAGTCCGATCCAGGCGTCGCTCTTGTTCTTCTTGCCGTAGCGCTGCGCCAGCGGCAGCCAGCCGCCGTACCGCTTGCCGACATAGTCGGCGACGTCGGTCAGCTCGATCAGCTTGTCGATATAGATGTGCGGCGCATCGGAGAAGCCGATGATAATATCGGGGCCGGCACCGGAATTCGCGGTCACCGCGGTCTGCTGGTTGATGTCCTCCCAGCCGACGAAGTCGACCTTGACCTCGACCCCGGTCTCCTTGGTGAATTTGGCCGCATTGGCGCGGAACACGTCCTCGTCGGCCTGGACGAAACGTACCGGTCGCAGCATGCGCAGGGATGCGCCTTTCTCGATCGGCAGTTTCGGTGTGGGGACGTCCGCGGCCTTGATCGCGGATTGCGCATTTGCCGGAGCACCGGTTGCCGCGATTGCCGCAGCGGACAGGCCCAGCGCCAAGGCATCACGACGCGTGATGTCGTTCCTCATCGGTTCCTCCCTATATGTTTCCCTTCCCGGCGTTGATCGCCGGTGAAGGGTCTTTCCGGTTGCCGGCGCGCCTTCGCGGCCGTCCCGTCTAGCTGTTCGGGCCGCGGTCCATGCTGACAGGCTGCCAGCGGCGGAGCGCGGTGTCTTGCAGCACCGACGGATTGACGCAGCTTACCGGCCACATGCCCTGAAGCACCAGTGACAATTCGTAGCCCACCCGGCGCTTGCGCGCCTCGTCAAACCGTGCCGAGGCGGAGGCGACGTGGGCGGTCAGGGTGACATTGTCCATGCCGAGCAGCGGATTGTTGTGCGAGGGCGGCTCCTTCTCCAGCACGTCGAGGGCGGCATGGGCGATCCAGCCCTCCTGAAGCGCCTTGATCAGGCTTTCCTCGTCCACGGTGGCGCCGCGACCCGTGTTGATGAAGACGGACCCCTTCTTCATCTGCCGGAAGTGCTTCTCGGTGAGCATGTGATGCACCTCGGGCCGGGCGGGGGCGTGCATCGAGACGAAGTCGGATTGCGACAACACCTCGTTCAGCGTCGCCGGAATCACGCCGTGGTCGGACATCAGCGTTTCCTGGATGAAGGGATCGTAGGCCATCATCCGCAGGCCGAAGGGAGCTGCGCGTTTCGCAACCGCACGCGCCACGCGGCCGAACGAGATGAAGCCGAGCGTCTGGCCCATCAGCCGCGGTATCTTCGACAACGCCGGCCGGCCCTCGGCCCAGCGGCCGCTACGCACCATCCGGTCCTGCTCGACCAGCCGGCGGAAGCCAGCGAGCAGCAGCATCATGGCATGGTCGGCGACCTCCTCGATGAAGGTGTCGGGGATGTTGGTGACGGGAATGCCGCGCGCGGTCGCGGCCTTGATGTCGACGCTGTCGACGCCGACCGAGCCCAGCGTGATGACCTTGCAGCTCTCCAGCGCGTCGATGATGGTCTTGGTGATCGGGATGCCCTTGGCGTAGATGGCGTCCGCTGTCTTCGCGGCGGCGATGAACCCGGCCTCGTCGGCCGGCGCCTCGACGATCTCGGCGTCGATCGGATCGAGCGCCTCGCGCTCGTAGGAATAATCGCTGCTCGCGACCGTGAAGCTCGCGCCCTTCGGCGTCACCACCCTGTATCTCGGCATGTCCTGCTCCCGATTTGGTTTCTTGTTGTGACCCATGCTTTGCGCGGGCCTTTGCGTCTTTTACGCGAAATCGAGGAGGTCGCGTACAATTCCCGGTTGTCATTGAGGCGATTTATACGACTGGTTCGACGTCTTCTCCGGGCTTCTACGGGGCGCCCCGTAACAGCTTGCTAAGGGGTCACCCCCTAAAGGTTAATTTGATTTCGATCGATTCACTCGCGCGTCCTTATCCCTGTGTTGCCGGAGCATCCCGTGAAATTAAGCAATATGAAGATCGCCCCCAAGCTCGGCATCCTCGTCGGCGTCACCTTGTTCGGACTGTGCATTTCCGGGATCCTCGCCGGATACCTGATGAAGCAGGAGATGGTGAACGCGCGCATCGATCAGGCCAAGGCGATCGTGGAGATGGGGCGCAACTACGCCGCTGCCCTCAAGAAGCGGGTCGACGCCGGCGAGCTGACGAAGGATGCGGCGATGGCCGAGATTCGTCGCTACGGCAATGCAATGACGTATGACAACGGTGCGGGCTATTTGTTCGGCACGTCCTATGACGGCATCACCCAGCTCGCGCCCGATCCGAAGCAGATCGGCAGCAACCGCATGGATGTCGTGACCAACGGCCGCAAGCTGTCTGCCGAGTTGATGGACGGGGTCAAGGCCAATGGTTCGATCCTGCTGTATTATGAATATGTGAAGCCCGGCCAGGAGAAGCCGATCCGCAAGCTCGGCTACGCGGTCGCGGTCCCCGGCTTCGACATGTATCTCGGCACCGGCGCCTATCTCGATGATATCGACGCCAAGATGGGTCCGGTCTACTGGCTGCTCGGCTTGGCCATGCTCGGTATCGTCATCGTCGCCGGCAGCGTTGCCTGGCTGATCGGTCGCAGCATCAGCCGCCCGCTCGCCCTGCTCGGAGCCCGCATGAAGGATCTCGCCGAGGGCAAGCTCGACGGCGACATTCCGGGCGTCGGCCGTGGTGACGAGGTCGGCGCAATGGCGTCGACCGTCCAGATCTTCAAGGACAACGCTGTCCGCATCCGCGACATCGAGAAGAGCGAAGCCGATGCCAAGGATCGCGCAGCGGCGGAACGTCGCAGCGTGATGGAGGGCATCGCCAGCGACTTCGAACGCAGCGTCAATGGTATCGTCCGCTCGGTCTCCTCGGCTGCGACGGGCATGCAAGCCACTGCGCAATCGATGACCGCGACCGCCGGCGACGCCTCGTCGCGTGCGGCGACGGTCGGCGCGGCCTCGCAGAGAGCGTCGGGCAATGTCGGCACGGTTGCCGCGGCTGCCGAAGAGCTGTCGAGCTCGGTTGCGGAGATCTCGCGCCAGGTCACCCGCTCGACCGAAGTGGCGAGCCGCGCTGTCAACGACGCCGAGCGCACCAATGCCACGGTGCAGGAACTCTCCACCGGCGCCGAGAAGATCGGCGAGGTGGTCAAGCTGATCCACTCGATCGCGGCACAGACCAATCTGCTCGCCCTCAACGCCACCATCGAAGCGGCGCGTGCCGGTGAATCCGGCCGCGGCTTCGCCGTCGTCGCTTCCGAAGTCAAGGCGCTGGCCAACCAGACCGCCAAGGCCACCGAGGAAATCTCCGCCCAGGTCGCGGCGATGCAGACATCGACCAGCGATGCGGTCGCCGCCATCGGCGGCATCACTCAGACCATCGCCGAGATGAGCGAGATCACCGCGGGCATTTCCGCGTCGATCGAGCAGCAAGGCGAGGCGACCCGCGAGATCGCCCGCAACATTCAGTCGGTCGCGGCCGGATCGAACGAGATCAACGCCAATATCGGCAGCGTCACCTCGGCCGCGGAAGCGACCGGCACGGCGGCAAGCGACGTGCTCACCAACGCTCGCGAGCTCGACAGCCAGTCCGGCGCGCTGCGCAGCGCAGTCGACGGCTTCCTCGCCAAGGTGCGCGCGGCGTAGGTCGCCACACCAAAGCGACGCCATCTCCTCTATCGT